>JBGSJT010000599.1:0-18247 GCA_041741715.1 Pirellulaceae bacterium | reverse complement strand
TGTAACGATTAGTGGAGTAAGGCTCGAAGGGAGAAATCTGGCGCAAGTGGTCAAAGCCACAGCGAGTGTTAATCACTCCTCACGAACAACCACACTCAAGTTTAATTCGAGTGCTTTTTAAACATACGAGCGAGTGGGTCGGCTGATTAGTGAAATTGAAACCGGCGACGTCCGCCAAAACGGAGGACCCACTCGCTGGCGCGTCGAGCTGATACTCTCCAATTATCGTTCTTCGACGGGTGGATTGCCGGGGAGACTAGGAGGTCTGAGTTGCTTAAGTCGATCTTTAACAGCCGCGCTCAGCTTTTCTCCGGAGGCGAGCGCCTCGCGTTGATCGCGCTCCAACTTTTGAAGTGCTGTTCGCATGAAACGCAGTTGTTTTTCAAACTGACGGCAAGACCAGCACGAAAATTGATGAAACTTGAGAGCAATCCGTTCGTGACGTTGGAGTTTGCGTTCGAAGGATTCCGAGATCAGTTCCGAAGCCTTGTGGCATTGCAGCGTAAGGATCAGATGCAGTTGTCGCAGTAAGGTTCGCATGATGCTTAGTCCTCTGAAAACCAATGTTTGTCTAAGCAATCGCGAAGTAGTGTGCGAGCCCGAAATAGTCGTACGGCCAAGTTCTCCTGAGTGATTCTCAGCAACTCACAGGCTTGCGTTGGCGTGCAATCGTCGAATTCTCGGAGCGCAAAAGCGCGGGCTAAGGTCGCGGGGAGTTTGTCGACGCAGTTGCGCAGCACTTCCCAAAACTCATGTTTTTCCAACGATTCACCGGGGTCGCAATTCCAGTGTTTGAGTCGCTCCTGTCGTTCCAGTTTAGTGTCTGCTGGCCCGGTCGTTGCTTGATGGGACTGTTCTTTATTGGTCCGCCGATAGTAGTCGATGATTTTCAACCGTAGGATAGCGACCAACCATGTTCGTGTTGTAGATTCGCCACGAAAATCAGGGCTTGATCCGAGTGCGGCCAGGTAAGTTTCCTGAAGCAGGTCTTCAACCGTGTGCTGGTCGCGGACTCGCAATAGAGCAAAACGGTAAAGGGCGTCGGCGTGCTCGTCGACCCACATCGCCAGTTGATCATGGGGATGGTTGAGGTTCGATTGGTTGATATTGGCGGGCGGTTGGTGAAAACCAACCGGCGAATCCGGGTCTGGCATCTAGGGTAGCTTGACACTATCGAGACGAGATTTACTTGGCTAAAACACGTGTGATCGTCCTATTAGTCGACGCTAGGCACCAATTCTGACATAGATTTCGAGAATATTCGCCACCTGCGGAACTGGCGTTGTCAGATTCGCTCGGCTGCGTAATCATATAGTAACCAGCCTGAGTTTAAGACTCCGAATTCGAAACGCTGCCAAGCAGCTTTCTAAGGACCATCCCGCGAGTGAGCCCCTTGCCGCGGGATTATTTTAGAACATTGCTTGTGAAAGTTTTCACAAAGTAGGTTAGTAAAGGTTCCAGTACGATGGTCGAAAGGTTTGAGATCGGACGCGGCTTGTCGGTGCCGATTGAAGGTGCACCGGAGCAGCGAGTTGACGCCAAGGAAGTCTCACAAGTGGCCGTGGTGGCGGACGACTATGTTGGCATGCGCCCGACGCTATTGGTTTCCGAAGGGGATCGAGTCGAGCTGGGGCAGCCTGTCTTCGCCGACAAAAAAACAGAGGGGGTAGTCTTTACCGCTCCCGCAGGTGGAACGGTCCTATCGATCAACCGGGCCGAAAAACGCCGCTTTCAATCTTTGATCATCGAAAAGAATGGCTCTCAGACTAGCCGTTCGTTCGCCAGCTTTGACGTTGGTCAAGTCGCCACGCTAGGGCGAGAGCAAGTGGTCGAACAGCTTACCACTTCGGGCTTGTGGGCCAGTTTACGCACGCGGCCTTACAGCAAGGTGCCGCTCCCTGCATCGGCACCGCAGGCGATCTTCGTCAACGCCATGGATACCAATCCATTGGCCGCCTCACCGTCCGAAATCGTGGCTGAGAGTGTCGAAGATTTTAAGGCGGGAGTCGACGCGTTGGGCCGGCTGACCGACGGCACCGTTTACGTCTGTCGCCACCCACGTTCGAGCGTCCCAGGCGAAGGTCTGCGCAAGGTCACGGTGGCTGAGTTCGAAGGGCCTCATCCGGCTGGATTGTCCGGAACGCACATGCACTTGCTCAAGCCAGCGACGGTGGGACGGGTGAATTGGTACGTGAACTATCAAGATGTAATCGCCATCGGTAGGCTCTTTCTGTCGGGAAAAGTTGACCCGTCGCGAACAATATCACTGGCTGGACCGGCGGTTAAAAAGCCGCGTTTGATACGCACTCAGCTTGGCGCGTCGTTGACCGACTTGGTGGGGGGGGAACTCAAAACCGGAGAGAATCGAGTGGTCTCTGGCTCGGTACTTTGTGGTCGCGTGATGAAAGATCCGACTGGGTTTTTGGGGCGCTATCATTTGCAGGTATCGTGCTTGTCCGAAGGTCGCGAGCGTGAATTTCTGGGTTGGCAAATGCCCGGCTTTGATAAGTTCTCCGTGACGCGGGTTTTTGCTGCAGCTTGGCAGGGGGCTAAGAAGTATCCGTTGACGACCAGCTTGGGTGGCAGCGAACGGGCTATGGTTCCAATCGGGACTTACGAGAAAGTGATGCCCCTGGATCTGCTCCCTACGCCACTGCTGCGTTCGCTGATCTCGCGCGATACCCTTTCAGCTCAGCAGATGGGCTGTTTAGAACTGGACGAAGAAGATTTGGGGTTGTGCACGTTTGTGTGCCCTGGCAAATACGAATACGGCGAAATACTGCGCGACAATTTGCTCAAAATTGAGAAAGAAGGTTAGTGTTTCGATGAAGTTCTTGCGTAACCTGCTCGATAAAATGCACCCGCTGTTCGACAAGGGGGGAAAGCTCGAGAAGCTTTATCCACTCTACGAAGCTGGCGATACGTTTCTATTTACCCCAGGCCATGTGGCAAAGGGGCTGACGCATATCCGCGATGCGATTGATCTCAAGCGGATGATGACCATGGTCGTGATCGCGCTGGTGCCATGTGTGCTGATGGCATTTTGGAACACCGGCTACCAAGCCAATGCGGCGTATGGAAAAATTGTTGAAGCTGGATTGGAGCCTGCCTTCGACTGGCATCATGCGCTACACGCCATGCTCGGTCTAGGTCATGATCCGGGCAGTTTCCTCGACAATTTTGTTTATGGAGCGATCTACTTTCTGCCGGTCTACATTGTCTGCATGACGGCGGGTGGGCTAAGCGAAGTGGTCTTCAGTTGCATTCGCGGCCACGAGGTCAACGAAGGTTTTCTGGTTACTGGTTTGCTCTTTCCACTCACGTTGCCACCCGATATTCCGCTGTGGCAAGTGGCCATTGGAATCATGTTTGGAGTAGTGGTTGGCAAGGAGATCTTCGGTGGCACGGGGCGCAATTTCTTGAACCCCGCGTTGACTGCACGGGCGTTCTTGTATTTCGCCTACGCAGGGCAGATCAGCGGTGATAGAGTTTGGACTGCGGCCCGTTATGTTAGTGATGGCAAGATCGATGGCTACTCGGGCGCGACCGCTCTGGGGCAACTGGGGCAATTGAAGATGGGGGATATGGTCAAGCACACTCCACCGCTGAATAACGCCATGGAATCGCTGCAGTACATCAGTACTACTGGTGGTGAGATGAGCATTTCATGGTGGAATTCGTTTCTGGGAGTTATTCCTGGATCGATGGGCGAGACGAGCGTGCTGGCCTGTCTGATCGGCGCGGTCATCTTGATCGCCACAGGGATTGGATCGTGGCGAATCATGGCTGGTGTTTGTGTGGGAGCTTTGGCTTTCTCTTCGCTGCTGTATGTGGTTGGAAGCGATACTAATCCGATGTTCCAAGTTCCTCCGTGGTGGCATTTTGTCATTGGTGGCTTGGCGTTCGGTACGGTCTTCATGGCCACCGACCCAGTCAGTGCTTCCATGACTGAGACTGGTAAATGGTATTACGGTGGGCTCATCGGAGCGATGACGATTTTGATTCGGGCGATCAATCCAGCTTTCCCAGAAGGGATCATGCTGGCCATTTTGTTCGGCAATGTCTTCGCACCATTGATCGATTACTTTGTAGTTCAAGCCAATATCAAGCGGAGGGCCGCGCGCTATGCCGCCTAAAGATTCGATTGCCAATACCTTGATTGTGTCGTTGACGCTGTGCATCGTCTGTTCACTGCTGGTCAGTGGTGCAGCGGTGGTGCTCAAACCGATGCAAGAGAAGAACAAGACCCTCGATCGCCAAAAGAATATTGTGGCGGCTTCCGGGTTGGGTGATCCCAAGGAAATGAGCACCAAGGAATTGGAAGAGCTGTTCGGCAAGCGTTTCAAACGCGTGTTGATTGAACTGGATAGTGGAGAAGTAGTCGCGGATGCCGACAAAAGTTACGAACCGCGTAAAGCAATGAAGGATGAGAAGCTCAACCAGGACATCGAGAGTCAGTTCGATATTGGGCTGGCTAAGCGTGAAAAACAGACTTGGGTTTATCTAGTGATGGGGGAGAACGACCAAGTCGAACAAGTGGTTCTGCCGATCTATGGCATGGGGCTGTGGTCAACCCTCTATGGTTATGTGGCGGTCGACAGGGATATTCGCACGATCAGGGGTTTGACCTACTACGAACATGGTGAAACTCCCGGACTGGGGGGCGAAGTGGAAAATCCGAACTGGAAATCCAAATGGGTTGGGAAGCATATTTGGAAGGAAGGAGCCCCTCGCGATGACGAGAATCTGATGGTCGGCGTGGCCAAGGGGACGCCTGTTGCAGAGAAGCAGCCCTACATGGTCGATGGTTTGTCAGGGGCGACGATCACCAGTCGCGGAGTCGATTCAATGCTCAAATATTGGTTCAGTGACGATGGCTTTGGACCTTACCTAAGAAGCTTGGCCTCAAAAACAGAAGGAGCCGCCGATGGCAGCCCCAACAGCTAGAGACGTATTGCTCAAGCCGATCTTCGATAACAATCCGATCGGTTTGCAGATCCTAGGTATTTGTTCCGCACTGGCGGTCACCACGCAAATGGGGACGGCGGTCGTGATGAGTATTGCCGTGACGCTGGTGACTGCCTGTTCGAGCGCGGCAGTGAGCCTGATTCGGCATCGCATTCCCAGCAGTATCCGCATCATCGTGCAAATGGTGGTCATCGCCTCGCTAGTGATCGTGGTTGACCAATTGCTCAAAGCATTTTTGTTTGACATCAGCAAGCAGCTAAGCGTGTTTGTTGGTTTGATCATCACCAACTGTATCGTGATGGGACGTGCGGAAGGGTTCGCCATGAAGAACGATCCCAAGCTCAGCTTTCTGGATGGTATTGGCAATGGTCTGGGATACAGTTTCATCTTGATCGTGGTGGCGTTTTTCCGAGAGCTACTGGGAGCGGGATCGTTGTTCGGAATTAAAATTCTGTCGACTGTTTCGGACGGAGGGTGGTACAACCCCAACGGATTGATGCTCCTCTCCCCCAGCGCGTTTTTTATCATCGGCATCATCATTTGGTTGAACCGCACGTTCAAGCCTGAACAGATTGAGGAGTCATAGTAACATGATCGAAGAATATCTCAGTTTGTTTTTGAAGGCGGTCTTCGTCGAGAACTTGGCACTCACCTTTTTCCTGGGGATGTGTACGTTCTTGGCGGTGTCGAAGAACGTCAAGACGGCAATCGGTTTAGGTGTCGCCGTCATGGTGGTACAAGGCATTACGGTTCCAATGAACAACTTGCTGTTTCAAAACGTGCTCAAGGAGGGTGCCTTGGCCAAAACACTTGGAGATAGCGCTTATGCGAGTGTCGATCTCTCCTTCTTGGGTTTGATCACCTACATCGGGGTGATTGCGGCGATTGTCCAAATTTTGGAAATGGTGTTGGACAGGTTTTTTCCGCCGCTGTACAACGCGCTGGGGATCTTCCTGCCGCTGATCACTGTGAACTGCGCGATCTTGGGTGGTTCGCTGTTCATGGAACAACGCGACTATAACTTCGGGCAGAGCGTCGTCTTCGGAGTTGGCTCTGGATTCGGTTGGGGACTGGCCATCGTGGCCTTGGCGGCTGTACGAGAGAAAATGCGATACAGCGATATTCCGCCGGGACTGCGCGGGTTGGGGATCACCTTCATTACCGTGGGGCTGATCGCCATGGCCTTCATGGCCTTTTCGGGAATACAGTTGTAGGCCCATGGCTAGCGCCTGAGGTTTACTGCAAAGAAGAACCCACGGCTAGCGCCTGAGGTTCACAAAGATGTGGGCTTGGCAACCCAATTGACGATACCACTATTTTTCACCTCACACACTTGCGGAGCTGAGACACATGTCTGGCCCTATGATCGTTTTCCTCGGCGTGCTTGTCTTCACCAGCGTGGTTATCGCGTTGGTGTTCATTATCATCGGGGCCAAGAAGGCGCTGGTTCCCTCGGGGCCAGTCCACTTGGAGATTAATGAAAGCAAGAAATTAACCATCCCGGCTGGTGGCAAGCTGTTGGGGGCCTTGGCCGACAACGGCATTTTCGTCTCCAGCGCCTGTGGTGGTGGTGGCACGTGCGCGCAATGCAAAGTCCGAGTATTGGCTGGTGGTGGTGAAATTCTGGATACCGAGAAGGGGCACATCAACAACAAAGAGGCCAAGGAGGGCTATCGGTTGAGCTGCCAAGTGGCGGTGAAGCAAGACATGAAGCTGGAAGTTCCACCCGAAGTTTTCGAAACCAAGAAGTGGCAGTGCACGGTGCGCAGCAATCGCAACGTGGCTACCTTTATCAAGGAATTGATTCTCGAACTGCCCGTGGGAGAAGAGGTCGGTTTCAAGTCGGGGGGCTACATTCAGATCGAGGCTCCACCGCATATTGTGCACTACAAAGATTTCGCCATCGAAGAGGATTTTCGAGAGGACTGGGATAAGTACGATGTGTGGCGGTATACGTCAAAGGTCGATGAGGAGGTAATTCGTGCTTATTCGATGGCCAATTATCCAGGGGAAAAAGGGATCATCATGCTCAATGTGCGCGTGGCCTCACCGCCACCTCGCGCCCCCGATGGCACCCCACCGGGCAAGATGAGCTCCTACATCTTCGGTCTCAAGCCGGGGGACAAGGTCACTATCTCGGGACCGTATGGTGAGTTTTTCATCAAGGATACGAAGGCCGAGATGGTTTACATTGGTGGTGGTGCTGGAATGGCTCCGCTGCGCAGTCACATCTTTGAACTATTTAAGAATCGCAAGACCGATCGCAAGGTATCGTACTGGTATGGCGGTCGCAGTATTCGCGAATTGTTCTACATCGATCACTTCCGTGGAATCGAAGAGCAGTTCCCGAATTTCAAATTCAACATCGCCTTGTCTGAACCCAAACCAGAAGACAATTGGAAGGGCTACGTCGGGTTTATTCACCAAGTTGTGCTCGAGAACTATTTGAAGAATCACCCTGCCCCAGAAGACATCGAGTATTACTTGTGCGGCCCGCCAATGATGAACGCGGCCGTCTTCAAGATGCTCGATGACTTGGGTGTTGAGCCTGAGAATATTGCCTACGACGATTTCGGTGGTTAGATCTGCCCCTCAATAATTTCCCGCAATTCGATTACAAGTCCCCCATCTTTATGCCGCACATCTTTTTGTCGAAACGTGTTAGCGGCTGATAAGGGGGCGACGCTCGACGTCGACCCGGAAGTGATGTAGCCAGGACTAAAACGGGCCGACAAAAAGATGTGCGGCAAAAAGATGTCGGAGATGGCGCGCCAGGGGATCAATCAATTGGGATAGTTGCCAAGCTCTACCGTGAAGAGAGATTGACTTGAAACAGAAACGTCACTCGCCGTGTCAGTCCAGTGACGGCTTCATCCTGGTTAAGGCGGGGCTGTTCTCGGGTCTATTATTGTGCGGCTTGCTGATTAGCTTATCATCCTGCAACCGTCCAATACGTCTTCCAACGCTGCAGGTGATCGCTGGTCAAACGATGGGGACGACGTATTCCATCAAATTGTTTTCAGCCGCTGGAACTCCCAATTTGTCAACTGTTTCGCGTGAAGTCGAGACAGAATTGGAGCAAGTCAACGCGCAGATGTCGACTTATCTCTCAACTTCCGAGCTATCACGATTCAACTCGCAGAACTCTGACGATTGGTTTCCGGTATCGCGGGAAACGGCCGACGTGGTCGAATTGTCTTTGCGATTGTCGGAGCAGACCGACGGAGCGTTCGACGTGACGGTGGGCCCCTTAGTCGATCTGTGGGGCTTTGGGCCCGATCGCCGCGAGCGGTCTAGGCCGAGCGCGGAAGCGATTGCTGACAAGCTCCATTCAGTTGGATATGAAAAGCTGTCCGTGCGTCGCGAGCCACCTGCTTTGAGGAAAAGTCATCCGGGACTGCAAGTCGATTTGTCGGCGATTGCGAAGGGACATGGAGTTGATCGGGTGGCTGCCGTGCTTGATCGATTGGGATTCAAAGCCTTCTTCGTCGAAATCGGCGGGGAGGTGCGCACCAAGGGTAAGAAAATAGAGGGCACCGCGTGGCAAGTCGGAGTTGAGCGACCGAGCCAGGGTGAGCGAAGCGTGCAGCGCGTGCTTTCCCTAACGGATCTGTCGCTGGCGACCAGCGGCAATTATCGTAATTACTATGAATCCGAGGGTCGGCGCTATTCGCATACGATCAGCCCCAAGACGGGCCAACCGGTTGAGGATGCGATTGCCTCAGCTTCGGTGGTAGCTGACAACTGTGGGCTGGCCGATGGGATTGCCACAGGGATGATGGCCGCTGGTTTTGAAGCAGGTCTAGTGCTGGCGGAGCAGCATGGTTGGAGCGTGATGCTTATCCGTCCAACTGTTGGGGGTGATTTCGAGATCGTAGAATCGACCGAATTCAGGAACAGGTTTTCGAAGTAGGATAAAATCTTGCGGGAAAGTCGGTGTTGGGTATTCCGTTGCCGATCTCGCAAGAGTAACGACCAGCCGGTCCAAAGTCTGGCGACTTCGGCTACGTAACTAATCGACCGTGCAATTTTTAGTACTCTTGGGGAGACGCTGATGGTAAGTCTAGTTTTGATTTTTAGTGTAACGGTCGTGGCTTTTGCCCTAGTGGTTGGTTTAATGGCGGTGGGAGTCATGTTGGGTCGGCATGAAATCAAGGGGAGCTGCGGTGGCTTGGGGGCGAGCCAAGGCGTGCTAGGGGAGAGCCCCTGCTCTCTGTGTTCGAATCCCAAGGCGGAGTGTAGCGAAGTGGCACAGGAGGCTGGTGTGGCTGTGGCTCGAACGGATTCCGCGAAGGATGCGTTAGATGCGGAAGAGTGCGATCGCCAGTGTGATGCCAACGCTTGCAGCCCCGCAGAAAGAGAAGCCTGCAATCGCGGTTAATGGCAGTTGCTCAGCTCGACTCGGCGTGTTAGCTTATTGACGACATTATGAGGGGGGGCCGAGCGACGGTTGCCTAGCCCGTTGATGATTGGGAAGTGATCCTAGAGATTGCATTCGTGCAGAGGTGTCGAGCTTTGGGTAGGAGCGCGACAGAGCTGGGTGCGATGCCCCATGACGCAACGCCGTGCTGGTGTTGGCGGTTGTTCCAACTTCTTTGTAAACGGAACACGTTTTTCCGTCCGCTGGCGAGCCGCCAAGTGCCGCCCCGTGTTGCTTCCCATTTCAGTTCTTTTTTCGGAAAAGAATCGTTCGTATGTCGTCAGATAGCAAATACAAACTCGAGTACATTTGGCTCGATGGTTACCTACCCGAACCCAATTTGCGTGGCAAGACGAAGCTCGTCGATAAAGCCCCCAAGTCGGTTGAAGATTGTGATCTGTGGGGTTTCGATGGTAGTTCAACGCAACAAGCGGAGGGTAAGAGCTCCGATTGTGTGCTCAAGCCCGTAGCTCTGTATCCGGATACAGCTCGCAAGAATGGCTTTTTGGTCATGTGCGAAGTCTTTATGCCTGATAACAAGACGCCGCACCCTTCCAACTTTCGGGCCTCGATCGGCGACGACCCGGATCTGTGGGTTGGTCTTGAGCAAGAATATTTTTTCACTGAAAACGGACGACCTCTCGGTTTTCCTGCTGATGGATATCCCAAGCCTCAAGGACCGTACTATTGCGGTGTGGGCTACGAAAACATGGGAGACATTGCGCGGCAGATCGTTGAAGAGCACTTAGATTTGTGCTTGGATGCCGGGATCAACCATGAAGGAATCAATGCCGAAGTGGCTAAGGGGCAATGGGAATTCCAAGTTTTCGCCAAGGGATCGAAGAAGATTGGCGATGACATGTGGATGGCCCGTTATCTCCTGTTGCGGTTGACTGAGAAGTATGGTCTGGGTGTTGAACTCCATTGCAAGCCAGTGCGCGGCGATTGGAATGGGTCGGGCATGCACTGCAATTTCTCCACTAAGTACATGCGTGAAACGGGTGGCGAAGCCTACTTCACCAAGCTCATGGGAGCCTTTGAGAAGTATTCCAACGAGCACATTGCCGTTTATGGACCAGACAATCATTTGCGATTGACCGGTTTGCATGAAACGCAGTCGATTGACAAGTTCAATTGGGGTGTCGCCAATCGCGGTGCCTCGATCCGCGTGCCCCATTCGTTTGTGAATAATGGGCACAAGGGCTACTTGGAAGACCGACGCCCCAATTCGCAGGCCGATCCGTATAAGATCGTCTCGCGAGTGTTAAAGACGATTCAGTCGGTCGGCTAGTTGAACAGCGTTAGTTGTAACTTAAGGTAGAATCAAAACGCCGTATCAGACTCGATACGGCGTTTTTCATTTAGAGTGGATCATGCAAGAAGCGAAGAATACGCAGCGGGCGCTGGTACGAATTGGTTTCGACGGTCGCGTTCATAAATTGTTTCGTGGGCCGGAGGCGGAATCGCGGTTCGCGAACGAAGTTCGTGTGTTGCAGTATTTGGAAGCGCGGAAATGTCCTTTCGTACCCAGACTCCTGGACTCGCATCCTGAATCGCTCGAAATCGTCACGTCCAATTGTGGCGCGCGAGTGCAGCATATCACAGATGATCGCGTCAAGGAACTGTTCGGCGATTTGCAGAAGTACGGCGTCCGACACGACGACCCGTTTTCTAGAAATATTACGTACCGCGCTACCGATGGGATTTTTTGCGTTATCGATTTCGAGTTCGCGGAGATCATCGGCGAGCCACTGGACGCGACCATTAACACCGCGCGCCAGTCGGCCGCGCAGCGCGTCGCTTGGTCGGGGACCACGCATCCCGGCAAATTCCGTCCCAACAATGAGGATCAATTCTTGGCCATGTTGCTCGACAAACATGGTATTCGCTACTTGGGTAAAACGGGTGAGGCGTCACTAGAGAAGAGCGACTTTATTTTTGCCGTAAGTGATGGAATGGGGGGTGAGCGCTCCGGTGAGTTTGCCAGCCGCATTGCGATGGAGAAGATTACTATGCAGCTTCCCAAACAGTTCGGTTTAGGCGAGGAAAGATTCTCTGCTTACAGCGACGATATTCTGGTCGAACTTTTTAAGAGCATTCACGCCGATATGCTCAAGCTGGGACGCTATGATGACAACTGTCGCAACATGGGGGCCACTTTGACCTTGGCCTGGTTCCGCCGAGGTCGTGTCTATTTTGGCCATATTGGCGACACACGTTTGTATCACTTGCCTGTGGCTGGAGGGATCCAGCAGATTACCGAGGATCACACGCACGTTGGTTGGCTGCGTCGCTCAGGTCAGCTCAACGAGCGCGAAGGACGCACGCATCCGCGCAAGAACGTATTGGCGCAAGCCCTTGGTGCCGGGCATCGTTACCTGGTGCCCCAAGTCGGTGTCATCGACTATGACCCAGGAGATCGCTTTGTGCTCTGTTCCGATGGTGTCATCGATGGCTTGTGGGATCGTGGCATCGAAGACATCGCACGCGGCACGGCTGGGAGTATGCTTCCTGGAAGCCGCGCCGAACAACTGGTCGCAACCGCTGTCGGTGAATCGGGCCGCGACAACGCAACCGCCGTCGTTGTGGAAGCATCGTGAAAATCAGAATATTTTCCCGTTTGGGAATTGGCTAAATACTTTGCCCGCGAATAGCACGAATAGCGCGAATTAATTCGATAGTTGATAGCGTTGGAAGGACTAACGGTTTAATTCGGCCGTAGTCTTTTCGATTGGACGAAACTTTGTCATTTGGAACTGGGAACTTGGAACTTGGAACTTGGAACCTGATCTTTAACCGCGAGGGGAAATCAATGCGACGTTTGTTAGTACTGGTGGTGTTGATCGTACAGCCTGTTTCGATGACATTTGGTGAGGATTGGCCACAGTGGCGGGGACCGAACCGCGATGGAGTGTGGGAGACAAAGGGTATCGTTGACGATCTCCCGGAGGGACAATTGCCGCTGGCCTGGTCTGTCGATATTGGTGCTGGCTATTGTGGGCCAACGGTGGCTGAGGGACGCGTCTATGTCATGGATCGCATAGCAGACAATGAAAAGGAGACCGAACGCATCTTGTGTTTGGATTCCAAGACGGGTGAGCAGTTATGGTTGCATGAATACGATGCTCCCTACACGACGATTCACTACAAGGCTGGTCCACGAGCGAGCGTCACCATTGATGAAGGCCGGGCCTATGCCGTAGGGACTGCTGGGCATTTTCACTGTCTCGATGCCTTGACGGGGAATGTGATTTGGAAACGCGACTTGGTGACAGACTACGATGTCAAGCTGCCGATTTGGGGCATTGCCGCTTCGCCGTTGATTTATCAAAACACAGTGATCGAACAAGTAGCGGGTGCCAATGGTGCCTGTATCGTGGCCTTTGACAAACTTAACGGAGAGGAAGTTTGGCGAGCGCTCGACGAAGTGGCCGCGTATTCGTCGCCGGTGGTGATTCAACAAGCTGGCCAAGACGTGCTGGTATGTTGGACTGGCGACAGCCTCTCGGGACTCGACCCTAAGACAGGTCAAGTGCACTGGTCGCACGCGATGAAACCGTCGGAGATGCCGATCGGGATAGGTACTCCCAGTATCGACGGTGAATTGATCTTTGTTTCCAGCTTCTACGATGGATCGTTGATGATCCGCGCTCCCAAGGATTCGCTGACGAGCGAGTTGGTGTGGCGAGCCGTGGGGGCGAATGAGCAGTCGACTGGTTCCAAGTCGGTACAGGTGGGTGAGGAAACTCTCGCTGAAACCGGAGTGATTTATGGCCTGCACGCAATGATCGGTACTAGTATTGTCGAGGATGGCTACGTGTATGGTGTCGATAGTTACGGTGAACTACGTTGTTTGGAAGCCGCCACTGGCAAACGCGTGTGGGAAGATTTGACAGCGGTCCCCAAGGATCGCTGGGCGACGATTCACATGGTCCGCCAGGGAGCGCGCGTGTGGATGTTTAACGAACGTGGAGAACTACTGATCAGCAAACTGTCGCCCAGCGGTCTGGAGATTATTGACCGTTGTCAATTGATCGAGCCGACGAAACTACAACTGCCTAAGCGTGAAGGCGTCTGTTGGACTCACCCCGCTTTTGCTGAACAAAGCATCTTCGTGCGCAACGACAATCGTATTGTCCGCGCATCGTTGGCCAAGTAGGAGCACGTCGAATTGAGTTGGCATTATTTATGTGAGGCTAACGAGCTGCTCGAGGGGAGTAGTCGCGAATTCGTGGTGGAAGGGCGCATCGTCGCCCTTTTTCATACCGCAGAAAATTGGCAGGCCGTCGATGGCATGTGCGCCCACCAGGGAGGTCCCATTGCGCAAGGCAAGTTGGATGGAACCTGCGTTACGTGTCCCTGGCACGGTTGGCAGTATGACATCACCAATGGCAAGAATCTGTTAACAGGAAAACAAATGCTCGACTGTTTCGAAGTCGAGCAACGCGACCAAGGAGTGTGGGTACGCATCGAGGCTTCTTAATTGGAAAACGCCAGTTTTGTTCTTTAGCCCGGTAAGTCATTGCATTCGTGATAGTCTGCTCCATCTTTCTGCCGCACATTTTTTTTGTCGGAAAATGCTAGCCGCTGATGAGGGCCACCTTCAACCTAGCTTAAAAATAACCAACTCTAAACCCGGGCCGACAAAAAGATGTGCGGCAAAAAGATAATGCGAGGAATTGCCAAATCAACTGAAATTTTGCGAATCGGCTAGGATAGCACCTAGCAAGTAACCGCAGGCTGGGAAAAAAATCAAGGCGGAGACTGCGGGTATCAGCGACGCGTTGCACGTTAAGATGTAAAGCCAAGCTACCAAGAAGGCAACGCCATATCCGACGATGCTCCCCAGTAAAAAGTTGTGGATGTCGGCAAAGCGAATAATGGCCAACAGCAACATCCCGCCCCCGATGGTAAACGCGAGCAGCGAGCTAACATGCAAGTAAATGCCCACCTCGACGGCCACCAGCGTTACTACGAAGAACAGTTCCGATAGACTGAGTTGGTGTGCGTGGATGGTTGCTGGGTCAATAGGGCTTAGCTCCGGTCCCTTAAATTCATCGTCAACCATGCGATTTCCCCAATTGTTGAAGCTGCGATCATCATGATACCAGATCTTTTTCGCTGCCTACTTGTTGACCAACCGCCAACAGATGCAAATTCGGCTTCAACGGCTCCCCAGATTGTTGACTTGCCGATTGGTCGATTACCGGCTGGGGAAGTGACGATTCGCGTAGCATATTCGTCGCTGAATTATAAAGATGCACTGGCCTACCAGGGGCATCGCGGAGTGGTCAAGAACTTTCCGCATGTGCCAGGTATCGACGCGGCCGGTGTTGTGCTCGACAGCCCGCATCCGAGTATTTTAGCAGGTGCTGAAGTGCTGGTTACCGGCTATGAGCTTGGGCAGTCGAGTTGGGGTGGGTGGTCGGAGCTAATTAGTGTACCAGCCGCGTGGGTTGTCCCCATGCCCAGAGGATTGACATTGCGCGAAGCGATGATCTATGGCACGGCGGGGTTCACTGCGGCGCAGTCAGTCATGGCGCTGCAACGCAACGAAGTTTTTCCCAAGTCCGGGGAAGTAGTCGTCAGTGGAGCTAGTGGTGGCGTGGGGAGCATGGCGGTGAGATTGCTGGCTCACTTGGGCTATAACGTAGTGGCGGTGACTGGGAAGAAAGAGCAGCATGCCGCACTGCTTGAGTTGGGAGCCCAACGTGTGCTTACTCGCGAAGACATCGTCGACGGATCGCAGCGTCCAATGTTATCGGCTCGATGGGCAGGGGCCGTCGATACGGTCGGGGGTAAGATGCTCGAGAGTTTGCTCCGATCGATACGCTATGGTGGCTGTGTAACCGCTTGTGGACTCGTGGCTGGTGCCGAGCTGGCGATGACCGTGTATCCGTTTTTGTTGCGCGGCATCAGCTTGTGCGGTATCGCCTCGGCGGATTGTCCCGCTGATAAACGCATGAAGATCTGGGAGTTGTTGGCAGGCGAGTGGAAGCCAAGCACTTTAGCCGAGTTAGTTAGCGAAGTTGAGATGGAAGAGTTACCCGAGCAAGTCGAAAGAATATTGCGCGGTGAGATGGTAGGGAGAGTTGTGCTGCGGCTTTAGGGAGTGGGTGGAGTTATGGAGTGGGTGGCACTGGCTGAGGCCAGTGTAGTCGCAGGAATCGAGTTGGGATTGCCCACAATTTCTTAAGCGCTCGCAGTAATGAATTGGTTGCACCCTAGTATTCCCTATCGAAGGTTAGTGCAGGGGATGGAGTTCTGTAGTGAAGGCATGTCCTTGGTTCAACACATAGTGCTTCGGCAAACACTGGTGTAGCCAGTGCCACTCCACTACTCAACTACTCCTTCTCCTCCGCGAGCAACGCACCAATCCTCCCGACGGCCAGTTCCAGCGAGCGGGCGGCCATTTTGAAATTCGTGTGACCAGAGACGTCGGGTTGGATCTCGACAAAAAGTTGCGTGGCACGCCGCAGTTTTCCAATTTTCTTTCGAGCTAATTTTAAATAGCTTGCGTTGTCGCCAGCGTCCAAGGCGGGACCAAGGGCGAGCATGAAGTCGTAGAGTTCGCGATGCACCGAGGCCAATTCCTCGTCGTCGCTGGCTTCATCGGAATGTTTCAAAAACGTACGCACCATCCAGACATGGGCGAGCTGGGCATCGATGGCTTGCATCAACAGGTCATGGCTGGACGGGTCGATTGGGGGCATGACTGAATTCAGTGCTGTTTTTATGGAGAGTGTTAGTGATTGTCGAATGGTGCAGGTCAGGCAGGAAAGCCTGACGTACGTGGTGCAGGTCAGGCAGGAAAGCCTGACGTACGTGTAGCGGGGGACGGCTCAGGTTATAGTAGGGTATTCAGTTTACTGCGATGCGCGGGATCTACCAGCACGCAGTCCGCACGCGTTTGACTCAGAAGTTTTCGATCCACTATGCCCGATTTGATTGCCCAAGGACCTCGACCTGAAGATCGGTGGCGTCGCCCACTCCCCAGCCAGGAAGATCAAGTGTTGTTGGGGCGTACGTCGGATCCCTGGTCTGTTCCTTGGGACGATCGTGTTTCACGCAATCATGCGTCGCTGCAATGGAAGGGCAATAGGCTCGAGGTTGTCAAACTGCCACAAGCTCGAAACGCGATCTTCTTTCGTGGGCAGCAGCGCGAGGAGTTCGTGGCGGCGGTGGGGGAGCATTTTGTCATCGGTCAAACGACTTTCACCATCACTGATCAACAAGTGCAATTCTCGCAGGCCCGCTCGCCAGCCTTCGCCGAACAGACGTTTTCGGCACACCAGCTCAGACAGACTAAATACAAGGATGGTGGGCGACGCATCGAGGCATTGGGTAAGCTACCAGATATCATCGCGGGTGCTAGTAATGATGCGGAACTGTGCATGCGCGTTGTCAACTTGTTGTTGCAAGGTGTTTCTCACGCGACCTTCGTGGCCATTCTTCGGATGCGCGAGTCTATCGACGGTGTCGTCCCCGCCAGCGAAAAGGACGCGAGTGAATTAGCTAGTGACGATGCATTGCAAGGTGTGGATTCGAAGCTGCCGTCAGATGTTGATGATGAGACCGCGCGGGAGCCTAGACGCGAAGCCGCGTTTAGAGTGAGTGACGACGTAGAGGTTTTGCATTGGGATTGTCGCGGCTTGACCGGTAGGACTTTTTCCCCGAGCGGGCAATTGGTCAAATCGGCAACGCAGACTCAAGAGAGCGTCCTGCACGTCTGGAATCGCTCGGTGGCTGCTCACGAGTCATTCACGCAGAGTGAAAACATCGATTGGGCCTTTTGTACTCCCGTCGTCTCGGACGCTTGTCCAGGTTGGGCGATTTATGTGGCTGGCAACTTTGCGGCGTCGCTAGGCCTGAATGGAGGATTGGCAAGCGGAGAATCGGAGGCGCTGCAGGACGATCTAAAGTTTACCGAACTGACTGCCACGACACTCGGCGCCTTGCGTCAAGTGCGCGCACTGCAACGCCGACAAGACAGCCTACGCAATTTTTTTGCCCCGGTGGTACTCGAAGCATTGGCAGGACGTGACCCCGATCGAGTTCTCGCGCCACGCGAAACCGATGTCTCCGTTCTGTTTTGCGACTTGCGAGGCTTTTCCAAACAGACCGAAGAAGCCACAGATCGCTTGCTAGAACTGCTGCAACGAGTGAGTGATGCGTTGGGAGTGATGACGCATCACATTCTGGCTAACAACGGCGTAGTGGGGGATTTTCATGGTGACGCCGCCATGGGGTTTTGGGGCTGGCCCATCGATAGCCATGATGTGAAGGAACGCGTGTGCCGCGCAGCGTTAGCCATTCAACAAGAATTCGTGTTGGCCGCCGCGCAGCCCGAGCATCCGCTAGCCAACTTTCGCGCTGGACTGGGGATCGCGTCGGGGCCAGCCGTGGCGGGACGGATCGGTACTACGGATCAAGTCAAGGTGACGGTCTTTGGACCCGTCGTCAATTTGGCTTCGCGTTTGGAGGGGATGACGAAACAATTGCAAGCTGCGATTTTGGTCGATGAACCGACGGCCGAATGGGTGCGCACTCATGTTTCCAGCCACGTGCTGCGTATTCGACGCGTGGCCAAAGTCGTTCCGTTCGGCATGAAAACACCGCTGGTTGTCAGCGAACTACTTCCCCCAGCAGGTCCCGAGAGTGTGCTGCAAGATGAACACATTGCCGCTTATGAGTCGGCACTCGAGCATTTTATCGCTGGCGATTGGAATGAAGCCTTTCGATGGCTGCATCGCGTCCCAGCCGAAGACCAAGTTAAAGATTTTTTGACCGTCACGATTGCTCAGCACCGCCGTCTCGCGCCCCCCGATTGGCCCGGCTACATCCAATTGCCAGGGAAGT
>JBGSJT010000598.1:0-50718 GCA_041741715.1 Pirellulaceae bacterium | reverse complement strand
TTCGGCGGCGTTCCCGCCTGTCTTGATCTCAATACGGGTCAAGCAGTTTGGCAAAAGCGCATCGCCGAGGGATCCGAACGTGATAGTTGGGTCCTTGCCGACGGTCAGTTGTATCTGCGACAGGTCCGCGGCAGCATGCGGTTAATAGATGCCAGTCCCGCAGGGTTTGTGGAAAAGAGTTCGTTCAGGCTACCCGATCTCAGCCCGTCCAACGGGGCCACCATGCCGGTCATTGCCGGCGGCCAGCTATATATCCGCGACGACGATCGACTGCTCTGTTATGACGTTCGACAGACGCGATCGAAAGACTCCAGCGCCACCAAGGAAAAGATTAAGCTGGCCGCGCCCACAGTTGGCACTTCTCAGCAGTTGCGCGTTGTGCGTAGTGTCTTCGTGCCAACTCCGCACGCAGTAGTCACAAAGATGTTGGAGCTAGCCGACGTGAAACAGTCGGACGTTGTCTACGACCTTGGCAGCGGCGACGGTCGCATCGTAATCGCGGCTGCCAAGCAATATGGCTGTCGTGCTGTGGGATTCGAGATAGATGCTCAACTGGTTCTGCTTTCTCAAGCGTCCGCGCAAGAAGCCGGTTGTGAGAAATTGGTGACGGTTCACCAGAGCGACATGCTGACTGCCGACTTGCAGGAAGCCGATGTGGTGACTCTCTATCTCGTGCCCGATCAACTCGCTGCCTTAGTACCCCAGTTGCAAAAACTGAAACCAGGAGCTCGAGTCGTCTCGCACCAGTTCGATATTCCGGGCGTCAAGCCGGAGAAAACATTGAAGTTCGTTAGCCAAGAGACGGGTGCCGAACACACGATTTACCTGTGGACGATTCCGCTCAAGAGCGATCCACAGAAGGAGTGAAGCGCAACTTGCGGTCGTTTGGGTCTGCATCGCTGTCTATGGTTCGATGTCGAGTAAGTGTGCGTGATGGTTACTTTGGCAGGAGGCGGAACGTCGTTATGGCAGAACCTCCTTCTGCAGCCACATACAGGTACTTCTCTTTCGAATCGAAAGCAAGCCCGCTGGCACCTTGCAAAAGCTTGGGAGGCTCATGGCCGACGGCAGCTTACCGTTCCAACTGATTGGTTTCTGGATCCCGGGAAATCAATACAATGGAACTTCCCGTTGTTCCCGAAACGACGATTAAGCGTTCGTCTTGCGTTACTACCAAGTCATTGCCACCGCGAAAAATGTTGGGATCAATCTTCAATTCGCTTAAAAACTTGAGCTCGCCGGATTCGGTTCGACCAAACAGGGTCAACCCACTTTCGCCTCCAAACCTTCCCGATATGGCGTACAGTCGCGACCCATCAGGATTGATCCATGACGAATGAACGCCATCGAGCAAAGTGGCTGGGCCTTCATCGTCTTTGATGATTTGCAATAGTTTCAACTTACCTGATTCGGGATCGCGCTCGTATGAAAAAATACTCGCGGAACTTGAGCAGTTGGCGTAGCAATTCTTGGCTTCGGGATCGAAAACGAAGTCTCGCATATTGCAATCGACTTGTGACGCGTCGCGGAACTGTGGCTAGCTTCGACAGATAAGCTCAATTTAATGATTTTTGCGTTTCACGGACTTTGGTCTGGCCATGCGCGTCGAAGGTGATCAGGGGCTCACGCAGACGGGACAGATCCTAGGGACTCCGAGTTACATGCCGCCTGAGCAAGCTCAAGGCAAACGTGGCTTGGTTGGTCCGGCCAGTAACGTTTATGCACTAGGTGCGATCCTTTATGAATGTCTGACCGGTCGCCCGCCGTTTCGCGCCGAGTCGCTTATCAAGACCATCGAACAAGTCATCCACGCCGAGGCCGCTTCGCCGCGAACGCTCAACGCGAGCATTCCACGCGACTTGGAGACGATTTGTATGAAGTGCCTGGAGAAGGAACCGCAGATTCGGCGGAGCCTGCGAAACAGCGGGTCGTCCACCACGACCATTTTCTGCAATTCGTCCGCAATTCTTCCGCAAATTGGGTGCAAATTGGGTGCAAATTGGGTCTTCCTACAATTGAAACTTTCTCAATCTTCTCATCCGCTTCTCATGCAGCACCGCGTAAACTCAGCTCCAACGTGGCGACGTGTGTCGTTCACTAGAGATCAAGAACTCTACTTGGAGATGGAAGGACATGAGAATGCGAATTTCATGGCTGATGCGGCTGAGCTTGATGCTGTTGGCTGTGGTAACCTTGGCAACCACCAATTCAGCACGCGCCGATGAAAAAGAAGAAGCTGTTAAACTCGCCGATTTACCGGCGAAAGTACTTGAAGCGGTCAAGCTAGCAACTGCCGGAGGCGACATCGAAAAAATCGAGCTGAATTCCGAAGATGGCAAGAAAGTTTACGAGGTCGAAGCCGAAGTCGAAGGCGGCACGGTCGAATTGGTGTTCAATAGCAAGGGACAGTTGGTTGGAATTGAAGTCGCTGATGATGAAGGCGACGAAGAAGCGGCTGACGACGACGAGGAAGGTGAAGAGGACGAAGGTGACGAGGAGCACGAGAAATCCAAGTCAGGGAAGTCGGCCAAAATCAAGAAGGTCGACGACGACGAAAGTGAAGGAGAGGAAGAGGGGGACGAAGAGCATGGCTCCGAAGTAGCCAAAGAGATCACGATCGATGACGTACCGGCTGCGGCTCGGAAGGCGATTAGCAAGCGTGCCGGTGACGCCGAGTTGATTGGCGTCGAGTCGATCACGGATGCAGGCCAAACGGTTTACGAAGCAGCCTGGATGAAAGGTGATGCGAAAGTAGAAGTCACTGTATCCGCAGCAGGTAGTGTCATCTCCGAAGAGACGTCCTTGACCTTGGAACAGTTGCCCAAAACGCTACAGGCCATGGCCAAAAAGTTTGCAGGCAAAGCTGAATTAAAACTCGAGCGTAAAACCGTCGTGCTGTATGAACTTGAAAAGGTTACTGGCGGCAAAGCCGTCGAAATGTACGTCGATGCGACTGGTCGCGAAGTCACAGTCTCTGTCGGCAGCGATGACGACGATGATGATGAAGTGGGAGAAGATAAAAAGGACGATGACGATGAAGAAGATAATGACGATGATGACGATGATGACGATGATGACGATGATGACGACGACGACACTAAGAAATAGTCGTTGAGGGACGCGATTTAGTGCTTGTAGGCCGTGCGGACATTCCGCGCGGCCTATCGCTTAGAATACGACTCGTGCAGTTGGTTTGCACATCTGTTGATAACAAAGTCATCGGTCTTTGTCCGGGAAGTAAATTCCCACCGGCGGAGCCTATTTCTAACTCTTCATGGTTTTCTATTTGAGATCGGGCTTTGCATTGAAGGTCTTGGTAGTGGAAGACTATGCCCCAATTCGCGAAGCAGTAACTGAATCTCTGCGTGAGTCTGGTTATGCAGTTGATGTCGCTGTCGACGGAGACGAAGGCTTCTGGGCCTCGTCCACGGGAGACTATGACTGTATCGTGTTGGACTGGATGTTGCCCAAGCAGAGCGGGCTTCAAGTATTAACACGACTTCGCGAGCAATCGATCGATGCGCCCGTACTAATACTAACTGCCAAAGACGCAACCGAGGACCGGATCATCGGACTGGACTCGGGAGCTGATGATTATTTAGTCAAACCGTTCTCGTTGGCGGAACTGCAAGCTCGCGTGCGCGCATTGATCCGTCGGCATTATGTTTCCAAGAATCCGAAAATAGCTATTGCGGACTTAGAATTAGACACAGTGACTAAACGGGTGACTCGCCGGGGGCAGCCAATTGAGTTGTCCGCCCGGGAGTACGCACTATTGGAATATCTGACCATGCGAACGGGCCAAGTCGTCTCGCGAACCGACATCTGGTCGCATCTATACGAAATGTCCGACGAATCGACTAGTAACGTGGTCGACGTTTACGTCGGCTACCTTAGAAAGAAACTCGAATTCGGCGGCGGCTCGCGGTTGATTCATACTCGTCGTGGCCTGGGATACGTCCTGGAGGCATGTAGCGAATGAACTCGATTCGTATTCGCGTACTATTGTCGGCCATCGCAGTCACCGTGACCATGCTTGTGCTCGCAGGCCTCTCGCAACTGACTCTGTTAAGAGATGGATTAGTTCGTCAACTCGACCAGCAATTGCTAACCGCCGCTAGTGGCCTGACGCAAGCCTTTGAAATACAAGGAAAAGAGACCGTTTTCGATTGGGAAGGGATCAAGGAAGGCCTTCCCTTGGTCTTTGTAGCCATAGATGAAAAGGGTCGCTTGTTGGCTAGATCCTCGGGCAAGCGCCAAATATCCCGTGAACTACTAGATGGGAACTCATTCGAACAAACGAGTTCACGGACGACCAATGCGACATTGAGCGATGGTAGCGCGGCACGTGTTGTGACACTTCGCTTTCAGCCTCACGTCGAAACAGAAGAAGAGTCGGGGCAGGACGCGACGAATACCAGCTCTCCTATACGAACTGACATCAGCTTGTTCGTAGGCGGTTCACTGGATGAGGTGAACACGGTTACGCAACTTGCCAAATGGAGGTTGCTGTGGGTAACAATGCTCGCCAGCGGACTTTCAGCCATAATTCTTTGGCCGGTTACCGGTTTTGTTGTACGCCCCATCAACAAGATGGCGAGACAGATATCGACGCTAGACGCCCACCAGCTTGAAGGGAGCGTTGATGAACCAGACTGCCCAGTCGAGCTGCTTCCGGTGACCCTTCGACTGAACGAATTCATCAAGCGACTAGCCGATGCCTTTAAACGAGAAAAGGAAACCACCGCGAATATTGCGCATGAATTGCGAACCCCACTGGCAGGCCTTGTCGCCACTTTGGAATTAGCAGCTTCGAAGCCTCGCTCAATCCAATACTACCAACAAATGCTCGTCAGTTGCATGAAGATAGGTGGCGAATTGCAATCGTTGGTTGAACAGGTACTGCTACTGTCGCGACTCGATGCTGGCAGTATCCTGGTGAATCGAGAAGTTGTGGATGTTGGCAGCATGCTGAAGGAAACTTGGGAACAAGTCCTCGCCCTAGATCGCAATACCGAACATTCAATCAACTGGAATATTCCAGTGCCAGTTCAATGCCACGTCGATCCAACTTGTCTAAGACAGATCTTTCGAAATTTACTCTCGAATGCACTAACGCATGGAGTCGCTCGGCAACCGATTTTGGTTTCGGTTGAAGAAGCCGAGTGTGGCTGTGTAATTGAAGTGACAAACCTCTGCGATGATATCTCCCAAGACGATATCCCGAGATTGAAGGAACGCTTTTTTCAAATTGACGAAAATCGAGGTTGCACCGGCCAAAATGCTGGACTAGGGCTCGCCATAGCAGACCATCTGGCGACGCTTGTCGGTGGAAAGCTAATTCTTAAAATCAGCGATCAGGCTCAGTTCATTGCAACCCTAAGGCTTCCATAAGACCCGATAGTCCGGTTACTCTTGAATCTAAACTGAGCATTCCACCAGTAGCGCCGTTTTACCTTGGTGCGGCGGTGGTGTAACTAGAGCGATGGCCCTGGTGTATTTCGCGACGTGAATTCGGAACCAATGACGAACCGACATTTCGCATTCGGTTTTAAAACCGATGTCACGCCCACCTTGGTCTGCAAAGTGGATTCGACGCTGCTTGGCTCAGGGTCACACGGCTTGTTATCAATCTGATAGCGCAACTAGCGGGGGTGCGACTCACCGCCATCATTTTTGCCTCGCTACTAATCATGACTTGCCTCGTCAGCTAGGCGAAGCGAAACAGCAGGTCCGCGACTTGGCGCATAGTATTATGCCGGTCCAAATCGATGACGAGGGTTTGCAGTCCGCACTCCACGAACTAGTTGAGTCCACGAATTCCGAAAGAATTGATTGCCGCTTCGAATGTTCGGGAGACTTTAAAAAACTAGACAAAGAGCCCCTGTGCAAGTTCTGCGGGTAGGTTCGGTAGCACCCGGAGTTCGCCGTTGGCGTAACCATGCGTTTTGACATGTACGTCCGCGCGATACTCGCCGCACTTTGACTTGGTCCGCGCCAGAACCAACTTCATTGCTGGCTTCTTGGGCGTTGGCCACTATGCCAGCGAGCGTATCTAAAAACGATTTATCCTTTTCGATTACTTTTCGGCCACCGTCATTTTTAATTCTTTCGTAAAGTCAGCACCGCTAGCAACCCGCGAGATCAAAACGGCTCCCAGTAACTACAGATTTCCTGTCATCGTATTCCACGGCAACACTTTGTGAAATCGAATATTCAACCAAGTTTGACTGGTGAAAAGCATTGCACGCAGCTTGAGACCTACCCGCAAAGTGGAGTTACTGCAAAGCCTTGCCCACCATTGTCGGAACAGGCTCTGACGGCATCTCAGTATCCGGCCGGCTCGAACGGACCAGCAATCGGATCTGTTCTTGTGCCTCCGCCAATGTCGTTACTACAATCGCATCGCAACCGATGCGCTCGCTTGCCTTGTTCAGATCGCCGCCAAAGTCCCACAATCCGGCGACCAGCTTTACTTGCGGCATTCGCTCACGGAGACGCTTGCCCAGGTAGCGTGCGTGCATCACTGCGGCGGGAGGTGTGGCGGAGATACAAATCACGTCGGTTTTGGTGTGCAGATCGACGAGATCAAACAATTCTCTGGCTAGAGACGAAACTGGGACGGCCTCCACGCGGCAGCTCTTATCCTCCAACACTTGCGCGAGCATCATGGCCGCGATTTGATCCGCTTCGTTGCGCGCAGGCAAACACAGGATATTCAACTGTGCATCAATGGGGTCGTCAATCCGACTAATCGTATCCTCGTCCTTGGATCGAATTGCAGTCTCCATTTTGGATTTTGTTTCACGTTGGTGCGCGCCCTGATCTTGAACTATGTCCCGCAGGCTTTCCATCATGAATTTGTGTCTGCCTTCATTGAGTTCGCCGAGCTGCCAGTGCGTCTCACCTAAAGCCAAAGCCGGTATAACCACCGTGTCGTAGACTTCGACGAGTGATTGGTGCTCGAGATACCCCTCAAGCAAATCAGCAGCCTCGTCCTGATCTCCCGCCAGCAGGCGTTGGTAAATACGATCCTTAGGCTCAAATACTGGATCCGTGCCCAGCAGAATATTCAAAAATGAAAGCTGTGGAACGTGTTTACCAATTACCAGTAGGCACACGGTCAAAGGGGTTGCCAGTAGCAGTCCGGTCGGTCCCCACAACCACATCCAGAAGATGGCCGCCATCAGGACCGCTACGGCGGACACACCAGTATTTTTGCCGTAAAGCCACGGTTCCAATA
The DNA here is from genome assembly GCA_041741715.1 of Pirellulaceae bacterium. Lineage (GTDB taxonomy): Bacteria > Planctomycetota > Planctomycetia > Pirellulales > Pirellulaceae > Aureliella. The sequence goes on along the minus strand of JBGSJT010000598.1, from coordinate 43,475 downwards.
GGTTGTTATTCAATAATTCCAGGACCACGAACAGTCCCACGGTCATGAGGGGTGCAAACCAACCTGGCGAGATGGCCATCGACAGTCCGATCGGTCCCCACAACCACATCCAGAAGATGGCCGCCACCAGGACCGCTACCGCGGACACTCCCGTATTTCTGCCGTAAAGCCAAGGTTCCAAAAGGTTGTTATTCAATAATTCCAGGCCCACGAATAGTCCCACGGTCATGAGAGGTGCAAACCAACCTGGCGAGATGGCCATCGACAGTCCGATCGGCATGGCAGCGGCAATCCAGGGGCCGATATAGGGAATAAATCTTAGGGCAGTGGCCAAAATCCCCCACAGGATGGCGTTGGGGACGCCGATTAACGCTAGCCCGCCGCCGACGCAAATGCCAAACATGCCATTGACAAGAAACAGCATTGAGAGATAGCGGCTGACGCGATTGCCGGCGTCTTCCAGCATTTGCGTGGTTACCGTCACCTGCCCCTTCCCAACCAAGCGGATAAATCGATCGCGTAAATCCTCGCGCTGGACCAGAAAGAACACGACGAGCACGATGACGATGCCGGTCGTTCCCAACACTTGGAGCAGTGTGCCGAACATGCCGCCGAAGATTTGCAGTGGACTAGTGGGCGAAGGGACTACGCGAACCGAATACAGCCGATTTTCGGTTGCTACACCTTCGTCTACCGGTTCCGTTGGCGAAAGCGTCTCGCCCATATCTTGTGCGGTACGTGTAATTTTGCGCAGCATCGTGGCCGCATACGCGTTCACCGAACTTAGCTTCGTCTCGATATTGTGCTGGTATTCTGGAATCTTGGGAGCCAAGCTCGTGATCTGAACAGTTGCCGTCCAGGTCACGATTCCAATTAAAGTGAACCCCAGGATAGCCGTCACTGCCACGGCAGGAAACCGGCTCAGCCCGCGACGTTCAAGCCAGCCGCACACCGGGCTTAACAAAAAGCTCAATAGGGCTGCCAGCGTCAATGGAAGCAGAACGCCCTTACCCAGGTACAATGCTGCAATGACCACGACGATCGAAGCCAGCGTCAACATCCAGGATGATTTGGTGATGTCCATCGGGCGTGTCATGGGGTCCTCACTCGTACCGTATGTTCGACTTCATCGTCTACCAAGACTCGAGCTTCCACCCCAGAACGAAGCCAATCCCCACAGAACAGAGCACGACAACTTCTGGCTTTTCACGCGCGTATTGTCGAGCGTAATTCACCAAATCTCTGGATGGCCGAAGTTTCTCGTCGGGTGGCTTGTTTACAACAATTGTATCCTTCTCTACGCATTAATCCACCGAACTCTACGCATTAATCCACCGAAAGCGGGTCGTAAGTCCCCCTGATAATCCGCGACGCATCCCGCCTGCGAAAAACGACAGCACGGCAAGGACGAGGAAAACAAGGAACAGGATCTTGGCGACTCCCACCAACGATCCGGCAATACCTCCAAAGCCCAAGACGGCTGCGATGAGTGCGATAATCAGGCAAGTAATAGCTAGATTTAACATGATCGGCTCCTAGAACAAAACGGCTTTGGCCTGCGTGGTAAACAACTAGCAGTGCCAGCAAATCGACAATTCACAACATTGATATCTCCATTGCTTTCAGAGAAATCGAATCTAAAAGAGCAAATAGGATGCCATGCGCGGCAGGCGTGCCGGAAAAAACCATTTCATTAGTTGCGATTCGAAAAACTGTTCGTGAACGGCTTTCCAAATATTCCTGGAACCAATTGCGCACAACGTGCGCGCGAATCGATTTCTAAAACCGCACACAAAAAAACCGATGTGTCAGTACCCTAGCAGGTGTACCAGCACATCGGTTTACTTTTTAACGAGCCACCTGCCACTGACGGGTGACTATTTAATTTCATATAAGTTCGACTTACGTGTTGTCGAATGGGACTGAACTTGGTTCTTTGGTATCCTGTGAAAAGATCAAAAGGCTGTAGGCTCCAATGTCGACGCTACCTTGAGCGGGACAGCCGTCGTAGTCCTGCTGTTTGGCAATAACATCGCCGCTGGCGAAGTTGCTAAAATCGTCGCTGTATCCTCACCAGTCGCTGTTCAGTCGCAAGCGCCACCCTCCTGATCAGGTATTGCGGCCGATCAATTCTCATTTAACCGCTGGCGGTGGATTCTCTCCGGTCGTTTCAACCTTTTCCGTGGTTGTCTTGGTCGCGCTGTCCGGACTGGTTTCGACCTTCTCTTCGACGGTCATCGTGGTTGTGCCGCCCGGGGCTGTAAGCGTGGTCTCTGATTTCGATTCGGTGGTTTTTGTAGGCTCGCAACCGATTGTGGCGAAACCAACGATACAGGCGATAGTCAAATGGACTAGGTACTTCATAGCAGATTTCCTTTTGGAAAATGAGTTATCATATGCAGCGGAACAGACCGCCCTAAAGACAAGATCTCGCGAAGCAGCAGAATATTCCCACCGAGTCATAATTCTTCGCCATATTTCTCCCCATGGTTTACGAGCGTCATCGCGATCCGATTCAGGGACGTAGAATAGCTTAATTGTATGCACATCCTGAAGCCCGTCATCAGACAACTTCCAACAACCATTCGCCAAAAGATCCGTTGCGAACAGTCGTCTAGTGAGACAGTTACGCAAGTTGTGAGCACCCGGTGCACACTCTTGCTCGCGATCGAATCATCCACAATGCGGCATTCCGTGCAATTAAGGACATTTCATTGCTATTGGTCACGTTGGCGCAATAGATGCTGTGCCTGTAAGGGGAGTTGATAAGGGGCTATTTGAGTAGTCGAGTGAGTCCTGATCGACCAACTTAGCGATACCGAGCCGTCTCAAACCAAGGAGTCACCATCATGAGTGGCAAGACAGATGAAGTAAAAGGTCGGATTAAAGAAGCTGCTGGCGTTTTGACGGGCAACGAAAAACTACGTGCGGAAGGCCAAGCCGACCAAGTGGTGGGAGAGGTCAAGCAGGTTGCCGAAAAGGTTGTTAAGAAAATTGATCAAAGCGTCAAAAAACTGAGAGAATAAATCTTGTCTTCAATATTCGAAGCAGGGACATAAGTGGTAACTCAGTGAAAGCTCACGCCAGTAGCAAGCGGTCCGCTCTGGCACATGTGCCTTTAGCTTGTTGCTGACAGTGGCGTTTGTCATTGCATCTGTTACGTTTTTCACCGTGTTCAAAAAAGCGAATGAGTCATGAGTCCTATCGTACTGATCCTTGTCATAATTCTGATACTCTCCCTGTTTGGCGGTGGCTACGGCTATCGCAGAGGTAACAATGTACTCGCAGGGGGAGGCGGCATAGTCGGGCTTCTGCTGGTGGTCCTGATTGTTCTATACCTCATGGGTCGCCTTTGACCCTGGAGACTGCTCCAGCGTGGCCTATGGGTGAGAGTTGTCAGAACTCGCTCCCTAGTTTACTGTCCCACGTATCCTGCAAAGGCTTTCCAATCAGCTTCGCTGTTAGCGCTGCCCCACTTTAAATTCCTAGCGGCACGCAGCTTGGTAACCCATTGTTGATCGACTTCGGCCAAGTACTGCCACGAGGCATGAGATGGCATGTTGTTGCTCGATGGAATAGTGAGCAGGAGTTGACCGGTCTTGTCGTATTTCACCAATACCCTCCAGAGCGAGTATTCTGCGTTACGGAATGATTCCTTTGACCACAGGCGTCCGGCATTAATCGAAGCCCTGTCCGCTTCGGACAGCAATTTGATTGGTACGCGGATTTCTTTGTCGTTTTCTTTCCGCAATAATACATCACTCCCTTTTGTCGACTCAAGTGTGCCCCCAAATTCAGCATAAGCTTTGTAGGTTTTGCCACCGTCAATCCAGTTCCACACGCGCCAATTCGGGACCGGCAGCCGGCTGCTGGCTTGTTTGTGAAGTAGTTTCGTAAATTCGTCGGTAGTCCCGAAAAAACTCAGTCTATAATCGGCTGGCAGCGGTCCGTAGTGGTCACCCATATTGAGATCGATCTTCATGCCGAATGCTTCCAGCTCGACATCCACAAAGCCAAACGGAATTTCGGGAGAGCGATAAATGGTATACTTGCACAGTTGATTTGTAGCGATGGGCGACTCCCAGCACAGGCAGGGGAGACCAGCTTCAGATTTTCGCGGATACAATTTCGCTGTTCGGTTGCGTTGCCTGCCCGCCATGACTCCCCCAATAGACTTTCGCAGTCCACAAATCTTATTCTCTGGCTTCAATTCTGCGCCAAATAGCATGGAGAGGATATGGCTGACACCGATTCGATCAAATTGCGGCTGGGGCTCGAACTGCAGTCGCAGGTCTACCAACGACTCGAGATTTCCATCGACCGGAATCGGAAAAATGGTTTCCTGGCTACCATAGGCTATCCCCCCCTGCAACGCCCCTTCCAATTGCACAATGACGAATTGGTTCGAGTTCTCGTATGCCTGTGCATCGATCAAAACTCGAGCGACTTCTGTGTATGGCGGTGAATTATCCCTGCGCGAGGTGACCTCGACTTCGATCCATTGGCACTCTCGTCTGTCACGAAGGTGAATTGTTTCTAACATACGCGCGGTTACAGCGATCTCTTCGCGGTGTTGGCTGTCCAAAGCAACTTCTCCACTCCAAGTCATAATGGATGGATTTTTCCAGATGCTCGCCAAATCAAATTGCTTGCCATCGTCCTCGACTTTTGGCACACGGTTAGGAATAGACTGTGGATTCTCAATGGGTGGACTAACACGCCGAGGCAGGCTGAAACCCCGCCACACTGTCTTCCAGAAGTAGAGTTGGCTCCCGACGGAAGTCCAGTCATTTATAAAGGGGAGCGACAGAGTTGCAGCGTGTCCGGGTGCTAGAGAATGACTTTCATTCTCCCGCGAGAGACGAGGGACTTCAGATGGCAACAGCCGCGTCCTGGGCTCATCTGTCGGTGCCACAAGCAAGTCATGGGGATGAAGTTTGTTTTGTCGCAGCTTTTCGAGCAAATCGCTCACCACAGCCAGCGGAGACGGCGACACGCTGCTATCGAACAGTATGCATTCCGCAGTCAGCGCAGGCATATTTACTTCTAATGCCAAAAAGCCATAAGGATTGTATTGGTCACCTTTTCTGCGATGCAAACTGTAGCCAGGCATCGAAGTTGCTTCGTCCGGACGCCGCGAACTTGCAACGTAACAAGCTCCGAAGCTTCCATTTTCAAGCCATTCGTTGCGGCCATTACTCTTCGAGAAGTCAGCCCTTAGCTTTTTGATGCAGTCTGCGGCCGCCAAACTCTTTACACCAAAAAACAGTGCGACGACGTCATGCACACTCAAGCGTTGCTCAGGTAGCGGGAGCAAAGCAATATCGCCCAACGTGTCACGCTGCAGTTCAAACGGAACGACTAGTGAATCCTTTGTACCTGGATGGTTGCGAAGCAACTGATACTTTGTAATCAACGGACTCTCCGCCTCGACCCAGCCTTCAAATACTTCAAACTCGTGATAGGTCTCCCAGCGTTTGGCATCAATTTGTAGATAGGCAGTCTCTGTGTAACCACAATTTTGATGCCAAACTTTAATCTTCAGCCACAATGTGATTGGCTGTTTTAGTTCTTCGACGACCGACAGCACCTCCAAATTGAGCTCGTAGGGAATGACCGTATCCTTTGCCCAGGGCACGCGCCAGAAAGTTCCTCGGTAGTTGGCAAACGCACCGGCCTGTGGCGGAATGATAGGAAATTGAAAGAGATGAGCAAGAATGGGCTGGATTAGCAGCTTGCTGGGGGAATCCGCAAATACTTCAAAAGTGTCGCTTCCTCCGTCCCGGAGCTCCTCGGGCGCGAGGTCGTAATTCAAGTGGTAAATCCCAGGTTCCAACTCGTTTTCGCCTAGTTTCAGCGGGGGAGTTTTGCCCGTGTCGACATTTTCCGCTCGAACGAATCCATCATCCAATAGCTGCAACGGAAAATCGCCTTCGGCTTTAATCTCGATCGATCCCATTGAAACGACCGGTGGTCCCGGATTTACTCCACGCCACGAAGCGATTCCGTATACGGCTGCAATGCAGCCAGCGATTGCTAAACCTGCCAGCCAGCGATTGAGGTTCCGATTCGTCCTCTGGCCGCGAGTGGGTGTGACGATGACCATTTTGTTATTACCGGACTGCCGCGGAACAGATTGACTGTCCGTGCTGGCGGCCTCGCCTGGATCGGTCTCGGCTTGAGCAAACGCCGATATCGGAGGCGAAAATCTTCTGTGGTTCCAGCGATAATATTCAGCCAACAACGACGACAATTCGGCTGAGGCCGCAACCGCACTCAGCCGAGAAACTACGTCGCTCATCGAAGCGGGTCTATCGGCTGGGTTCAGAGCGAGCATACTAGCCACCAGTACGTTCAGTTCGGCATCGATATCTGGGCGGATGGATTTCAAGTCGGAAATCAGCGGCAGCAGGCCAGGTCGTTCGAACGGTCGCTGCCCTGTTAACAATTCATGCAGGGTGACGCCGAGGCTAAAGATGTCTGATTTCTGTGTTATGGGATGTCGGCCAGATAGCTGTTCCGGGGCCATGTACGCCAGAGTCCCCAAAGCCTGATTAGCCTGCGTAAGCGATTCTTCGATTTTCAAGTCAAGAATCTGCGCCAGCCCTAGGTCCAGCAATTTGATATTGCTCTCCGCCGTGATCATCAGGTTGGATGGCTTTACATCGCGATGAATCACTTTTTGTTCATGCGCGTACTGCAGCGCGGACGCCGCCAGTCGCACGATCTGGCAAGCCTCCGGAGCGGGCAACGGACCAACTCGACGGACAAGCTGACTCAGGTCAATTCCGCTCACGAACTCCATCACAAAGTAGGGTAAGCCATCGTGTTCACCCGCGTCCAGAGCCCGTACGATTTGGGGATGTTCGAGCTTCGCTACCAGCATTATTTCGCGTTTAAACCGAGAAACGGCTTCTGCCGAAGCCATGCGATCCGACTTCAGAATTTTCAATGCAACTTGGCGGTTCATTCCAGCGTGCCAAGCGCGGTACACACTCCCCATTCCCCCCTGACCAATGCATTCCATCAGACGATAGTCGCGAATCATATTGAGCGGTTCAGCGCGATCGGAGGCCAACTGACTAGGACTCGTAGAATTTGAATTCATGGCGTTGCAGGCCGCCTTTCGCGCGGTTGGATAAGGAATGGATGCCGATGATTGGGAATCGTCCGTTTTTGTGCTCGCGACAAACTGGGGAACAACGGCATCCGCTATCATCCGCTCAAGCGAGTCGGGTTCCTCAGAAAGAATTTCCAACTGGTCCTGGCACTTAGAACAATTTACCAAATGGTTTTCAATGCTTTCCGTTTGAACATCCGAAGTTTTTCCATGTAGATAGTGGAGTAGTGCATTCGGGGCAGGGCAAGCATTAGACATCGTAGGTTTTCTATGTTTGGCGATTTTCCAACAGAACGCGAAGTTTTTTCGTACCTCGATGTAACAGCCCGGCGATAGCGGCGGGTGATTTCCCAAGCGTCTCGGACAGTTGCTTTACGGACATTTCGCTCCAGTAGCGCAATTCGATTACCTCGCGTTGATCGTCGGGTAGCCGCTCAATGGCCTCGGCCAACATACGAAGATTTTCCTCGCGAACCATGGCTTGGCTCGGCGACGAATCGGGGCTGGTCAGAAAATTCCTCAGGCGCATTGAAGAAGCACTTAAATCAGCTTCGATGCTCCTTTCGCGGTTAATGTCTCGCTTTTGTGTAAGCAATCCTCGTGTCGCCTGAGCTACCGTGTGCACCAGGATTTGTCGCAGCCAAGCCAGACGCTCCGCTTCAGTCTGTCCGACGAATTGGCCTCGGGCGGCAAAAGCAGACAACAACGATTGTTGTACGATGTCCGAATGGTCCAGCTTTCCATGGTACCGGGAACGCAAATGCTGCCGGGCCAAGAATCGCAGATAGCCTCGATACTTATCGAATTCTTCTGCCGCATCGCTTGTCATTGAGCCTCGCCCAAGTCGCCCGCCGGAAACACATGAAACCATCATATGCGGACCTATTCTAGTGCACGGGCAGACGCCGCGAAAGCGAATGAATTTTATGAAAAATACAACTCCGCACTTTCATCCTTCCTAAAGTGGACGATTTTTTCTAATGTTGGTCCAAGCAGCTGCTATCGGATCTCCACTCATTAATAGGTGCGGTGCAGAACGCGATCGAGCGCGCGTTTTCTAGAGTTTCCAAACTATCGCAAAAATTCGTCGCCGACAGTGTGTACGATTTGTGCTAGTGAAAGACCACGCGAGCCAGTTTCTGTACCCCCCGCCAGCGTCGCTCCTGAGTTATTCCGGAATTTAGTGACATTTCTCGCTGAACGCCACCACGCACAGGTTCGTTCCCAGGCTCCTGCCTGGGAACGCACTGTCTTGGAGGCTCCGCCTCCCGCGTCGTTGGAACAAACGCCACTGCGGCAGGCGGAGCCTGCAATGCCTTGTGTTCCCAGGCAGAGCCTGGGAACCAGAGAATTGTTCGGCCAATGCTAAGGCAAGCCAGCGGCGAATTGGAAGACGAACCGCCAGTGGAAGCTCAGGCCAGTCAGCACCGCTACATGCCACAACTCGTGCGCGCCAACGATCCCGGGGACTAGGATCGGCCAATGCGAGAGGACGATGGCCGCGCCGATCGAATAGGAGACGCCACCCCAAATCAACGGTTCGACAAAGGGAAATCCGTAACGACGCCACAGTAGCACACAGGAAAAAAGTCCACACCAACCCAACACCAAAAAAAGGAAGGTCCCAACCGACGGTGGGAAACTGTCTGCCAACACCGTCCGCATCACAATCCCTAAAATCGCCGCACCCCACACAAACAGGATCGGTAGCCAGCGTTTAAGCCCACGAAACAAAATAGCATGCACTGGTGTGGCCGTCCCGGCAATCAACGTAAAGACCGCCGCCACATCCAACTGCAGCATCACCGCCTTGGCCGTCCCCGACCACATCAAGTGGTACACGCCGCTCATCGCCAGCAGAAACACGGAGGCAGCCACCAACACACTGAGACTAATCCGCCCAGTCCAACAGTCGCCAGCGCGGCGAACCAAAATAACCCCCAATACTAAAAAGACCGGGACGGCCATCAAGTGCGTAAAGCTGCTTACCGGCTCGCGGAATCCAGGAATAGAGTAAATGTCGTGAGGGTCCATAGCTCTCTACTAGGCTCTGTTTGAAAAGGGGTCTGACCCTCTCCTGAAACACGAAAAATAAGGCAAAAACGACTTGCCTCTAAAGGGTCAGACCCCTTTTCAAACAGCGCCTAGTTTGGCTCAGACGCGAATGCATTGGTGGGAAACAACAGTCGTAGCTACGTTCGCCAGAACGTAGACTAACAGTCGTAGCTACGTTCGCCAGAACGTAGACTAACAGTCGTAGCTACGTTCGCCAGAACGTAGACTCCATGCGGTCTGGCGACCGCAGCTACGTTGAAGACGCGAAATTTATTAATCGGTCGTTGCTAAATGTAAAGTTCCCGCTAATTCTGGAAAACGATGGCCAGATTCTCTGCGAAATCGAGCGACTTGAGTAGGCTATTAGTGAACCAACCTACTCCCTACCCTAGGAACTCTCTATGCGTTGCCAACAGATACTAAAATTATTCTTTTCAATAACACTGCTCGCACATCCAGCTTTGGCACACGAAACCAGCGCTCCCCACTCTCACTCTACAGTCAACACTCAGACCGCCCAGGGGGTAGTCTACGAGGACACGAACGGCAATCGCCGCCGCGATCCTGGCGAAGCTGGTGTGGCCGACATCAAAGTCAGTAATGGCCTCAATATCGTCCGCACCGATGCCAACGGCAAGTACGCGTTGCCAATTTCTGACGACGCCATCATCTTTATCGTTAAGCCACGTGGTTGGACCTCGCCACTTAACGCGTCACAACTTCCTCAGTTTTACTATATCCACAAGCCCCAGGGATCTCCCGCCAACACCAAGTATCCAGGGGTTGCTCCCACTGGTCCACTACCCACATCGGTCGATTTCCCACTCACCCAACAAGTCGAACCGGATAAGTTCAAGGCGCTGATGTTTGGTGATCCGCAGCCGCGCAATCTGACAGAAGTCGAGTACATCGCCCACGATGTGATCGAACAGATCATTGCCGCCGAAGGGCATGACGCAGCGTTTGGCGTAACACTGGGCGATATCGCCTTCGATGACCTCAGTACCTTTGAACCACTCAGCCAAGCTATCGCCCTGATTGGTATCCCCTGGTACAACGTGATTGGCAATCATGACATGAACCTTGAGGCTCCCAACGATGAGCTGAGCGACGAGACCTTCGAAAGAGTTTACGGGCCGAGCTACTATTCCTTCGACTACGGTGCGACTCACTTCTTGGTGCTAGACGACGTCACTTGGGTCGGCGCGCAAGAGGGAAAGAAGGGGCACTTCTACGGTGGATTTGGGGAGCGACAACTGCAATTCATTCGCAACGATCTCGCCGCCATCCCAGCAGAACAACTGGTCGTGCTCATGATGCACATTCCTTTGGAAGGGGCCGTGGACCGACAAGAACTCTATCGACTCATCGAACAGCGCCCCGCCGCTGTCTCCATTTCCGCACACACGCATTACATGGAACATCGGCTCATTGGACCTGAAGATGGTTGGCAAGGCCCACAGCGGCATCACCACATCGTCAATGTAACTGTCTGCGGCAGTTGGTTTCGCGGTCAACCCGACGAACGTGGCATTCCGCACGCCACCATGAGCGACGGTGGGCCCAATGGCTACTCCATCATGGAGTTTGATGGTGCCAAGTACGCGCTGGAGTTCCACGCGGCCAGCCGTGGGGCCGATTATCAGATGAACATCTACGCTCCCGAAGCGGTGAGCCAAACCAATCTGGCCTCGACAGTAATACTAGCCAATGTCTTTGCCGCATCGGAGAATGCCATCTGTTCGATGCGCGTCGGTGAATTACCGTGGAGGGAGATGGAACAGATTACCGTGGCCGATCCGAATTTCTTGGCAGAAAAGAAGCGCGAGCAAGCACTAACTAACCGCACCTGGACCGAACTCCCGGAACCGCATGCCACGCCTCACATGTTTCGCGCCATGCTCCCGACCGAACTTGCGCCAGGCACACATCAGATCGAAGTTCGCGCGGTCAATTTCGACGGAGACGAAGTGTTCGGCTCACGCATTGTCCGCGTCGAAGAGTCGTCGAACGCAAAGTCGAAATAGTCCCATGGTTGACGCAGCAGCCCTCACAGCAACTTGCGTTGGGTCCGACGTACCTGACACGACCCTCGAATTGGCGCGACAACTTCGCGACCTGTTGAGTCAACGCGCGCAGCGTATTGTTTTAGCGGAAAGTTGCACCGCCGGACGCATCGCGGCGACGCTGTCAGTGCTCCCTGGTATCTCCCAGTGGTTATGTGGAAGTTTCGTTGTCTACCGCAACGCCAGTAAAACGGCTTGGCTGGGTGTTCCCGAAAGCTTACTCGATGATCCAAGGTTTGGACCGGTGAGTCGCGAGGCGTCGCGCGCTCTAGCATCCGCCGCATTGCAGCACACCTCGGAAGCCGATTGGTCCATCGCAATTACCGGCGACGTGGGCCCCGGTGCATCACCTGCCACAGACGGCATGATCTTTTTAGCCTGCGCAGCGCGTGAGCAGACAACTCCCCGCCCTGAAAATGCTCGCGAGGAGCGAATCTGTTTGGCGGCACCAGCACCCCGCGATGCTGAAGATATTCGCGCGCGGCTAACCCGTCTACAAGAAGCTACCGAACACGCTCTTCAATTTGCAATTCAGCAAGTAATTGGCAGACATAGCGGGGATAAATGTTGAGTGGCTGCGTTCAGACTGATTTCAATACGCTTAACCTCGTGCCATTCGTATCGGCCACATTTTCACCCGCACCTTCTTTATCTTTTTGCCGCACATTTTTTTGTCGAAAACTGTTAGCGTCAAGAACACTTTAAGTTCCGACGTGTCGTAAACCTCAAGCGGTCTGGCGACCGCAGCTACGGGTAACTTCTTGACACTTATTTCCCGCTCGATGGTTCCGTCCATATTGCCTGCGGATGGTCTTGACGGACCGAAGGTCCAACCGATTGTCTAGCCCAGGCCAAACTTAGCGAGCTTGCGAGCGAAGTGCAGGCCTGGGTTTCGAACTGTTGCGACTAACCGCATCGTCGTGAAACTCGAGGACTTGCCCATCTTTTAATAGCCGCTCACGCAATTGATCGTAGTTGACCTCTTGCACTGAGATTCCCTTTTCGATTGCCATTGCGGCGGTGGTGGCTGCTGACTGACCGAGAATCATGAACACCGGTTCCATGCGGATCGAGCCGAACGCGATATGTGAACTGGACAAACAGACTGGGACCAAGAGATTCGTGCACTGCTCGGATTTGGGTAGGATCGAACCAAACGAGATTTCGTAAGGGCCCTGCGTGCTGACTCCAATATCCCCTTCGTTTTGCACGTAGCCTTCGGGGGTGACATAGCGTTGGACATTGTGGGAATCCATGGAATAGGAACCCATCCCAATCGATTGCGGCGTCGGACGTTTTTTTAGAAGTTCATTCTCAGTCATCACATGTTGGCCCACCATGCGTCGCGCCTCGCGAACGTAGATTTGATGTGGCCAGTTCTCATTGTCCACAAACTCATCGGCGGAAAGTCCCCATGTCGCATATTCGTCGCGGAACTTCGCCGGCACGCGTGGATCGTTGGCGATAAAGTAGCACAGCCCGCGTTGATACGACTGATGCTCCTTCAGGATTTCCTCGCGGCGCTCGTAACTCCCTTCGGGATAGTCGTAGCTGTAGCCAATATTGTCGGTGCTGAAAGGTCCGTGATTGTTGACGTCGGTCTTATGATTGGGAATCGGATCAAACTTTTGGAACATCCCTGGCCAGCCCCTGTGCAGCACTCGTAGGAGCAATTCATATTGCGAAGGGTCGTAGTCGGCGGGCCGAGGGAAGGGAATGCGATTGGCGTCGTGGTTGGTCAAGCACATGCGATAGCAGTAGGCTTGGACGCGTTTGTCCGCTGTGCCGTACTCGCCTGGTGGATCGGGACTGATGCGTGGTAGCAAACCGCTGGCGGGATCGCCGGGGATCTTATACGGGCTAATCGGTGGATCGAATTCACCAAAGTGATGTTGATGGTGCAGGACGCCAGTTTGCACGCCGTTCCATTCTTCGCCATACTGCTCGCGCGACTCGCGGCCGACATGGTATTCGACACCAGCCGCCGCCATCAGATCTCCTTCGTAGGTCGCATCGATGAACATCCGACCGGCGAAGGTTTGGCCTGCGAGTGTCCGCAATGAGACGACTTTACCATCTTGTTTGGTTACGCCTGCAGTGCGGTCCAACCATTGATCACGAAAGACGGGGATGTTGTGTTCCTTGACGAAAGCTTCGAAGGCTTGCTCCGCTACATGTGGCTCAAAGATCCACATGGTTCTCAATTGACCGTCGATGGCGGGGGAACCCTGACCTTTGTTCCCATAGCTCTCGAGACTTTGCCATTTCCATCCCTCAGGCTGTTGATAGTGTTCCCAAACTTTGTGGTAGAACTCACGCGCGAGTCCACCGATAACCGCTTTGTTCCCAGTATCGGTCCAACCCAAACCACCGCTCGAGAGACCACCCAAATGTTTGTCGGGGCAAACGATGACTGTCGAGTGGCCCATCCGCTGCGCCTGCACCGCCGCCATCACTCCTCCCGAAGTACCACCGTAGATGACGATGTCGTAGGAGGCTTCTGGTTGAGTTTGCGCCCTACTAATTGGTGATGATGCACCTACGATGATCGCCAGTGAAAAAGCTATCAACGTGATACGCATGGTTTGATTTCCAAAATGAAAGAGTAAAAAATATGTCGCCAGTCAGGCAAGAAAGCCTGACGTACGATTGATCCCCCGTACGTCAGGCTTTCTTGCCTGACCGCATTTCGTAGGTCAGGCTTTCTTGCCTGACTCTTCTTCACGCAATTAACCTCCAAAGACAGCCAAAGCTGCTAGCGCATCGTCGACAGTCAATCGAAATTGATTCCGTGTTCTCGGATCAATGCAGGTTTCTCGCAGCAGTTCACTGCGCATCCCACCTAGACCGCGCGTGCGATGTGTCTTCAACTGCATTGCGCCAGCCAAAGTTAGTTCCCGCTGCAATTGCTGCAACTCCGGATCAGTATAAGCAAATTTTCTCTGCTGTGGTGAGTCGGCGGCGAGCGTCTGACGGTATGTCAATTCGTACAGTGGTGCGCGAATCACCCCCACGCGTCCAGCCTCCAACAGCGGTCGCAATTGACAATGAAAAAAGATGAGCATCAACGCGCCGCAATGAATCCCATCCGCGTCGGGATCGAACAGAAACAGAATTTGCCGATAGCGACAGGTGTCGACATCGATGCCAGCTCCCTGCTCTAAACTATCGATCCCCGTATAGCCGAGTGCTTCCCGCAGTTCACCAAAGAGCACATTCTCGCGCAGCAGTCGGGGAGACGCTTTGGCCGCATTGGCAGGCTTGCCCTGCATTGGCAAGACCGCTTGGAATTCAACATTGCGCAGGCCACATACTGCCTTCGACGCCGAGTCCCCCTCGACGATGAACAATTCACCCAACGTCGGACTCCCATCCCCTCGACAGTCTTGCAAACCAAGTTTCGGACGCCGGGGGAAATAGGTCATGTCGTTACTTTTGGATGTGCTGGACGTACGGTTGCGCAGCGACATGCCCCCATGCGTCTCCCTAGTTCAACGCCTCAATTCACCGGGTCCCTTCCGTAGTGACACCACTCGAATCTACCCGTTCTGCGACTTCGACGGAATTCTCTGCTCGTCGATCGCTTACCGAAATGGGTACACGTTTGAACTTACGTTGATAACTCGCATAGTGTTCCACCAAGTTGCCGAGATCTGGTCCAATCTCATCCGAGATTAATTTTCGCACACGGCGGACTTCATCAATTACAGGGTCAGTCATCAATGGCACCTTTTCCAATCAGCTGTAGCGGTGTCACAAGCTTTGGCACTCACAGCCCTAGTATACCATTTATGCGAGCGATGTTGTCGAATTTATTGGCATTTGCCAAGTGCTTACAGTTCCAACTCTTCAAGAACGGCGGAAGATGTAACCAACTCATCGACTTGATTTGAAACGTCAAACCATTCACGCGTCCACTGACGACGTGAGACCATCGTGGGGTCCGTTCGTACTTCAAAGTAAAAGCTCGGAATCGTGGTTTCCACGTAAATTCGACTCATCGCATTCCTTCGTTAGCGGTCGGCAACAGGCTCATCTCTCCAGCTCAGACCTCGGTTCCTTGCTCGTCGGTGCAAACCATGGATAAATAGCTGGGATTACCAAACTAGTCAGTAGTGTGCTGGTGATCAACCCGCCGATCACAACTGATGCTAGGGGGCGTTGCAACTCCGCACCATCGCTGGTCGACAGGGCCATGGGAACAAAACCTAAACTGGCCACCATGGCGGTCATCAACACCGGCCGCAATCGATTGAGAGCGGTCCGCTCGGTGATTTCTTTCATCGAGAGTCCTGCGGCACGCAGATTCTCCGCCGCGCTGACCCATACCAAACCGTTAAGCACGGCCACGCCAAACAAGGCGATAAAACCCACACCCGCAGAAATACTGAAGGGCATCTCGCGCAGATATAATGCAAAAACGCCACCACTGGCCGCCATTGGAACCGCCAAGAAAATGAGCAACGCCAAGCTCGAACTACCGAACGTCGTATGCAGCAACAAGAAAATCAACAGCAGCACGATTGGAGTGATCAACAACAGGCGACGACTGGCCGATTGCAAGTTTTCAAAATCGCCACCCCACCGCAGTTCGTATCCAGGCGGGAGCGTTACTTGCTCGGCCACTTGTCGCTGGGCATCATTGACGAAGCCGGCCACGTCGCGACCGCGTACATTGGCTGCGATGTAGGTGCGGCGGCGCACATTGTCATGCTCCACCGCCGGGGGAGTTTCCTCGAGCGTTAGATCGGCCAATTCTCCCAAGGGCACGATGCGTCCTCCCGCTTGATCGACGGGGAGCTGCTCCAGCATACTCAGCTTCTCACGCCAGGCCAGCGGAATGCGCACCCGAATCGGATACCGCGCGCGACCTTCCATTACTATTCCCACGTCGCGTCCACCGATCGACTCGATGACTGCTAGAACTTGGGCAGCATCGATCCCGTATCGGGCCAACGCGTCACGCCTTGGTCGAATGGAAAGTGTTTGCAAGTTGGCTTGATAGTCGGCACGCACATCGGCTGCGCCAGGGATTTTCTGCAAGACAGCTTCGATCTCTTTGGAGATTCGCGCCAAGCTCTCCAGTTCATCTCCATAAAGCAAAACCGCCACGTCGGATTTTACCCCCGCCACCAGCTCGTCCACGCGCATCTCGATCGGCTGTGTAAAACCGAAGGCCACGCCAGCCACACGACTGCTCAGTTGTTCGTCCATCTGAGTGATCAGCTCATCGCGTGTCATTCCCTCGCGCCAGTAGTGATGGTCTTTGAGAATGGCCCACACATCGGTCTGATGCACACCCATGACGTCGTTGGCAATTTCTGGACGCCCCGTTTTGCAGAACACAGTTTTTACTTCGGGAAATTCCAGCAAGATGTTTTCGATCTGCGTACCGACCTCGATGGCATCTTCAATCGTGGCGCTCGGAAGTCTTTGTGCTTCCACCAACAGGTCCCCTTCTTCAAGTCGCGGCATGAACTCGGCACCGAGTTGCATGGCTACTGGAATGCTGATCGCAAAGACCATCAAGGCAATAGCGGTGGTCAAACCCGGAGCGGCGATGGCGCGATGCACAAGCGGTTTGTAAATCCTCTTGACCAGTCGTACGAACCATACGTCTTTATCGGACAGATTGCGGGGCAGGGCCAACGAGGCGAGCGCGGGCATAAGTGTCATGGAAAGGATGAGCGATCCAAACAGCGCAAAGAGCACAGTCAGGGCCATGGGGCGAAACAGTTTCCCTTCCGTCCCTTCCAACATCAAAACTGGCACGTAGACGACAGCGATAATTAGTTCACCAAACATGGTCGGCTTGCGAACTTCGATACAGGCGTCCCGAATCACTTCGATGCGGTTGCGCAGCCCGCGCGTATTCTGGCTTAGTCGGTGCATGCAATTCTCAACCATGATGACTGAGGAATCGACAATCAAGCCAAAGTCGATCGCTCCCAAACTCATCAAACTCGCCGAGATCGCGGTGGCATGCATTAAATTGGCGGCAAACAGCATCGATAGCGGAATGGCCAGCGCCACAATCAAGCCAGCCCGGATGCTCCCCAACATCAACAGCAACACCAGGATCACCAGCCCGCCACCCTCCAACAGATTCTTGATGACGGTGTGTAAAGTGCGACCGATCAGAGCAGAGCGATCATAGATAATCTCTATCCTCACTCCGTCGGGCAGGGTCGGTGCGATTTCGTCGAGTCGCTCCTTGACGCGCGAGACAACTTCGCGCGAGTTCTCTCCGACCAGCATCATCACCAGACCGGTCACTGCCTCACCGCGACCGTCCCGCGTCACCGAGCCTTGGCGCGTCATCGGGGCGATGTCGACCGTGGCCACGTCGGAGACCAGAATCGGAGTCCCCGCGTCGTCGCGCCGCAAGACGACATTGCGGATATCTTCGATATCGCGCAACAGTGCTTCACCGCGAATAAACCGTTGCTCGTCGTTGTGTACGACGTAGCCACCACCAGCC
This sequence comes from Pirellulaceae bacterium, assembly GCA_041741715.1. GTDB lineage: Bacteria > Planctomycetota > Planctomycetia > Pirellulales > Pirellulaceae > Aureliella. The sequence goes on along the minus strand of JBGSJT010000598.1, from coordinate 25,753 downwards.
GAACCATTGTTCTGTTCGATCCGCGCGAAAAGCTCCGTCAGTGGGATATTGTGGCTGGCCAGTCGATCGGGATCGGGGAGCACTTCGAACGTCTTGTAGTAGCCTCCATGTGTGTTGATCTCCGTCACTCCGCGCACTTCGCGCAATTTGGGGGCTACTTCCCATTCCAGCATCGTTCGCAATTGCATGGGAGTATAGGCGTCGCCACGCACTTCGAATTGCAGAATCTCACCCAGTGCCGTCGTCAGTGGTCCCAATTCGGGAGAGCCGTAGGCGGCTGGAATATTGGCCGCCGCCGCCGGAAGTCGCTCTGTGACGACTTGTCGCGCGAAATAGATATCGGTCGCTTCGTTGAAGACAATCGTCACTACGGAAATGCCAAACTTCGATACACTCCGCACCTCTTCGACATTCGGCAGCCCTCCCATGGTCGCTTCGATCGGATAGGTAATGTACTGTTCGACTTCGACTGGTGAGAGCGAACCGGCGTTGGTGATCACCGCTACTTGCGTATTGGTCATGTCGGGGACGGCGTCAATCGGCAGACGCAGTGCGCTCACCAGACCACCGATGGCCATCAGGCCGGTGGCGACGAAAACCATAAAGCGGTTGGCCAAACAGAATTCGATTAGTTTTTGTAGCATCAGTTATTCTCCCTCACCTGCGAGCAGCAGTTCGCTCTTGAGTTTGAACAGCCCACTGACCGCCAGGCGTTGCCCGGCGGATAGACCACTGATGATCTCCGTCATTCCCCCTTGCGTTTCTCCAACAGTGACATTGGCGCGATGAAAAGTTGATTCATTCTCCGCTAAAAACACGAAGTGCTCTCCCTCATGCACGACCACTGCTTGCTCGGGGACCGCCAGAACTTCGCGCGGCTCGGTGATCGGAACTGTCATGCGGATGAACAGACCTGGTCTTAGTCGCGGATCGGCGACAGTTAAACTCGCGATCAATGGAGCGGCACCAGTGGCTGGATCAACGCGTCTGCCGACGATCAATACTTTACCTGGAAAAACTTGGTCGCCGATCGCAGGTGAACTGATCTCGACCGCCTGTCCGACGTCAACTGTGATCGCTTGCCAATCGTGTTCACGCACATCGGCTACGGCCCACAAAGCGGAGACATCCGCCACCACAAACACCGCTTCTCCCACCGCCACTCGCTCGCCCACTGATAGGTTGCGTTCCTCGACCGTGCCTGCCAAGGGGGAAATCAAATCGACTTGCGATAGCAGATCATCTTCGGCGTTTTGGAACTGCGCGCGCGTGGCCTGCCGCGCGGCGGGTCCCAGTAAAGTATTGAGCTCTTGCAAACTAATGTCGACTTGGCGTTCCGCTTTTGCCAAGGCTGATGAAGCGGCCGCACATTGCTGGCGCACTTCGAACAATGATTGATCCAAGACGGCTTCTAGCGCGGCGGATGAAGTCTGTAACTCCGACTCACGTTGTTGCTGCACAGAAACCGCGATCGCCCCTCGCTCTGCCGCTTCACGCGAATTGTCAACTACTTTTTGTCCCAAACGTGCTCGGGTGTAGGCGGTGACAATCTTCTCACGGAATTCCCCCAGTGAATCCCCCGCCAAAGCTTGAGCGATATCTTCCGGCGTGCGTCGAGCGCGGATCAGATCAACGAGTTGCTCTACGCCAGTGCAAATCGTTTCACGCCATTGTTTTTCCGTTTTTGCGAGTTCTAGTTCAGCCAAGCGCGATTGAACCGTGGAGCGAGCGGCCCCGACAGCGGGACTGCTAATCACCGCCACGGTCTGACCGCTGGCCACCGCGTCGCCAGGGTGAACCAGCATCTGAAGCAAGATCCCATCGCAGGCTGATTTGATTGCCACATGTCGTTCTTGGTCGTAGTCCAAACGACCAGCGATAGTTCGAGTCGCTTGCAGCGGAGCACGCTCGGCGATCCCTATACGAATCCCAGCCACAGCCAACTTTTCTGGTGTGAGGACGACGGTGGAGAGCGTTAACGACTCAGCCTGTTCTTCCGCACGTGTTCCGGCGGTCGCATCTTCGACCGCATCGGAATTGCCAGCGGGCATGAGTGTCCAGAATACGAAGCCGCAGCAAGCGACAACGCCCAGGACAGTGAGCGCGTAAATGTTTTTGTTAAGCATGCTAGGATCGAATCGCGCACCAGGGCGCGGTTATGAGGGCTGGGCAAAGGCGAGATAGAAGCACAACAACTGTCAACAGTTGAAGACGCTTCAAGCCAGACTGACGCAGAGCAGTGCCTGTGGTGGGACACCGTACGACGAAGTGAATGATGACCACGGGCCGAACCGAGAGCTCATGTGGCCCGCATGCCTCGATTCTAAACCTTGCAGTGTCGCGGAACTCCAGGTTTCAAACCACAACCCAGTTGCACTTCGGACAACACAATCAATGGAAACCATCGAATTGGTTGAACACGCGACCTGAACCAGCTCCGCTGGGAATCCCGTCGCTCCCCCCCAGAGTCCGAATGTGGAGCAAACAGGCAGAGCGGGATGTCCTTCGCCAGGATCAGCGTTACCGTGAAGAAGTTCGCCAGGGAGCAACCAATGCCAATGCACATGATCTTCCGCGGGCGCGTGCTTCATGCAGCAGATGCCTGAGCTGTTGTTGGTTCCACACAAACCCGCATGATGCAGCCGAAGGTGAGCGTGGCAGGCGACGGGATCGATCCCCGCTAAGCTATCGTGCGAATGGGCGAACGGGATTGGGAATTGACACAAAATCAGCCATGCCAAGCACCAACAACGGCACCTCTGCCATGAGTTAGATCGATTTCGGATTGGCCGTATTGTGGTTCCCATACTTTACACTTATACACCGTCGACGGCCTTTTGCAAGCTTCGTACCCCCCTTCGCTAAGTGCTGTCAAGGATTTCTGAATCGCGCACCTAGCGGGTTGAGGATCAAATAACAACAGGAGCAAGCACAGGTAACGGAGTAGGGCAGAAATGGTGTCCGACACCGAATTGGCGGCCAGGGTAGAGCAAGGACTGCCTAACTCGACCACTTCTCCCCCTGGCAGCTTCACATATATTGTTGGCCACAATATCAGCTCGACGCGCCAGCCAGTGGGTCGGCCAGTGATCGCATAACGGAGTATGACTTGAGAGAGGAGCTAAAATTCGATATTCAGGCGCAGCCTGACGACACCACCTGTGGGCCAACTTGCTTGCAGGCGGTTTACAGCTATTTCGACGACGAAGTGCCACTGCCGCAAGTGATTGCCGAAGTCCCCGCGTTGTCGGCTGGCGGGACGCTGGCGGTGCTGTTGGGGGAACACGCTCTGCGTCGTGGCTACCAAGCTACGATCTATACCTACAACCTGGAAGTCTTTGATCCAAGTTGGTTCCTGCCAGATGCCGGTTCCGATCTAAACGCCCATCGTCAGTTCTTGATCGAGCGGCTGCGCGAACAAAGACAACACAAATCGTGGATGAAGTTGCAAACCGCCTCCGCCGCCTACGCGCAGTTCTTGCAACTCGGCGGAACCATCCGCATGCAAGAATTAAACAGTCAACTCATTCGTCGCTTTCTGAAAAAGTCGATCCCAATTCTCACGGGGCTCAGTTCCACCTACCTGTATTTCACCAAACGCGAGATTCCAGAGAATTGTAAACCGGACGACGTGCGGGGTTGTCCATGCGGGCATTTCGTCATCCTCTGCGGCTACGATAAAGCAGCGCGGACCGTCAGTGTGGCTGATCCCTATCTCCCCAATCCACTTGGTGAAAAACATCATTACGATGTTCATTTGGATCGACTGATCGCGGCGATCCTGCTGGGTGTCTTAACCTACGATGCCAATCTGTTGGTGATTGAACCCATTCAGCCCGCGCCGGCCGAAACACAGACAATCACCGAAGAGAAAAAGAAGAGAGTTAAAATCAAAAAACAGAAGGTCAAACCGCGCAGCGGGAGTCGTCCATGAAAATCTTGCTTGTGACCAACGTCGCCAAGGGTTGGCCTACCAGTATTCCCAACGCCGAAGTGGTCGATGCCAAGGAGTATCTGACCAATCCCACGTATAACGAACTGCGCGGTGCCAGAGTCTACAATCTGTGCAAATCGTATCGCTATCAGAGTACCGGCTACTACGTCTCACTGTTGGCCGAAGCCCGTGGGCACAAGCCACTCCCGAGTGTCACCACGGCGCAGGAATTGAAAACGCAAGCCATCGTGCGCATGGTCAGCGATGATCTGGTCGCCTTGATTCAGAAGACGCTCGCACCACTCCACTCGGAGACCTTCGATCTCAGTATCTACTTCGGCCGCAACATGGCCAAGCGTTACTCGCGACTGGCCCTGCGGCTATATAATCAATTCCAAGCTCCCCTGTTGCGCGGGCACTTTACCAAGGGCTCCAGCGGTTGGCAGTTGAAACGCATCACCACCATTTCCGGCAATGACGTACCGGAAAAACACTGGCCGTTTGTGATCGAGACCGCCAAGCGACATTTTGGTGGCCGATCCATTCCCGCCGTCAAACGCAATCGCATGCGCTACGACATGGCCATCTTGCAGAATCCATCTGATCCCGAGCCTCCCTCCGACGAATCCGCGATTAAGAAATTTGTCCGCGCCGCTTCGTCGTTGGGCATCGCCGCTGAGGTGATCGGACGTGATGATCTGGGGCGGTTGGCCGAGTTCGATGCGCTCTTCATCCGCGACACCACGCGCGTGAATCACTACACGTATCGCTTCGCGCAGCGCGGTGAAAACGAAGGGCTGGTGGTTATCGACGATCCACTGTCAATCGTCCGCTGCTCGAACAAAGTCTATCTGGCGGAATTGCTCACGCGACACAAAGTCCCTGTACCCAAAAGTCTAGTGGTCCATAAGGATCAGGCTTTCGATTTGGCGGCCGAGCTGGGTTTCCCCTTGGTCTTAAAGAAGCCCGACAGTGCTTTTTCCGTGGGAGTGGTCAAGGCCCACGACCAAGACGATCTTAGCAAAAAGCTGGCTGAATTTTTTGCCGAGTCCGATTTGATTGTGGTCCAAGCCTACTTACCCACCACTTTTGATTGGCGAATTGGTGTTCTCGATCGTCAGCCATTGTTTGCCTGCAAGTATTTCATGGCGGCAGGTCACTGGCAAATCATCCAACAAGAGCGGAAGGGAGCGGGGCGGTACGGCAAGTTCGAAACCATGTCGATTGAAGATGCTCCAGATGGTGCGGTGAAGGTCGCGCTCAAGGCGGCCAACCTCATCGGCGATGGACTATATGGAGTCGACGTTAAGGAATCAGATGGGAAGTTCTATGTGATCGAAGTCAATGACAATCCCAACGTCGAATCGCGGGTCGAGGATATCGTCCTCAAGGATGATTTGTATCGCCGTATTATGAATGTGTTTCTGGAGCGCATTGAACGGGCCAAGGCCGGGAGCTGAGATGAGCCACTGCTACGAATTGTTTGAGGCCTTCGGTGTCGAACTCGAATACATGATCGTTGATCGCGACAGTCTTGATGTTCGCCCCATCTCCGATGAAGTGCTGAAGGGAGCCGCCGGTGAGATTGTCAGCGAAGTCGACATGGGTGTGATCTCGTGGTCGAACGAATTGGCGCTGCATGTCATCGAGCTCAAGTCGACCGACCCTGCCCCTGCGCTAGCACCACTTACCGACGCCTTTAACGAACAGATCGCGAAGGTCGGAAAAATACTGGACGCTCACGGGGCCGCCCTGCTCCCGACCGCCATGCACCCCTGGATGAATCCTGATCGCGAAATGCGATTGTGGCCGCACGACTATAACCCTGTCTATGAAGCCTACCATCGCATCTTTGACTGTCGCGGCCACGGTTGGGCCAATCTGCAAAGTGTCCATTTGAATCTTCCGTTTGCCGGCGACGATCAATTCGGTCGCTTGCATGCCGCCATTCGCATCCTGTTGCCATTGTTGCCCGCACTAGCCGCCAGTTCACCGATTGTCGAAGGCGAATCGACCGGCTGGGCGGACAATCGCATGCGTGTCTATCGCGACAATTCGCGCTGCATCCCATCGCTGACCGGCGACGTGATACCCGAAGCTGTCTTTACCCAATCCGACTACGACACTCAGATTTTCCAAAAGATGTATCGCGACATTGCACCCCATGACCCTGATCAGATACTCAGGCATGAGTGGCTCAATTCGCGCGGTGCCATCGCCAGATTTGATCGCAACGCGATTGAAATCCGCGTCCTCGACGTGCAAGAAACACCGGCTGCCGACGTGGCCATCTGCGAAGCGATTGTGGCCGTACTGAAATCGCTGATTAGCCAGCGCTGGACCACCTATGCCGAGCAACAGCAGGTCTCGACTGAGATGCTTTCGAAGTTATTGACCGCCACTACCCGCAATGCCGAGCTGGCTGTCGTGGATCAGCCGATCATCTTGCGACAATTCGGAATCGAGAAGAGCGGTTCCTCGAGCGGTGAAATGCGTTGTGACCAATTGTGGCAGCATTTGCTAGAGCAGGTCTCGTCAGAAATCAGTGACCTACGACCATTGCAAAAGATTTTAAGCGAGGGAACACTTTCGCACCGCATCCTCCGCGCCTTAGCCGCTGACCAGCAAGCACCACGCAAGTTCACTATCACCGACTTGAAGCCCATCTATGCCGCCTTGCTCCTAAATTGAGCCGAAAGGCATATCGGTACGTCATGCTACAGGGTGACGCCAAAGCGACTGATCAGCGACTTGCGCGTGAACGGTTAGAAGATGGCAGGTTAGAAAATACCATGCATTCCTGAGGTCCCAATAGTGACCAAGTCCGGACAGAATCGCAGGTAAGCAACACCATCCCCCTGACCTTCCGTCCTGCATTAGAAAATTTTCTAACCGGCCATTTTCTAACCTTTCCTGCATCCCTTCAGTTCCCCCATGCCCATTCAGTGCCCGATCGATATTCCGCGATTGTCGAGTGAACAATTCGCTAGCCTGGATTACCGAGTGATGCCGACAGCCTTTGCAATCCACAACGAAATTGGTTGCCATCGGGACGAACAGGTCTATCAGGCGGGTATGCACGCAAAACTTCTCGCCAGCTTCCCAAACTCGCAAAGTGAAGTGCCATTGACGGTCACCTTCCGGAACTATTCCAAGACCTATCGGCTTGATTTTGTTGTTGACGAAATGGGGGTATACGAGTTGAAAACAGTCGCTTCGATCAACACAGCCCATATCGGCCAAGTCTTGAACTATCTCCGTCTACTAAATGCAACTCGCGGAAAGATCATCAATTTTCGAAATCACAAGGTCGAATCCAAATTTGTCAACTGTTCAGACACGTTGAGTAAGCGGCGAGTTTTCGAAATTGACTCAAGTGCATACCGAGGCCCGCGGAACCTTTTCGAGATACTGTCCGAGATGCTGCAAGACCTCGGTACAAAGCTGTCCAACTCACTCTACGCGGATTGTCTTGTATCCAATATCGGCCGGAGGGAAGCAAAGCGAGTCTGGGCAGATAGGAATGTTTTTCAAAAGTTCGATTTGGTCGCTGATGACGAAGCGTTTGTCGTAACCTCAATCGAGACAGGGCAATGTGATTATCGAACGCATCTAGCTCGCATGCGCCAAGCAGCTCGACTGAATTGGTTTCACTGGATCAACGTAACGGCCGATTTCGTCAGGCTGGAGTCGGTGAAATGAAGGTTAGAAGATGGCAGGTTAGAAAATACCATGCATTCCTGAGGTCCCAATAGTGACCAAGTCCGGACAGAATCGCAGGTAAGCAACACCATCCCCCTGACCTTCCGTCCTGCATTAGAAAATTTTCTAACCGGCCATTTTTCTAACCTTGCGTAGTTGCTTCAATTACGCCATGTCAAATCGAGCTTGCCGCGAAACGAAACCACCATTTTTGTTCCTGAGGGGCAAGGTGCCTAGGGGCAACATCGATTCAATAGGAGTATGCTATTGCTTGCTGTAGCTGGTAACCAACAAGTTGCACCAGTGCCTATTGTCTTTTTGTCTCATGAACAACTGGAGATCCGATGAAATCGTCTTACTTAGCTGCAGTACTACTATCGACTATGGTGATAGCCGACGTCGGCTGCGGGCCAACCGATATCACTTTTACAAAAAAGACTTCCTATGCCGACTTGGTCGTGATCTACAACGCGGAGGTTGAAACACTGGACAACCTAGAGAACAAGCGGAAATCCCTGGTTGCCGACTACTTTGGTCAAGCGCAAAAGGAGGCCATGAAAGCTGCCGTCAATTCCATTCAAACAGGTGATGCGAACAGAGTTCCAGGCAATCCCAATCAAGCACTCGACCAAGCGGTGGCAGCGGCAGAAATGCAGGCTCAACTACAATCCGGTCTGATGGAGGGGCTTGGTCTGACGTCGGATTCGGCGGACGCCGCCGCAGACTATCCAGACGAATTGAAAGCCAAGCTGAAGGATTTGGATGCGGAAATAGCCAGTCAAAAACAGAGCGTGCAACGCGCCAAGGATGCTCGCGACGCAGCCCAGACCAAGTAACGCACAAATTAAGAGGACACTTCTCGCTTAACGCCACCACGCACACGCTCGTTCCCAGGCTCAGCCTGGGAACGCACTGTCTTGGAGGCTCCGCCTCCCGCGTCCGTGGAACCAACGACACTTCGGCAGGCGGAGCCTGCAATGCATTGGGTTCCCAGGCTGAGCCTGGGAACCAGAGGGTGGCGTTCAGCGAGAAGTTTCGAAAATAGTGGGCTCGACCAGCCACTCAAGGCTCTTTCAAGAACAGCTCCAGAGCGTGCAGTTGCTCTTGGATCGGCGGTGTGGGATCGTTCAAACAATCGGTTAGCAAGGGGGAAACTTGTAGTGATACAAACCGTGGCCCTGGAGCGCTAACGATGGTGGCCGCCTGCGATTGCCAATGTTCCAAGTGGCAATAGCTTTGGGCGACCGGAAAGCCGACAGCCCGCGCAATTCCGGCGAAGTCGGTTTCGGAGTGTTGTGCGGGAGTGGCCTGCCCACCGGTGACTTCGTAAAGTCCGTTGTCGAGTAAAATCACGGTAAGGTTCGCAACGCGACTGTCGATCACGGTCACGAGGCAACCCAAGTTCATGAGCAACGATCCATCACCTGAAATGACAAAGACGTGTCGCGCAGGACAGGCCAACGCGATGCCCAGGCCAAGTGGGATAGCTCCCCCCATGGTAGATGGGTTGTAATTAAAATCTCCCGCATGATGAGAGATGCGCGGCCACAATCGGGCCGAACCTTGATTGGTGATCACCACGTCGCGCTCAGCGCGGATGTTGGTGATCACGCGGAAGGCCTCTTCAACGGGAAAGCGATCTGTTGATTCCATGCTTGGCGACATTGTTTAACCTCGCCCTTCGGCTAACAGGACAAATCCAGGACGCTGCTCGCGCCGCGCCACTTGATAACTGTTCACCAGACTCGCTTGTTCGCCGCGATTTTCAATGACGTCGTACGGCATATGCCAGGCTCGCAAGATCGGCTCGAGGAACCGCTTGGCGGAATCTTGCGAGTCGGCTGTGATCCAATTGCGGGCGCCGATGATTGCGAAGACAGGCAGTCGCAGATCGTGCAAGATATTTCGCAGGGCATCACCCGATTCGAAGAGCCCCGTTGATTGCATAATTACAATGGGGCGTTGTCCACCCAACAACAGGCCAGCCGCCAATGGCCACGCTTCACCTTCGCGACAGACGCGTAGCAACCGAAATGTGCCGTTGGCTTGCAGTGCGGACTCCCAGCGGCCGGTGGTCGAATCGGGGATCCAAATCACATGCGTGATCGCAAGTTGTTCGAAGAGCTCTGCGATCTCAGGCCCTTCGAAAAGTGGAGGTGCGTCGGTCATGGTTTTGCGCCGGATTGAAAACTAGGTTGGATTGACGATCATTTGCCAATTGTAAATCGCCACTTTGAACGCTTGGATTTGTCGCAAACTCGTTGGAGTACAGCTTTTAGGCGCCCGTACATGTCGCACGCGACAAAAGCGGCTAAAGCCTGGACTCCAACGGAGGGTGGCTAGATCCAATATGATAACTAGTTGTTGAGCGAAGTTCCGGTTAGAGTGATGGCAGCCGGTGGAAACATTTAGTTGATAAATCCAGAAGCCGCACGAAAATTAACCATGGCCCACGCGGCCCATTAACCCCAGTAGATGAACAGAATTAAACGAACGCTATGGAACGCATTCGCGTCATCGATACTCATACCGGCGGCGAGCCAACGCGGGTCGTCATTTCAAGTCCCATCGGCTTTGATGGCGCGAGCATGGCGGAACGCCGCGCGCAGTTTCAAACGGAGTACGACCACTATCGACGAGCGATCGTTTGCGAGCCACGCGGCAACGACGTCATGGTGGGTGCTTTGCTGACTGAGCCAGTTGAACCGACTAGTTTGGCTGGGGTCGTTTTTTTCAATAACGTTGGCACGTTGGGCATGTGTGGTCATGGATTGATCGGTGTGGTGGCGGCCCTGCGGTTCCTCGAAAGCATCGATGTCGGCACGCACCGCATCGACACTCCTGTGGGAACAGTGCAGTTTGATCTGTCCGTTGAAGGGATCGTCCGCTTGCAAAATGTTCCCAGCTATCGAGTCGCGGCTGACGTTCCAGTGCGACTTGCAACGGGTCAAGTGGTGCATGGCGATGTAGCTTGGGGGGGGAATTGGTTTTTCATTTGTCACGATCACGGCTTGGCGGTCGAACTGGCCAACGTACGGCAGCTTGAGTCGCTAAGTCGTGAGATCCGAGCGGTGCTCCAGGAACAAGACAGGGTGGGGAATAATGGTGAGGTGATTGACCACATTGAACTAATTGGCCCTCCCTCATCGCCACATATTGCTGATGCCAAGAATTTTGTATTGTGTCCAGGTGGTGCCTACGATCGATCCCCCTGTGGTACAGGGACCAGCGCCAAGATAGCTTGCCTGGCCGTGCGCGGCGAGTTACAGGAGGGGGCCGTGTATCGCCAAGAGAGCATTGTGGGTAGCGTCTTTGCTGCCTCCTATCGACGACTCACGGCAGAGCGCGTCGAGCCGACGGTCGAAGGGATCGCGCATGTCAATGGCGACGGGGAATTGCTGCTCGATGCGAGTGATCCGTTTTGTATGGGAATTCAATCTTGAGTCGAACTGGGAGCGTGGTCATTGTCGGCGGTGGCATCATTGGGCTGAGTAGCGCCTGGTACCTGCGTCGCTCGGGTTGGGCCGTAACGGTACTGGACCGACGCACGATCGGTGGTGCTTGCTCGCAAGGCAATTGCGGATTGGTCTGTCCTAGTCACGTCTTGCCCCTGACCGAACCTGGGGCATTCAAGTCAGCGATCGCGGCGCTGCTTACACCTGGCAGTCCGTTTCGCATCCAACCGCGTCTCGATCCGGCGCTATGGAGTTGGCTGTGGCATTTTTCTCGGCGGTGCAATCATAGTTCGATGGTCTCCGCCGCGCACGCTATCCAAGCGCTGCTGGTCTCTGGCATGCGCGAGTATCAACGACTGGTGCATGAGGAACTGATCGAATGCGAATGGCAAACTAAAGGCTTGCTGTTTGCATATCAACACTCAAAAGAACTCGAGCGCTATGCTGACACCAATCAATTGTTGACGGAGCACTTCAATGAACCTGCGCAAAAGCTATCCGCTGAGGAAGCAGTGTCGCTTGAGCCCGCGCTGCGCGAGTCAATCGCGGGTGGTTGGTATTACGAGCATGATGCGCATTTACGACCAGATAAACTGATCAGTTCCCTACGACTCCGCTTAGAAGAGAATGGCGTAAAGTTCATCGAGGAGTGCGAACTGACCGGCGTGACCGGTGTGGGATCCGAAGCTCAATCAGTGTCGACCACACGCGGTGAGTTTACCGCCGACGCCTTTCTGTTTGCCTGCGGTGCCTGGTCACCACAGCTCAAAGAGTATGTCGGCTGCCGCATTCCGATCGAGCCGGGGAAGGGTTATTCCATTACGATGCCGCGGCCAGAAATATGTCCCAGCATTCCGTTGATATTTCCCGAACATCGCGTGGCAGTGACGCCCATGTTGAGCGGTTATCGACTTGGCTCAATTATGGAATTCGCCGGTTACGATGAGACGATTCGCCCCGAGCGATTGGAATTGCTGCGGCGGGGAGCGGCTCCCTATTTACGCGAACCGTACTGTGAGCCTGAGTTGACGACATGGTACGGTTGGCGACCGATGACCTACGATAGCTTGCCGATTATTGATCGCACGCCACGCTGGGGAAATGGTTTTATAGCAACCGGGCACAATATGCTTGGGCTAAGCATGGCACCGGCAACGGGCCGCTTGGTCGACGAATTGATGAGCCAACAGTCGCCACACGTTGATCCCACTCCCTATTGCGTGGGGAGATTTTTATAGTTGGAAGTGACCGGAACTAAATCGTACCGACAAAAAATGTGCGGCAAAAAGATGAAGCACTCGACTGCATTAACATTAACACTCGTCTCGCGCACCACCATCACCACCTAATCAAATCCCGCGCGTCGTCTGCGGCGCGAGTAACTAGCTAAAAAAATTCCGAATCCAACCAAGCAATTTGCTGCTGGTTCGGGCACTGCAATCTGGGGATAGAGGAACTGCCGAATACCATAGTCGTCATTGCTCAGTGGGAAAGGATTCGTTAAGAGATTGGTAGCGCCAATCCCCAGTCCGCGTGACTCCATTAAGATATCAACGCCGAGAGCCCCAACTCCCAAATGGTTTGAGCGAGATAACTCATGCTGATACCTTCAATTATGAATTGTTAAATATGCGTTTTTCGAAAATCCGTTTGCACCTTGGACGGGATTATATCCGAACTGCTGACAGCTCGCACACGGTTTCTATGGTTCGTCCAACCGGTTTTCAGGCGAGCGCGACGTCGCGAGTCTGGCGACATCCTAGTTTGTTTCAAGTTTGGACCGACATAATTAGCACGGCGACGAACAAACCGGTCCAAACCAAGGTCATCAGTCCTCCCATAACAATTCCAAACCAAGCATGTGGGTTCTTGTAGGGAATTAAGCCACCGGTCGTATCGGTATCCCCCGAAGGACCCGTGTGGTACGTAACTGACCGCACAGGTTCACTGGCTGGTGGCGGGGCTGCATAGGGATTGTTGCTACGGGCAATTCAGACATGCTCGATGACCTTAACCAATCCCTATCTATAGAACGTCCCTTTTACTTACTTGCCCAATAATCGACTACCAGCACTTTTTCTAGGTGGGGGCGAAGGGTGGCTCCAAAGGCTTTGTGCGCTTCATGAGGCAAATAGACTTCGCGGTCTTTCTCTGATTTGAAGGTGAGCAAAAAGCAGTGAGTCAATCCATCAGCTAGACCTTCGGGACTGTTATCGGTGCCGAACTCAAAGCCCGCAATCTGAGGAATCTTGGCTGGCAGTGCTCGGAACTCGTCGATCACATGCTGTATGTCATCGGCGGACGACGACGCCTTGAATTGAAACAGCACAACGTGACGCAAAACTTTGCCTTCGTTATCGGCGGCCGTGGGACGGGAATTGACGGTCAAAAAGAAACCTCCGGCTAAAAGTAGTCCCAGCAGAATTCCAAAGAACTTTTTCGAAGCAGTGCAACAAGTCATAGTAATGGTTCCTGAATAGTGGAGTGGGTACGAATCGAAATATCGTCCCCAAGGTTAGCGTTGCTCTTTGGCGAGTTGTCGAAAATAGCCTTCGATGACTTCGCGATAATGAGTGGGGAGCTCTTCCGTCAAGCGTTGCAATGATTCTTGACGTTGGGCGGGCGGGAGATTTCCCCATCCGGCACGTTCGCCATTGTCGCGATTATCGACATCGCCTGGTCCGCGTCCACCGGCGATCTGGCTATCGTCCATGGGTTGGATGCGAGCTGGTGTCGGGGAGCCCGATTGTTGTTGCTGTTGTTGCTGCTGCATCTGTTGCATTTGCTCTTCGATCTTGTCGATGAGCTTATCGAGCTTCTCCACAATTTTTTGCTCCTCGTCGCGCACGCGCGTACCAGCGCGGCCAAGATCCAATCGCCGCTGGACGTCTTGCATCAGACGTGCGATTTCGTCCAATGAATCTTGTTTCAATGGCTCCATGTCGGCTTGCATCAAGATCGCGAGTTTGGCAAAGCGTTGCGGGAGCTCGTCTTCACGCTGCAATAACAAACGCACGTCGGCCAAGCACTCTTCTTTCTTCAGCAGATGATGTTCGGCGGCGGCGCGATAAAACAACAACGTTGCGGGATCGCAAACGTTGGATATTTCCAAGCCAGCTAGGGTCTCTAGCGATTCGTCGTAAAGACGGCGTTGGCCCAAAGTACGACCGCAGGCCAAACGGATTGTGTCTTGAAGCCAACCCGGCACGTCGCTCGTAAGCCACGTCAACTCGCCTGGGATCACCGGCTGGGAGGTGGGTGAGCGGAGACGCACGTTAAGATCCGCAATTCTGGGTTCGATGAGCCCGCCTACATCAAGCAAGCGGTCCAACAGCGCTGGCCCGCGCACCGCTTCGGACGAATTTTTCCAAAAGTCTTCGACTTGAGCTTGCAAGGCTGGGGGAGGGGATTTTTGGTCGAGGTAGCTGAGCAACTGCTCTTCGTAGATTGTCACTTCGGGCCAATTCCAACTGGCCGTCTTCTGCAATTCATTGTTCTTGGCCGGCGCAGTCGAATTGGAAGCTTGAGGGGCCCCCCGTGACAGCACAGGGCTCAGGATGCAAAGCATTAGTACAACCCAACCTGTAGTTTTCAACCGCATACTCAACTCCAGTAACTAACAAAGCCAAGGTCTCGCCCCACTGCAGGTGATTGCCGTCGGTGGAGCCGCTATGACTTGTAGGGTGAGAGCCTTTATTGTAGCCCAGAAAATGTCTGGACGAAATGTCCGGGCAATGGGGGGCGGGGCTAGTGCATCCCCCAGCTTTTACTCTTTTTAGGGGGATGATTCCACCGCAAAATGCGACAAATTTGAAATCGGATTACGATTTGCATCGATTTCTGCGGGAACTACCCGCCAGCTCCTGTTGAGCTAATTGGGTAAACTGGTTAAACCTATCGCCGTGAATTGATTGCCCCAATCCGTCCCCGTGCACTTCAATAGAGCAGAGCACTTTTGAGATTTAACCAGATTGACAAAATTACGCTCTTAGAACCGGGCAAACGGATCGAAGCGTATCGGACACTTGGGGCTGGCGAAGATTACCTACGCGATCACTTTCCGCGTTTTCCCGTGATGCCGGGGGTGTTGATGCTGGAATCGCTCTACCAGGCTTCCATGATTTTAGTGCGAGCCACGGAGGAATTTCGCTCTGGATTGGTGTTGCTTCGCGAGGCAAAAAACGTCAAGTTTGCAGACTTCGTGCAGCCCGGCCAAACGTTGCAGATCGTATCCGAACTGATCAAGCGCGATGGTTCGCGATATGTGCTTAAGGTGGTCGGGAGCAAGGAACAATCGACGGCGGTTTCAGGCCGCTTGGTGTTGGAATGCTTGCGCAATGCTGAAGGACAACCCGACGTGATCGATCAATTGGCTGCCAAGCATGTCAAACAATTGACAGAACAACTGCTGGGGGCGGCTATTGTGCGGGCCTAAGATAGCTATAATCTCCCACTTTGCTGGGACTCGAAATCCCTGTGCCTGACGCCCAGGATCGAGAACTGAATCGACTTAAGTAGGAAAAAAACGATGGCGAGTTCGGAAGAGGTATTCGAGAAAGTACAAGCGGCTTTGATGGATGCGTTGGGTGTCGAGGACGACGAAGTGACTCCAGAGGCGACCATGGTCGGCGATTTGGGAGCGGAATCGATCGACTTTCTCGATATCGTATTCAAGCTGGAAAAAGCCTTCGGTATCAATATCCCCCGTGAAGAACTCTTCCCGGATGATATCTTGACCAACGCTGACTATGTTAAGGATGGCAAAGTGACCGACCAAGGGATTGCTGAACTCAAGCAGCGTCTCCCGTGGGCCGACTTGAGCCGTTTTGAAAGCAACCCACGCGTGCAAGATTTTGGCAATCTGCTGACGGTTAACGATTTGTGCCGCTACGTTGAAAGAAAACTGTAGTCTATGCGTTGGTTTTGGATCGATCGATTTGACAAATTCGTCGTCGGGCAAGAAGCGGTCGCCGTCAAGAATGTGACGTTGGCTGAAGAACCGCTCGACGATTATCTCCCTGGTTTTCCGCATTATCCCCATTCCTTGATTATTGAAGGAATGGCGCAGACCGGTGGTCTCCTGTTGTCGCAAATCCAAGACTTCCAACAGCGCGTGGTCTTAGCCAAGGTCAGTAAGGCGGAGTTCCACTGCATGGCGGGGCCAGGCGACCAATTGCGATTGACCGCGAGAATCGCCAGTCTCCAAGACGAGGGGGCCATTGTCGAAGGTACAGTCGAGGTCAACGGTAAGCCGCAAGCAGAGATGGAATTGACGTTTGCGTTTCTTGATCAAACATTCGGCGACAGGCCTTTTTTTATCCCCGGAGATCTCTGCCGTATTCTACGCACGTTGAAGCTCTTCAAGGTCGGCGTCCATCCCGACGGAAGACCGGTCAAGATCCCGCCGCACATGCTCGAAGGCGAATACGAAATGCTACAGGGTGATGTTACGTAGCAGCGTCATTATCAGCTCCACGCGCCAGCCAGTGGGTGGGGCGCTGTACGGGTGTTTGCGAACGCGGCAGCCGACAAACGAGCAACCCACTGGCTGGCGCGCCGAGCTAATAGTGGCGACGACAACTACAGTGGGCAGCGGTGGACGTGCACCAGCTTCCACTCGTTTTTTTGTTTTTGCCACACGCGTGTCTCTTCGGCCGAACGCGTTTGCGGAGCACCGTCCGCATTGATCGATTGCGTCAAGCGGACATAGGTCACTACCGCCGCATCACTCCCCATCATGCGCACGCTGGGGTTGGTCAAAGTGGTTTGCACGTGCGATACCTTAGCTCCTGTGGGACCTTCCATATCGAAGTAGAACTGGTGAAAGTCGAGCCCCTCCACCAAGCAACCATTGGCTTCTGGTTCAAAACAGGTGAGCGTTGGATCGCACAGGTTGCTATAGGCTTCCCAGTCACCTTTGACGATGCTTTCTAAGAGGCACTTAGTTAAATTCAACAGCGTTGCCTGATCACTCATGAGTTCGATTCCGACGTTTTCGTTGCGAAGCCAATTCCGGGAGAGCACCCGCGCGACCGGCGAGCACCAGAATTTGTGCGCCCCATTGTACAATTAGCGCGTCTGATTGCGATAAGTCCGGCGGTGAGGTAGGCCCATTTTTTTCCTCAGTCGTGGCTTGTGGTGCGTCCACTGGTGCATACAGCGGCTCGCCGAAAGTGATCCGCACTCGAGCGGGAATGAAGAGTGGGCTCCAGACCGAATTGCCAAACGGACTCCCCTCGATCCACAGCG
This sequence comes from Pirellulaceae bacterium, assembly GCA_041741715.1. GTDB lineage: Bacteria > Planctomycetota > Planctomycetia > Pirellulales > Pirellulaceae > Aureliella. The sequence continues at coordinate 8,413 of JBGSJT010000598.1, read as the reverse complement.
GAATTATGGGGACGTGTGAACGCAGGGCGACCAGCGCCGCGCCAGCTCGTAGTGGGAGCAACGGCTCGGCACACTGATTGATCTTTGCTTCGGGGAACATTCCCACCAGTCGTCCCTCGCGAGTGATCCGCATGGCTGCTTTGGTGCAGGCGGTATCCATGCCGCTGCGGTTCGTGGGAATGACTTGTAACGCGCGCAGCAGCGGACCGAACACAAGGTGCTGACAGTACTCCTGGGCAACCATCCAATGGACGCGGCGACGCGCGGCGAGTTGCACGAAAAAGGGGTCGACGCTGCTGCGATGATTGGCTGCCAGCACTGCTCCATGCTTTATTTCAGGTGGGGCCGAATTGGTGAAATGAACGCGCCATAACAGTCGTCCCATTAGATAAGTGGGAAGGTACAAACAGCTTTCCCAAGTACTGTAGTCGCTGCGAAGAAAAAGCCTAACAAAGTAGACCAACCCTGCAACAACAAGGCAGAGCAACCAAGCTGCCGCCATTCGCTCAGGTGTCATAGTGTTGTGAGCTACCAGTAAATATTTGGGCGATCGCTTCGACAATTTCCACTTGGCTCGTGGCCGGAGTCATCGGAACAGCTTGCAGTTCCACTAGGCCCCGAAACCAGATCTCTTGTCGACGCGCGAATTGTCGCGTGTGGGCTTTGATTAAATCGGTCGTCTCCGACAGCGTCGGACCGCCCTGCAGGTGCTGTAACAATTCTCGATAGCCTACCGCTTGTGATGCCGTGCGTCCCAACTCTCCATACTGCTTCTGCAACCGTTGAACTTCGTCAGCCAAGCCACGTGTCAGCATCGATTCGACACGGACATTGATCCGCTCATGCAACCAGCCGCGATCCAGTTTAAGGACAGCCACTGGGAAGTCTGTGGGCAAGGCGGGTGTTTCGAACTGTTCTTGCCAATGGCTCAGCGGTTGTCCCGTGACGCGTGCGACTTCTAGCGCGCGGATCATGCGGCGATGATCGTGCGGATGGAGCTTGTGGGCCAACAACGGATCGACTTGGCTCAGCCGCTCCCGCAGCGGCTCGCTCCCAAACTGCTCGATATCGCGTTCAATCGCGGAACGAAATTCCCAATCGGCCTCGGGACCGAGGAAAAGTCCACGAATCAAGCCTTTTAAATACAGAGGTGTGCCGCCACAAACCAAGGCCCGTTTCCCACGCGCGCGGATGTCGCGCGCCGCCGCGTGGGCCGCCAAGACGTAGTTTGAGACACTAAACGATTCGGTCGGATCAACAATATCGATCAGATGATGTCGGACTTGTGCTTGCTGCTCAAGCGTCGGTTTGGCGGTTCCGATGTCCATGCCCCGGTAGATGGCCATCGAATCGAGCGAGATGATCTCCGCTCCCAGTCGTTCCGCCAAGGCGATGGCCAGCGGCGTTTTGCCGCTAGAGGTGGGCCCAGTTAAAAACCAAGCGTCCCGCAGGGGAGGGTGAATCCACGTGGAAAACTCTGCTGCGGGCATAGTGGACTGCGAAAGCGTACAAGGCGTGTCGTCGATTGCGGGATTAGCGACTATCATAGCGAAAGTTTGGTCCGTAACTACCATCCCTTACGCAGGCTACCAATTAACTGGTTGGTTGATTGAGTGTTATGAAAGACGACGAAGATGTTTTCGACCGGCTCATGGCGGAGATCCACCGCCGTGTGGTTGAGCTGCCCCCTGGTTCCTATACCACCAAACTGGTCCAAGGTGGCGTGGCGAGAATGGGTGCCAAGGTGATCGAGGAGGCGGCTGAGGTGGTCGAAGCGGCTGCCGCCTTAGAAAATCGCTCTGGTCTGACTCACGATCATCTAATTTACGAGGCCTGCGACGTGATTTATCACTTGTGGGTGCTGCTCGGTAGTCGCGGGATCACAGTGGAGCAATTGCGGTGCGAACTGGCCCGCCGCGAAGGTACTTCAGGATTAGTTGAAAAGAGCCAACGAGGCGCAAAAGAAGAATCATGAATGACAATTTGAGGATCGGTATCCCCAGCAAGGGACGGCTGAGTGAGCTGGCGATCGAACTATTAAACCAAGCGGGCCTGCAATTCCGTCGCCAGGAACGCACCCTATTTGCGCTCGTCAAACAATTGCCGGTTGATATCATTTTCTTACGCACGGATGATATACCGGTACTGTGCTCTGAGGGGGCCATTGATCTGGGGATCACCGGGAGCGATCTAGTGGACGAAAGTGGCGCAGGGGTCCAAGTACTGATGCCGCTCGGGGTTGGACACTGTCGCTTGAGCCTGTGTGTCCCCGACGATTCACCCATCGAATCTTCGGCTCAACTCGACGGCAAACGCGTGGCCAGTAGTTTTCCCAACGTGACCAGAAATTTCCTAGCCGAACATGGAGCCAAAGCTCATTTAGTCGAATTGTCAGGTTCGGTCGAGATCATGATCTCGCTGGGAGTGGCCGATGCGATCGTCGATCTCGTTGAAACCGGCAGCACGCTGGCGGCCAATCGGCTACGAGTACTGACCGATTTAGGGAATTACCAGACGGTGTTGATTCAAAATCCGCGGCACTGTCGCGACGCGGATATGGCGGCACGAATCGTGCGCAGGTTGGAAGGGGTCGTCATCGCGCGCGACTACTCGTTACTGGAATACAACATTCCGCGCGACAGACTCGCGCAGGCGGAGGCAATTTCTCCCGGGTTCAACTCTCCCACGGTTAGTGCCTTGGAAAGTTCCGATTGGTGCTCAGTGCGAGTGATGGTGAAACGCAAGGACGTCATTGGGGTGATGGAGCGGCTCGAAGCAGTAGGCGCTTCGGCTATTCTGGAAACCGCCATCAATAATTGCCGACTTTAGCAACTTCGCAGAATTCCGCGCACGCATCCTCGATGAACTCCAGTTTGGATGCTAAGATTCTAGGTACATGCCCTGGGCCACTTCCCATTCCCGCTACCACAAGTTCTGCAATGTTGCGCTGGATATCCGCTTGCACCTTGGCGTTGCTCGTTTCGATGGGCTGTAGTCCCACGCTCTTTGTTTCCCATGTGAGGCCCGAAGAAGCGCTGCAAGAGTTAGAGCGGCAGCTAAGCCCGCCAAACTCGCAACCGCTGCGAGCTCGAATCGAAGCGGTGCTATCCCAGTCGCTTCACGGTCGGCAATTGAGCTCGGAAGTCAACGCTGCGTGGCAAATCATGCATGGCGTGATCCCCTTCGGCCAACAGCTTAAAATCGACACGCCGGACCGAGGTGCTTGTGGTGCTCTCGATTATGCGTTTGGCGGTGGACAATTGATGGGTTTTGAACTGATGGCCGGAGATGAAATCCTCCCTGCCACCGGTCGACGCGGACTCAAGGCTCGTCTGGAACCCGGCAGCTATGTGGGACAGGGGCATGTGGATCAGTGGCTTGCCATCTTTGCCATGGCCGATGTTCCATTGGATACCCCCGTGCAGCATGGAGGAGCACAATTCACGCTACTGGATTGGGCGCGACAAGCTCAATTTGATGTCACACGGAATTTGCTTGATGAATATAGTTGGACGCTGATTGCTCTAACCCATTACTTTCCAGAAGAGCCCCAGTGGCCAGCCGCCGATGGCCGGACGGTCGGATGGGAAGATCTGGTCAATGTGGAGTTGGATAAAGACCGCGACTTGAGCCCCTGTGGCGGCGCCCATCGCTTGGCTGGGATCACGCGTGCATTGGCGGCCAAGCGGCGTCTGGGCCTCGCAGATTCGCCCGTCTGGCAACGGGCACAAACAGTCGTTGATCAATCGCTGGCCAATGTTCACGAATACCGCGCCGCGACAGGTGCCCTATCCAGCTTCTACTTCGTGCGCGCGGGGACCACGGCCGATCTGACCGCCGAACTGGCCAGTTCAGGACATTTGCTCGAATTCGCCGCGCTGGCCGTTCCCGAGACGGAGTTGGCGGCACCCTGGCTGGAACTAGCCGTCATGCGTTTGTGTTCCGTGCTCGAGCAAACTCGCAACGTCGAACTGGATTGCGGCGCTTTGTATCACGCCCTCAACGGTTTGAAGATCTACAATCAACGCAGATTTTAAGACCAAGTCAAGCCAGATTCTTTCAACGCAGCCAAACAGACCCCAGCGAGCTTGCTCGCTGGTGAACCAGTTGTGATCGCTAGCGAACTGGCACTTGGCGGGAGTTTCACTTCGCTACTTTTCCCACCAACCAATCGACAATGACCTGTTGCGATTGCATCAGTTCACCTTCGCGCAGCAATTGACGACACTCGACAAGCCGTTCAACGTGATCGCGTCGAAAGAGAACCGCGACGCTTGGCGCAGGATAAACAGGGACCAACCTTTGGGATATCGCCCCAAGTAAATCCGCAACGCCGCCGGGCTCGATCGCGCTGCAGCGGATGATAGGGATGCCTACGGGAATTATCGCTTGACCAGTTGCCACGCGCTCGCTCGCTTGCTTCACCAAATCAACTTTGTTCCACACGATCAAGGGACGTGGCGGGGCCAGCTTCAGCAGTTGCTCGTGCACTTGGGTCCAACCTTGTTGAGCATCGACGACCAGGATGCCCAGGTCAGACCGTTGCAACCGTTCTTGGCTACGCTGAACACCCGCTTGCTCAATTTCATCTTCGGCGGGGCGTACACCAGCGGTGTCGGTGAATAGCACGGGGAGACCATCGATAGCACCCGCGGCTTCGATCCAATCGCGAGTTGTACCAGGTTCGTGATGGACTATCGCGCGTCGCGTTCCAACCAGAGCGTTCATCAAGCTACTCTTGCCTACGTTGGGCGGTCCCGCCAAGACCACTTTCCAAGGATGGGCAAGATGCAATCCTAAGTCAGACCAGTGCAGCAATTCCGTGATGCGATCGTCGACCGCTGTTAGGTCTCCGCTCGCGAACACCGTGGCAATATTTTCAATGGCCCGTCGCAGCGCCCCCTGCATTTGATCCAGCAACATCGCCGCCGCGCGGTCGGTGGTGGTTAACAGTAGATCTTGTTGAGCAGCGCGAGCCAAGGGACACTGCACTTCACTGGGAAACTCGGCATGCGAGAGCAATTTACAGCCAGCCTGCTGCAATTCGCGCAAGAGGGCTTGGCAGACTGCGGCACCACCATGGCAATGAACTTCAACTAAATCGAATTCCGTGCGGCATACTACGACTTGCTCTGCCGCTGAAACCGTTGGCTCGGGCGTCGCGTTTGGCGGCGCTAGTTCCAACTGCCACGTACCATAGTAGATTCGCCCTAGCTCCAGTTGCGCGCTAGACAACTTCGCTAGCGAACCAATTATCTCACAAGCCTGCGGCCCACGGATCGCCAGTGTCGCGATGGCCGCAGGAACGTCAGCCGTCAATCGGGCAACCAGCGTCTGGTCGCCATAAGGATTATCGTGAGCGTGCAAGTTTCACAGCGATCATTAGATGGACATTACCACTTCCGCGTTGGAATCGAGGCATGAGCCTCGATCGGGAGATAATTGTCGTAGCTAATTCGCCAGCACGTAGACTCCCTGCGGTCTGGCGACCGCAGCTACGGGCAAGTCCCGACACTTATTTCCCGCTTGATGCTTAGCATCGTACGGGAAATAACTGTCGTAGCTACGTTCGCCAGAACGTCGATTTCCTGCGGTCTGGCGACCGCAGCTACGTTTAAGTTCGGACAGTTATTTCCCGCACGATGCTTAGTCGCTTTCCGCTGTTGAAATTCACTGGCCTACAAAGTCTGGACTCGAACTACAGTTGGCAACGGCCCTGTTCGCAGCGGCCTGTCAAGCGTAACCGGTATTTGGCAAAAAAGCGATAACCCGCCTCGAGCAACTGCGAGATCAATGGCGCGCGTGACAACCAGACCAGAGGTCCAAGGCCGATGGCGCTGTACAGTCGGCGAAAAACTTCAACCCCTGTGAGCCATGTTCCGTCGGGGAGTCGGCCCTGGATCTCCGCCATGAACTGCTCCATCGTCAGCTCATAATCCGCAGTATCAAAATCGGCAGCGGCGATATCGGTGAATTCGATTCGACGCCGACGATCGAGCCACTTTAGCAGGCGAATTTCGCGTAGGCAGAGAGGACAATCGCCGTCGTAGAAAACTTCGACTTGTTTATTATTCTGCTGCGTTGGCTGGCTCATCGCGGCTTGCTAGTGAAGGAAATAGTCGCCCTGTAGACTTCCTGCGGCCTGGCGACCGCAGCTACATTTAGGAGGCAACTGCAAGCCATCGGCGTTTCAATTGCCCGGGTAATTTTCAATTGCCCGGGTAATTATTGAATCGAGTCAATAGCAGTGACGACCCAACTACCCCAACAGGCTTGGGACCGAGCCTGGTGCGGCGACAGCGGGTGCAACGACGGGTGCGACGATGGGAACCGGAGCGGCAACATTTTTTGGGCGTCGATAGCCGAAAAAGCCTCGGCGCTGAATTACTTCGGCCACTTCGGCTGGGACGTGCTCGGTCCACCTGGGATCGCCCGCTTCGATTTGTCGCAGCACGTCGCGCGAGAAAGTTCTCAAATGCTGCGGATCATAAGTGTCCAACTGTTCGATACATCCCTTGTCGATCAGGTACTGATAGAGTTTGCGAATCTCCGGTGCGAGCTGCAGATTTTCGACAGTGGTCAGCTCCCCCGACTGTGGGTCGAGCAGCGGATAGATGTATAGCTTCAGATCATTCTTAAACAGTCGCCCGAATGATTCGAGCACACCACCTTCGAGCTTGGTGTAGTATTTTTCATCGAAGAGCGATATCAGACTACCGGCTCCCATGGTGATGCCAATTCGCTTTTTCGTATAGCGCGCCAGGTAGGCAGCCAAGCGATAGTACTCGAAATAGTCCGAGATCAATACCGTCATGCCGCAGGCTGCCAAAACGTCGACCCGCGCTAGGAAGTCGCACAAGTCGATTTGTCCATTGGCTTGCAGATTGTGCATCGTGATTTCAGCCAACGACACCACTTGCTCGGCATCGACGTCCGCTTCGGCTCGAAATTTCTCTTGCGCGGCGCTGAGCATGTCCATATTGACGTGCGTCACTGGGCGGAAGCTGCCACGCTCGACCAGGATCGGTTTTTTGTATAGGACTTCTGAGGGCTGCAGTACTTCGCCACTGGCCGAAAACATAGCCGCGCTGCTCAAGCCGAGCTGTACCAGTCGCAAGCTCATCACGCGATTGTCCACGTGCCGAAACGCAATCCCCGAGAATTCGATCATATCGATCTCGATGCGTCGCGTACTCAGATTATCTAACAGCGATTCGATCAATTGATCGGGTTCATGATTCAGGAAGAACGCACCGTACAGTAGATTGACGCCGACGATCCCCAAGGCTTCTTGCTGGAGCGCGTTCTCGGTATCGAGCATGCGAACGTGGACGATAATTTGGCTGTCTTGGTCGCGCGGATGGGCTTGAAAACGAATCCCCATCCAACCATGGCAATCGTTGGTGCCGCTGAAATTACGGGCTGAGACGGTGTCGGCGAAGGCGAAGAAGGCCGTTGTATCTCCGCGACTTTCGCGCAGTCTCTCTAGATTCAATGCCTGTTCACGGTCGAGCATATCTTCCAAGCGTTTGCGGCAGACGTAGCGCTCGCAGTGTCCGTAAATTGCATCGCTGACCGACATGTCATATGCGGACATGCTTTTGGCGATGGTCCCCGCAGCCGCACCTACGCGGAAGAACCAGCGTACCACCTCTTGGCCTGCTCCAATCTCAGCGAACGAACCATAGCGCCGCGGATCGAGATTTACCGCTAGTGCTTTTTGTTCTGTGGAAGGACGCTGGGGGGTCGGGCGTTGATTTTGCTGGCGATCGATAGTCATGAGCGGATGTGTCCTGAGCGGGACCGTGGGAATCTGATTTGACCTAGCTATATGCCCTACGGATTTGGTGCGGGCTAGAGATATTTTTCCAATTAGCGAAGAAATACTGGTGGTGAGGCGCTGTAACCGTCACTAATGCTGCGTTAGGTACTTAGACTGGTACGCGCCGACAACAAGTATGGCTTTGAGGATACTTCTCGCTGATCGCCGTTTTAGTTTCGGTGCAACTCACCCTCCCACCGTAAGTTACGTCGTATTCGGGGTAACTTACGGTGGGAGGGTCGGAGCCTAAGCGACGGGGAGGGAAGTTCCAGCAAAGTCCCACTCTCCGCTCGCCGACCAACTTCGTCGGTGCCCGTCGCGACTTTCCCCGTGGGGAGAGTTAGCCATACTGGCGATCAGCGAGAAGTGTCGCTTTGAGCGCAATTAATTCGGTACTTAAAAACAAATTCGAAATAGGAACGGAACTTTTCGGTAATCGCCAAGATCTCTCTAAGCATCGAGCGGGAAATAACTGTCCGATTCGCGTTATCCGTAGCGAAAGTCATTTCCTGCACGATGCGACGCCTATTGAAAAAGTTAAAATGAGAAGTGAAAAATGCAAATTGATTCGAAATGGGGGCTGTTTGGGAT
>JBGSJT010000597.1:0-21824 GCA_041741715.1 Pirellulaceae bacterium | reverse complement strand
GCAATGGGAAACCACTTCGCACCGTTTGGTGCGGAATTTGGAATCCAAGACCCCGTCAAGAGACTTGCTATCGAGTGGTGCGAGCGACTGGATTCAGTACTGGATTCAGTCGTGTTGCGCTCGTACGAACCGTGCGAGCGCAGCCAGCACCACTCAATGCCCTTGGCAGGCAGCGATGCGGTCAGAGGTGGCTACTCGGGAGAGTGGCCACTTCTGGCGGCGAACTGACGACGAACACCCGAGTTGCGTCTTGCGACTTTCGGTGTGTTCGGCTGAGGTTTTTTTTGTGGGCACTATGCATTGCGCGCGTGCACTGAGGAAAACAGTGCATACGCGCGCACGATGCGGCGTGCGCCTGACATAGGTGTGCGAGCTGCGTGGCTCTGAGCGCCCGACAATTGTCCGTCGGTCTTCAGGCCACGTGCAGTACGGCACCGCCGTCCAAGGGTTTTCAATCGCCTGGCGATCTGCTTGAAAAGGTAATCGTCTGTGCGAGTAGCAACGGCGTGGGGTTGGCCGCAACAACCCCATTTTTCGCACTTAGCCGCTTTGGCGTTAGCCGCGGTTTCTTCAGGTTCTCAGGTAGTCATGTTCAATTCGAGTGCGGACAGCGAGGGAAAACGCAGCGACAAGGAAAACAGCCGATGAGCGTCACCAACATCTACCAAAGATCATCCATCACGATTCAAGCATCCAGCCACGCAATTCAGTTGGCTACACGCACGGAGGCCATCGATGGAAAGTCGACCTGCTAGTCCAGCCACTCCGAATCCAGCAAAAACTGGGACCAGCCCCCGACGGACACGCCGCGGAACCTACCGCTGCCAGGCCACTTCACCCGCTGGCCTCGTCCAGCAAGTCGCAGTCTGCTATTTACGACATGGTTACTGGTATTATGTCACCGGACAGATTCCCGACCACAAAGACCCCGACTTGGTCGATCGAAAGCTAATCGCCAAATACGAAATCGACATCACCGAGCGTCAGCGGGCGTATCGCAAGCAACGTGGCCTAGCCAACATGCAGTACATCCGCTTCGAACGCTGGTTCTTATTGCTCATCACAGACGGTCACCATCCCTTCAAGCAACAAGAGAAAAGCCAAATCCGCGACTGTCGCCGCCACCCCATCAAGTTCAACGGCTACTCCATCAGCTACCGCCGCAGCGGCCTGACACCGAAAGGCGGCTCGGCCCCCAAATGGCACTCCTGCGTCCGCATCGACAATCGCACCTACCGCGAGCTGAGAGCCCAGCTTCTTAACCAAGCCACTCACCGCTCAGCCGACCATCTCGCTCAACAATTCGCCAGCCTCCCCTTCGCCCGCTTCGCCCCCATCCGCCGTCAGCTCCTTACACTCCTCCGCACCGTCAACAAAGCCCGCCAAAACGTCGGCTACGAAACAGTTCCCACTTTCGCCCTTAAACTACGTCGCAGTATCATCCGACCATTCGACGAATAGGCTACAGAAACCACCAATGAAGTTAAGCTGCAAGTGATTCCGCAATCCCAGAGGAACCGCTCCGGTCCGCTTTTCCGAGGCTATTTCCAGTGGACATTCTAAATTTTGTCGCTCTTTGAAAGATTACATCTTCGGCAGAGGAGCTGGACGTTACTTTCTTCGTTGCTGCCGCCTTTGGCCACGGGAATGATGTGATCGAATTCAAGGTAATCCCGAGCGCCGCAGTCGGCGCATTGCCCGCTATAGGCGGTCCAAACTCGTTGGCGAACGTCTCTCGAGATGTGGCGTGTAGGTCCATCCGTGCTCCTTTTGGTCAATGTTTGGTTGTGGAGTCCAATAGCGGTCGCGACTATCGGAGCGGCAAGCTCGTATGAGTTGCGATAGTAAAAGGTGACTTCCGGCCTTGCGTTGACGGAAAGGCGAACCGCATTCGTTAATGCAGAAAAGGCCACCAAGGATCGATAGCTGAAGGACGCGGCTTTTTCTGTTGAGTGAAATAGCAGCCGATTGTCGGTTACAAGCAATATGCCTGCAAATTGCTCCAGTCGATCACCGCCCTTGAGTCGCTTTTGGTAACTCATCGTCGCTGCGATTGCCAAGTGGATGATCTCGCCAGGCTTCGTGACGACCTCGGGCGGAGCCGAGACACTGGGCAATTTTCCCGTTCGCACTTGTTCCACTTCGCGCAATACAGCGATCTCGCGAGCCACATATTGCCGCGTCTGCGGCGATAATTGGAACTCATCCAAAAGCCATTTAAGGTACGACTCTTCGTCTGGGTCGAGTCTTCCGTCAGATTTCGCATCTGCCAAAACATGCTCTGCAAAACTGGAGGCCAACGGCGCAATGGCATCCCGTAGCCGTGCTCCAGATATCCCCAGTATTTTCGCTGATTCTTGTAGATGCTCCCACTTGGTCGAAGCAATGTGTCCCGTTGCGATTTCGTCTTCGAATGCAGCGCCGAGCAAAATGAGAGCTTCAGAGTCGAAGGCGGAGTTGACAAATTCGGCCAACGACTGGTCGCAGCTGCCTGCAATTTGATTAAGCGGCTCCAGTTCGTGCGCTTCTAGAATTCCGTCTTCAAGGCTTCGCTTGAGTATTGAGCCGAAAAGTTTGGAAGCGTAGCCGTGGTGAAGCCGCGTAGCCTCAAGCAATGGGATACCCAGTTTCTGACTGACCCACCAAATCATCTTCTTTTGGTCTGGAGTAGGTATGTCCTTCTTCCAGTAATTTGACACGAACGTCTCGAGATACTGGCGAGTCGCTACATCGACATCCTTCTTGACACAGTCGATCGGCTCGAGGACTGCAGCAAGATCAAAGTCTCGCTTCTTCGTCCGGAATGAATGTGCAATGGCAGCAACGATTTTTTCAACGCGTTCTGCTTGGCCTGGATTCGTGACAGCGGTCCAGGCTTTGGTAACTAAGGATTTGAACATGGCTCTATACGGTTTATTTGGGCAACAGATTAAATGACCGCCGCTAATTTCAGTGGGATGGATTATGTCCAATCCTGGGATTCCAAACGCTCTTTTCTAGCCTCCCAATCGGGTAGGATACAAGCGAGGCTACGGTAAAATCGCGGGCTATGGTCGAGGATTTTCAGGTGGCACAGTTCGTGAATAATGACATAGTCGATGCAGTGGATAGGTACACGGACTAGATCAAGGTTGAGCGTGATATTGCCAGCCTTCGAGCAACTGCCCCATCGCCTTTTCATCAGACGAACTGTCAGTTTGGGTGTTGAGTCCAGTTTCAGTGACTTGCATTTTAGCAAGCACTCAGCCAAGCGTTTTGCAAACGTGGCTTCGGCATGCTGGCGGCACCAGTCCATGACGAGCTCTTGGGTCGCCTTATGGTCGAAGGTATCCTGTTGGCCGATATGCAAAAACTTGCCGGACAATTTCGCCGACTGCTGCTCGGACTTAAAGACCTTTAGTCGGTACTGACGGCCGAGGTAGCGGTGTGTTTCTCCACTGGCATATTCGCGGGCGGGTTGCGTCGGTTGGTAACGCTCAAAGTATCGCCACTGCTTGGCAATCCATGCTGACTTTGCCTCAATTCGCTTGAGAATTGCTTCCGGTGTCCGGTGCTGCGGAGCCAACACCTCTAACCGCATCTCAGGATGGACGTGAATCGTCAGCTGCGTTCGCGGTTGAAAGTCAATTTTGAATGGGATGCTCAGCCGGCCATACTTCATCAAGTAGCCACCGCCGGGCTGCCCATTTTGGATTGCGACAATCGCCGACATCACGCGTACCTCCGGCGAGCAATGTCCAAGCATTTCTCCAAGATCATGTCGATCTCGTCAAACGACAGCTCCAGCCCTGTGCCTTCAAGTTCGTGAAGGTAATCCTCAATCGCTGTCTGCATCTGATTTTGCACATCGGAATTATTGGTCCAGTTCACGATGCGATGCGTCTTGATGATATCGTCGATACGTAATGCAGCAGCCGCGCCAATAGCTGGCAGGTCAAGATCGCTTCCCGAGTGAGACTCAAACACTTCCTTCACCACGCCATACAACGCACCAGCAACCTCGTGACCTCGCAGTTCGCTTGGTAAGTTATCACCGCTACGGGTGCGGATCTTATCCGCGATGTCTTGGACTTGGTTCAAGTACTCAATGTCAGCCAGCCGCTTTTGTTGGAATGCGGCGATCGCATCTTCGAGCATCTTTGAAAATTTTGCGTAGAACGCCGGGTCATCATCCATCCGCTCATTGATGGTGCGTTTCGTTCGGTGCGCGATCGTGTCCGCTTTTGAGCCGGCACTCTTTCCGGCTAATTGATCCAGCTCCTTTTCAAACGCTTCGCGATCGAAGATATTGACCAACGATGTCATCTTCTTCACCTCGCCGGTTGCCACATGCGTGTCGAGCAGCTTTTGGATCTTTTCTTCGTACTCCTTGAAGTCAACCACTTCGGCGTAGCGATGCCTAACGGATGAGCGAAGATTCATGAAGAATTTTAGGTCATTCCGATATCGCTCTACTTTGGCGTCGGGTGTTTGCTCCATGAACGCGAGTGAGCCAAGCGCCATCGACAATGAGCGGGCAAAATCACGCAAAGCATCATAGAATTGATCTCGCAGTTCCTGGTCTGCCAGTTTGCGCTCGTAGAGCTCCTCGTCTTGTCTGTTCTTGATGTCTTGGAACAGATTAAGTAGCTCGGTGTGACGCCGTGGTAGCTTCTCGATTTCGACCGCAACGTTTGTCATCGCGGCTTCCAGTTCTTTCTGATCGGCTTCCTCCAGCTCTTGATAGAACTCGAAGGCCTTCTGTAAGTTTGATAGGATACCGCGGTAGTCGATGATGTAGCCGAAATCCTTACCTTCGCACAAACGATTCACACGAGCGATCGCTTGTAACAACGTGTGATCCTTCAGCGATCGTGTTAAGTAGAGCACCGTGTTCCGCGGTGCGTCGAACCCAGTCAGCAGCTTATCGACGACGATGATGATTTCGGGTTCGTCGCCAGCTTTGAATCCATTGATGATGTTCTTGTTGTACTGGTCCTCGCTGCCGTACTTGTTCATCATCTTCCGCCAGAACTTTTGGATTTCTGGCAGGTCGTCCTCTTCGATTTCGACCTCTTCATTGCCTTCCCGGTCATCTGGTCCGGAAATCAATACCTCAGATGACACCATTCCGAACTCTTCAAGAAACCGCTGATACATCAATGCAGTTTTTTTGTCCTGAGTGACCAGCTGAGCCTTGTATTTGGTACCCTGCCAATTGTCGCGGTAGTGCAAACTGATATCGAGAGCGATTTCCCGAACCTTCTGCTCCGCCTTGTTCAGTTGGTCCGTCGTGGAGAACTTCTTCTTCAAGTCCGCCTTTTGTTCTTTAGTCAAATTCGCCGTGATGATCTCGAACCAGCGATCGATTGTTTCGCGGTCGACACGCTGCTCTACATCGCGTGCCTCGTACAAAAGCGGCACAACGGCCTTGTCGTTGACCGCGTCGCGAATGGAGTAAGTCGGTTGAATCAATCCACCGAACTTGTTGATCGTGTCCTTTTCCTTCTTGCGAACGGGCGTGCCCGTAAAGCCAATGAAGCAGCCCCTCGGCATCGCCTTGCGCATTTTGGCGTGCATCGTTTTGTATTGGCCGCGGTGACTTTCATCGACAAGCACGAAAATGTTGTCGCTTTCATTTCGAAGCTTACCCCTGGTAACCGCATTATCGAACTTGTCTATCACTGTCGTGATAACACGACCGACAGAACCCTGCATCAGCAATGCTAGGTCCTTGCCGCTGGCTGCCTGTTGTGGTTGCATATCGCAGTGGGTAAACGTCCTGTAGATTTGGTCGTCTAGATCGACACGGTCGGTCACCAGTACGATTTTGTATTGCGGCAACCGCAGCCGAGCGATCTCTTTCGCCAGCATTACCATCGTCAACGACTTACCTGATCCTTGGGTGTGCCAAACCACACCGCCTTTCCGCGCACCGTTGTCATCGCGCTGTTCGATTCGACTCAGCGTATTCTTAACTGTGAAGTATTGCTGATACCGAGCGACCTTCTTTTCTCCGGCATCGAAGACGGTAAACGAATACGCTAGGTCCAGCAGTCGCTCTGGGCGGCAAAGGCAATACAATGCGCGGTCCTGATCTGTAATCCCCCGCGGGCCGGTGAAGTAGGCAGCCTGTTCTTCGCTGACACAGGTAAAGCGATCCATCAACCAACGCGTATCCGCCATTTTTTTGGGCGGCTTGGACATGATCTTTGCCAGTGGCTTGTCGACGTTCTCTTTCCACACCGACCAAAATTTTGCTGGCGTACCCGTCGTTCCATAGCTCGCACAATTCTTAGAGGCACCGATCAATAGCTGCGTAAATAAAAACAAATGCGGAATTTCATCATCGCGCTGGTTGCGAAGATGTTGCGAGACTGCCTCGTTGAGCGAATCGTCTTTATCAGGCCGTTTGCATTCAATCACACAGAGCGGAATGCCATTGACGAACAGTACGATATCGGGGCGGCGCGTTTCATGGCTGGCCGTCCGCTCAACCATGAATTCCTCGGTCACATGAAAGACGTTGTTGGTCAACCAGGTCTCTGGATTCCAATCGATGTACTGCAGCGGAAAGCTTTTCGTATCTCCCGCGATCGTCTGAGGCAGACTTTTGCCCAACACCAGCAAATCATAAATCTTCTCGTTCGTTCGCACTAAGCCGTCATAAACAACATCTTTCAATGCTAAGATCGCCGAGTGGATGTTCGCCTCGCTGAACGGGTGCGTTTCGCCCTTGAATTCAATCTGGTTCAGTTTTTTCAGTTGGCTGACCAACACGGTATCCAGCAAGACACTCGACAGTTTGCCGCCGCGAGCCGCCACCGCTTCGTCGGGTGATATGTATTTCCAGCCGAGCTGTTGCAACAGCTGCAACGCCGGAATCTGTGAGATGTGATCTTCCTTAAACGAAGGCATTTCATCGCTCATGTCGAATCCTCCGATTCAAATTCCGCTTCGATCTCCTCGATACTAGGAAGCGTACCCTTCAACGAAAGTGGCAGTGAATCCACAATTTTGGTTTGCCATTCCGCTACACCGATGGGTTTGGACACATCGCGCAACGCGTATTCGGCGACCACTCGGTTTTGCGTTTTACACAGTATCAATCCGATTGACGGTGCGTCGTCTGCATGTCGCATTTGGGCGTCAACCGTCGACAGATAGAAGTTCATCTTTCCAGCGTCTTCAGGTGTGAACGCTCGCATTTTTAGGTCGATCACAAAAAAGCAACGCAGTTTCAGATGATAGAATAGCAAGTCTAGGAAAAAGTCGTCGTCACCAACGACCACATGCACCTGGCGTGCAACGAAGGCGAATCCCGCACCTAGCTCCAATAGAAACTTTTGAATGTGGTCCACCAATCCGTTTTCGAGATCTCGCTCGACCGCATCCTGATGAAGCGTCAAGAAATCAAAAAGGTAGGGATCCTTCAATGATTGCTGTGCTAGATCAGACTGCGGACTCGGTAGCGAGGTCGAAAAGTTGCTCACTGCCCCGCCCTCACGCTGGTACAGTCTGCTTTCGATCTGGACGGTCAGAACGGCTCGACTCCAACCATGTTCGAGCGTTTTCGCAGCGTACCAGAACCGCTCTAACGGACTTTTAACCTTCTCGACGATTACCACGTTATGAAACCATGGAATCAGCGCCATTGGCTCGGGCGGCAATTCTCGCGCAAGCTGCGCGAGATCTGACTCGGTGCTGGGCAAAGTGGTCGAATTATCAACGGCAGCTATTACTCGCGCAGCTTGCGCGAGAATTGGCTGGTCGGCTTGATAGGCCAAGTAAAATGCCCGCATTCGCCACACATTCCCTGGCGAAAAGCCTTTCACCAAAGGAAATGCGGCACGCAGGTCATGAGCAAGTCGATCGACGATGCTCTTCCCCCAGCCTTCTCGATCCTGCCGCTGAGCGATCTGCCGACCGATCTCCCAGTAAAGCGAAATGAGTTCGCGGTTGACCGACAGCATCGCCTTGGTTTGTGACTGTCGCACCCGCTGCTTGAGCGACTCAAAGACCTCCGCGTAGTCATCTGGAATGGCAATGCCACTTTTTCTCTTGGCCATTACGCGTTTCCCTTGGGTAGCTTGACGCGCGTCTTGCCGGTCAGCAGTTGCTCCATCAATCCCTTTTTTTGTCGCTTAAGAAGTTCGAGCTTCCGTTCCAACGCATCAAGTTCATCGTCGCAGCACTGCATGACCTTCGCAATTTGTTGCTGCAGTTTGAGCGGTGGCAACGGTAGTGAGATCGAAGCGAAGTCTTTGTAATACAGCCGCAAGCGATCTTTAGTGAGGCCATGCGAGTAGTCCTGAAACTTCTTCACGACGCGAGGCATCTTGAACCAGTACGACGCAAATAAGGGATCGACCTGGCCGCGAGATCGGATCACGACATACGCCGGACTGACCAAGCCGGATTCGGTCGCTATTCCCGATGCACCTTGCCACATCCGCATCATGTTGTAGGCAATATCGCCTTTTTCGATCAGGAGGTGCTGTTCGGGTTCGAGCGTCGTATCGTGCTTCCGGTCGAGCGAGTCTCGCGGTACCAAACCAGCGTTCATGGTCACCGAGTAGGTCGGAAGTCCAGCCTTTCCCTTTGCTTTTCGATTTTTGAAAAGCTCGCCAAGCTTCATAGTCGGCCACTTCGCCGATGCCGTCTTAAGCAAATCCCGCAAAAGTGATTCATTCCGAAACAGCTTTGCGACAATCAATTGTTGCGTCAATGCAAGATGACGGTCAACTATCAATAGAATGACAGCGATCTTATTCTGCTCTTGTAGGGGTGGCAGCAACAACGGGTAACTCTTTATTAAACCTCCGCTAAGGTTTTTCTGATTTCCGTCTGAACTTTGTCGCCGCAGTCTGTCATACTGAGCAGACACATAGTAGAACAGATACTCTTGAGAAACATTTTCCCCAGGAAGAATCGCAGCGCATGCTTGATTTGTGGCTGCTTCTATGCCAAGCATCGCAACTTTACCACGAGTCACGCCGTCCCCATACAATCCAACAAGCAAGGTTTTCTTCGGAAACAGCTTTGCTGAAGAGTTCGCAAGACCATCCTCCGTAATGGACTCCTCGGTCTTCGTGATGATGTTGAAATCGATTGCTCCTGTTGTTACCCATGGAATACAGCCATCCCAATAGGCTTCGATATTTCTACTAGGCGTTCCCCCCGACGTGACAACATTTGTATCACCTATTTTTGTGAGTATCCACCCTTCAGGAACCATAACCCAACTCCTTTAGATACCCCGCCAGCTCCTTCTGCACCATAGCGAGTTCCTTCTCCAACCCTTCAATCTGTTTCTGAACCCCGCGCACGTCGATCTCCTTCTCTTCCTCGAAAGTGTCGACGTAACGAGGGATATTTAGATTGAACTCGTTTTCTTCGATCTCAGCAAAGTCAGCTACATACGCGTATTTGTCGACATTCTTTCGCTTCTTGTACGTCTTCACGATCTTGGCGATGTGATCCTCGCCCAAGTACGAACGGTTTTTCGCATCAACGAACTCGCGACTGGCGTCGATGAACATCACGTTGCGTTTCTTCTTGTCTTTGCGGAACACGAGAATCGCCGCTGGGATGCCGGTGCCGAAGAACAAACCGGCTGGCAAACCGACGACAAGGTCGAGCAGGTTTTCGTCGACCAACTTCTGCCGAATCAATCCCTCGCTGCCGCCACGAAACAACACGCCGTGCGGCACAATCACGCCGACTCGGCCTTCACCAGCCAGCGCCGTTTCGATCATGTGCGTGATGAAGGCAAAGTCGCCTTTGCTCTTGGGCGGTATGCCACGCCAGAACCGCTTGTAATGATCGGTGTCCGCCGTCTCAGCTCCCCACTTGTCCAGCGAGAAAGGCGGATTGGCCACCACGACGTTGAACTTCATCAACTGGTCATCTTCGATCAAGCGAGGGTTGGTGATTGTGTCGCACCATTCGATGCGAGCACTGTCCATTTCGTGCAGGAACATGTTCATCCGCGACAGCGCCCAAGTACTACCGTTGGACTCTTGCCCGAACAGAGAAAAGTTGCGACTGGGCGAGCCGTCCGCTTCGTGAATCTCTTTCGCCGTCCGGATCAACAACGAACCGCTACCGCAAGCCGGATCGCAAATCGTATCGCCAGGCTGCGGATCGACCAACTTGGCCAACAAAATGGATACTTCTTTGGGCGTGTAAAACTCGCCAGCCTTCTTGCCCGCACCGGCCGCAAATTTTTCGATCAGGTACTCGTAGCAATCCCCGATCACGTCACGGTTGCTCAAATGAGACGGCCGCAAGTCCAGTGGCCGCGCGTCGGTGCCAAAGAAATCCTCTAGCAGATTCTTTAACCGCCGATTGCGATCCTTCGTCTGGCCCAACGCCGCTTCAGAATTGAAGTCGATATTCCGAAAAACGTTTTCGAGCTTGGCCTTGTTGGCGTCTTCGATTCTCTGCAGTGCCTTGTTGATCCGGTCGCCGATGTCGGCTGCTTCGCGATTCTCGTACAACGTGTCAAAGTCACACTTGGGCGGCAACGCGAACCGCTCGCGAGCTAGCGCCCGTTCGATCCGCGTTTTATCGCCCTTGTACCGCTTGGTGTACTCGTCCCGTTTGTCCTTCCATAGGTCAGTCAGATATTTCAAGAACAACATCGTCAAGATATAGTTCTTGTACTCCGACGGATCGACCGCCCCACGAAACGAGTCGCAGGCTTTCCAAACGATCGAGTTTATTTCGTCTTGGGTAAACTCTTTATTCATTTTTAGGATAGGCTTTCAGCCTGTGAAAATGGAAAGGATTGTGGAGTGGCAGGATAGAGGGCTACCCTGCATTATTGCGAGCGGCCGCTCGCAACAATGTGGCGCGGCAGTCGCGGATTTTGTGAATCAAGTGCAGCTCTCGCTGCATCAAACGGTCAATAGCGACGATACGGTGCTGCGTCGCCACATCGGGCACATCGATTTCAAGTTCGGTCAGGCTGCCCTTGGTAATTTGCGGGACCGCCGTTCCCGAGGAAACTGCATCAATTTTGGCTTGGAACAATTCTTGATTCATTGCCCAAGCCAAATAGTCCGGCTTTACCCGATCGTCCTTTGGTCGAAGCACCATGAAATAACCGGCCGGTACGATGTTCCGGCGGTACCCCTCGCTAAAAAGAAAAGCGTACCGCCGCGCCCCACGAGCCAAGAACACGATGTCGCCAACAGAAAGCGAATGATTTTCTACATTCGGGATTTCCATTGGCGTCAGCGATTCCGGATCGAAACGGCCGGCTTCATCGACGTCTCGAATTTGTAGCACCAGCGCATTGCCGTTGGGCTCCTCGTGAACCCGACCACGAAAGTGGAAGCCCATACGGACATCGGCAACGTCGTTGATTAGAAGCATCAGAGATCCGTTCCCATCGAAGACCCGGCAATCTGCGGTGCGACTTCATCCATCACGTAATGAACGAACTGCACGCCCAACTGGGTAAGCTCGTAAGGCTTTTCTGAGTCAAACGGCGTCTGCATGGTCCCAGTAACTGGACTTCGGCCTCCCTTGGGCTTCTTTACGAATTTCCCGGAGATTGTCGTTTGCCGCTTCTGCCGTATCACGTGCCCTAGAGTCAGATCATGAATCAGCAACTTGAATAGGTCGGCCTCCGAACTATCGTCCCGTGGAATTGTCGGATGCATTTTTAGCCAGATAGATCGACGATTAATTCCGTTTTGTTTGTAGATCGCCTTGATGACTTTAAAATGTGTTTCGTCGTAACGATCGATCCAATCAAGAAACAAGCGAACCAAATCGTCATCGCACAAGCTTATTGCCGCTGCGTTGGCTACAAGCCTTCGGATGTAGTCTCGCTTCTCATCAGTTGTCGCTCGATCCCAACTTTGAAACGACTTTTCAACCAACGTCAGGAATTTAGGGTCTTCAAGCCTTGCGTCGACTGCGTCCCCAAAGCTCGCAAGTCTCTCTGCAATTTGACGCAGAGTTTCGTGTAGGCGCTGGAACTTGACACGGTGACTTTCAAGCCATTGACATTGTAGGTCGTCGACCTTGTCGCCCTTTCCGGCTAACTCGATGCCAGCCACAATTAAAGGACCAACCCATGGAATCACGCTTATCGCCGCCAACGCGAATTTCTTCAAGGCTCGTTTTCGCGGCGAATCAGTAGCTGCCGCTATCTCCCCCGCGATCTGATCTTGAATGTCGTTCTGGTCGCTATCGTCTATGAGCTGAGACATCATTTACCCTCCACTGCAAACCGTTCGATTTGCTGGATGTAGCGGTGCATCAGATGGTTTCCAGCTCGCCGTTTCAAATCAAGGCGATCGAATGGGCCACCAAGCGGACCGCCGTAGGTTGGCTCTTCAGCATCAACCGGGTCGCGACCATTGAGGATCTCTTGTAGCTCTTCGAACTGTTCGGCGGTCAAAGGTTCAGGGTCAGGAGGGCTGAGGCCTTCTGGTGTGTCCGGTGCAGTAACATCGAAATCGTAACTTTGAGTGGGCGACAAATCTCCGAATGGATCAACCGCTACGGCGTCGTCATCAGGAGGGCTCCCAAATAGATCATCGACTCCTCTCGTTGGTTGTGTACCTTGAACAACCGGCCCTGGACTGCGGACAATGGTACCGTTCAAGAATCGAATCACGCTTCCGCCACTATAGTAGGCAGGTAGGACCAGTGGGATACGCGGTGGGAGCGAGGTTACTACATCGTCTTCATTGATGAAGCGTAGCATGCGAGTTCCGAGGCTACGATTCATGGCTGTCGTGAATGCATGAGCGCCAACACGTGGCTGCCCAAACGTCACCAAGCCTTTTACTGGATGTCCGTGCAATTCAAGCTGCCGCATTGAGAGCGTCGCAATCGCACCGCCCAGGCTGTGACCAGTCAACCAAACATGCCTTGGGTTTCCCCGATGTTCGATCGCAGCGACGACAGATCGCATCAATGCTTGGGTTGCATCGTAAAACCCTTTGTGAACTTCGCCGAGTTCCGTTACGATCTTCTCGTAGTCCAAATCCGTCCAATAGTCAGCGAGTTGGGCGATGTCGGTACCTCGAAAAGCAATAACCAATACATCGTTCTGCTGATCCCACGCTGTGATGAAATGGTGATTGTCGACCGTGACGAACTCGCCGAGAGCCAAATCGTAAAGGCGGAGCCGATTCTGAACCGAGGCAATACTGTCTTCGTAGGCCAGAAAGCTAAGCTCGGCCATCAACCGCGCAATCTTCCAATCAGGCGTATCTGCCGTCGAATTGAAGGGGAGCGCTAATCTCGCACCGACTTGATCCTGTAGCGGAAACGATGTCTCAATGGCTCGACTCACTGGATTCCAGCTGGACGGATCCAGCGGACTAGCAAGCTGCCCGGATACCGGCGATGAAACCGCAGCTACGATCAGCAGCGGTAAGGCAAGAAATTTCATTTACTAACTCCAAGTAATGCGGCCGGGTTGGGCCGCGCAAACCAGATCGAAGCGGTGGCGAAGTTGCCGCCGCTCGGTAGTCGTCCTTGACGATCGGGTTTTGGGAGTCAGAATGGTGTTATCAATAGATCATCCGGGCTCCCGGCCCGCATGAACGCCGACGGCTTCGTGTTCCACCACGGAGCCGTTTTTTTTGCGCCCATGACATCCATCTGCTAGATCCTACTGAGTTTCCTGCGCGGTACAACCCCGCAGCAAAATAATTGCTGCAGTCTTCATAAGCGATTGCAGCACACTGAATTCTGGTGTTAGGGATATATCGCGGGTTGAGTCAGCTTAGCTCTGGCTGTAGAGCTTCACTCCGAATGGTGTCTTTTTGTTCAGTGGTGGGTTCTCTGGTCACGCTTATTTCGAATGACCTGGCCGCCGTCGCGCCGCTTGGTTTCTATAGTGGCCGATACCACCCGCTGCCCCAACGCAAGGTTCTTGCCGCGGCGACCCCGTTTGATTGGTCAAGCCCGCGCATCGATGAACACGCAAATCTCGATCTTCCCCTCGTGGCTCCGATTTTGCCCAATCATGAACCATCCACTACCGATCTCAAAGGACCTCATCAACTGACTGGTTGCCAGCAAGCGTAACAACGCGAACTGAGTCAAGCGATTCACGACGGATTAGCCTGGAGATAACGGTGAGTGAATCAAGGGAGCAGTATTCTCACCTGTCTTGTCGTAATGGCTTGGGGGATGGGAAAATGCAGATTGAGAATAGGCAGGCACTTCGCGATTCGCTCTCCGCACTGGCTGAAAGTTATGCGCAGGCAGTCACACAGATTGAGCTCACAATACTACTACTGAACCAAGAAATTGAGGCAGGTAACCTGACGTCAGTTCAGATCACGGATAGCGCTAGCAGGAATCGCGGCCATCCTAGAATTGACTACCATACATTGTGTGTCCATTGGCAAGGTAAGACTTGCTTTCTCGGTAACACGCTGTTGTTGCGTTTCTTCGACCGCCTGTGTCGTTCCCCCAATCGATACGTCTCCTATCGCGACTTACTGAACGATGTGTGGAGGGGACAACGCGACGACTCGACCATTCGCGGGGTCGCAAAGAGACTGAGAGATCGATTGTCAGCACATGGCATGTCTGACCTTGCGGTAGCCATCGATGGCTGTAATCCGGGATTCTACGGTTTGATACTCGTTTGAATGTTTGTTGAAAATCAAACGCAAATCAAACGCCGATCAACCTGAAATCAAACAGCTGTCAGTCATAGTTAGTGGGATACGCCCGAGCGCCTCAGACTCTAACGTGTCCCTCGCTACTCAGCTCAGGAGCAAAATCGACTATGACAACAATTGCAAATCAACCAGAAATGAAACGCGTGAGAGCAGCCCAGTACGTAAGGATGTCAACCGAGCACCAGCAGTATTCCACGGCCAACCAGGATGACGCTATCAAGGCCTACGCACAGAATCGCAATTTTGAGATTGTTCGCACTTATGCCGACGAAGGTAAAAGCGGGCTGAATGTTGCCGGCCGTCAAGCGCTTCAACGACTGATCGAGGATGTTCAAAACGGAAACGCTGATTTCGAAGCAATTCTCGTGTACGACATCAGCCGCTGGGGGCGCTTCCAGGATGCAGACGAAAGTGCGTACTATGAGTACTTATGTAAGCGAGCTGGCATCACAGTCCACTATTGTGCTGAACAGTTCGAGAACGACGGTGGTCCGACGTCTACGATCATCAAAAGCGTGAAGCGGGCTATGGCCGGTGAGTATAGTCGGGAACTATCGACCAAGGTCTTTCAGGGGCAATGTCGACTCATTGAACTGGGCTATCGCCAAGGTGGCTCCGCAGGGTTCGGACTGCGTCGGATGCTAATCGACCAAACTGGGAAGCCAAAGAACGAACTCATGCGAGGCGAGTGCAAGAGCCTTCAAACCGACCGCGTCATTTTGGTAAAAGGTCCTGACGAAGAGACTCAGGTCGTCCGAAGTGTCTACGAAATGTTCGTTGGAAAAGGAATGCGCGAACGGGAAATTGCAGAAGAGCTAAATACTCAAGGTATCAAAACCGATCTTGGGCGGTCCTGGACACGTGGAACGATCAGACAGCTGTTGACCAACGAGAAATACATCGGAAACAACGTCTACAACCGCATCTCATTCAAGCTGAAGAAACGACGGGTTAAGAATGGCACGGAAATGTGGGTACGGAAGAATGATGCTTTCGAAGCGATTGTTAGCCAGGAGGTCTTTTACACAGCACAGGGAATCATTCGAGAGCGATCGAGATGCTACACCGACGAGGAAATGCTCAGGTGCCTGAAATCGCTGATGGAGCAACATCCCACACTGTCTGCTGGGTTGATCGATTCAGCGGACAATACACCAACATCGTCTTCTTACAGGTCTCGGTTTGGAAGCTTGATCCGCGCCTATCGCTTGGCTGGCTATCAGCCAGATCGAGATTACGAGTATCTCGCAGTCAACAAGAAGCTCAGGAGCCTGTATCCCGACTTAGTAGGTGACGTTGTGAGCCGACTTGGAGCAGCAGGTGCATCCGTTACACAGGATCGCGAATCAGATCTATTGCTGATCAATGGAGAGTACAGCGCCTCAATGGTACTTTCACGGTGCCGTCACACGAAGGCGGGAGCACTGAGATGGCTGATTAATATCGAGCAGAATGTTGCACCCGACATAACCATTCTGGTCCGAATGGATGAGTCCAACGAGAAAGCTACAGACTACTATCTCTTGCCGATCATGGACATCACGTCGCCGAGGTTGCTTTTATGCGAATCGAATGGAGCCTACCTCGATACCTATCAGTTCGACAGTCTTGACTATTTTGCGGGCCTCGCCCGGAGACAAAAGATCGAGGTGGCAGCATGAAGAACGAATCAGAAGCAGAAATTCGGATGATCCCGCTTGCCAAAATTACGGTGGTGAATCCTCGCGATCGGGGCAGAAAGAAATTCCGGCAGATCGCCGAAAACATCAAAAATATCGGACTCAAGAAGCCAATTACGGTAACGCCCAAGAAATCGACGGCAGGGGACGATGACGAATATTTACTCGTCTGCGGTCAGGGCCGGTTCGAAGCCTATCAAATGTTAGGGCAGTCCGAGATTCCCTGTATCGTGGTTGATGTGACAAAAGAAGAGCTCCTGCTGATGAGTCTGGTCGAAAACTTGGCTCGGCGGCAGCCTTCTAGCGCGGAATTGGTGCGGGAGATCGGAGCCCTGAAGGACCGAGGCTATTCACATGCGGATATTGCGAAGAAAACAGATCTTAACGTCACCTACGTTCGCGGCATCGTCAAACTAGTCCAGCACGGCGAGGAGCGACTGCTGATGGCGGTTGAGAGAGAACAGATCCCCGTCAGCGTCGCAGTTACAATCGCAGTTTCGAATGATCACGAGATCCAGCGAGCATTGACCGAGGCATATGAATCCAATGATTTGCGAGGGAAAAAGCTATTGGCTGCCCGCAGACTAATTGAAAAGCGAAAATCTGATGGCAAGTCGCTCCGCGGCGGAACACGCAACGGCCATCCGTCGGTCTCGACTAAAAAGTTGCTTGATACTTACCAACAGGAGTCGACCCGTCAACGCGTTGTCATTCAGAAGTCTAAGCTCTGCGAAACGCGTCTACTCTTCGTCGTCTCGGCGATCCGCCAACTTCTTGAAGACGAGAACTTCGTGAATCTGCTTAGAGCAGAAGCTCTAGATTCTATGCCAGCCTTTTTAGCTAGTCAGTTGGGCAGAAGTGAGGAATCATTATGAATAGCCGAGTGCAGCTCGCGTGCGAGAAAATTATTCGCATTATCAGCTTGGCCGATATTCTGCCCATGCGCAAAATCTCGAAGGCCACCAAGTCAACTATGAAGTACCGACAGGTAGCTGCCTCAATTCGCGAAGTTGGCGTGATCGAGCCCTTAGTGGTCCATCCACAGAAGGGCGACGCCAACAAGTACATGCTACTCGACGGTCACGTTAGGCTGGAAGCCCTCAAGGATCTGGGTATTGACTCAATCAAATGTCTGATCGCTACAGACGACGAGGGCTTCACCTACAATCATAAAGTCAACCGGCTGACTGCAATCCAAGAGCATTTCATGATCATGAAAGCCGTCAAGAGTGGCGTGTCCGAGCAGGAAATCGCAAGCGCGCTCGACATTGATGTCGCAAGCATTCGTAAGAAGCGCGACCTATTGACTGGAATTTGTACGGAGGCAGTTCAACTTCTGCGAGGACGACCAGCGAATGCAGGGACCTTTGGCCAACTGCGCAAGGTCAGGCCAATGCGTTAAATCGAAATGGCTGAATTAATGTGTGCCTCGTCGAACTTCTCAGTTACCTATGCAAAATGCTTGGTGGTCGCCACACCGGCAGAACAACTGCTCGAAAAGGAGAATTCACGAGAGGTTGACGGACTTTCCCCGGTTGAAATAGCGCGCATGGAACGAGAAATGGACTCACTTGCAAAGGATCTTAAGCAGATAGAAGAAAGGCACGGCAAAAACGTGCTCAACTTAGTCATCGTTGTCGGCTACCTCAAGAAGTTGATCGACAATGCTCGGGTGGTGCGTTACCTCGCTCAATCGTATCCCGAAATCATGGCAGAATTTCAGAAGGTCGTCGAATCCCGTCGTCTGGAAGACAATGCAGGTGACATCCAGAGCTGAATCTGGCAATCTGCCGAGGCGAGGGGAAACGGACGCAGGCTCTGCGGGGACGCAACTTGCTAGGGATACCCTCGCCGAAGCGTCCGAGTGACGTCGAGGGGCGGCGCGACGAGCAATTCATGGCCGCCGTCGCGCCGCTTCGTTTTTTAAATAGCGGCTACCACTGGCTGCCCGTCCTAAGGTTCTTGCCGCTGCGACCCGGCTTGATTGGTCGCTCCTCTGCAACTCCATCGTCTCTCAATTGATCTACAATGTCGGAGCTGCATGGACTTGTGTCCGCGAATACTTCATCCCGCACTTAGTTTGGATCTCAATGGCTCGCGAAATCGGTCGGGCCACTGAGGACACTCGATTGACCGAAGCAACTATCAATCCGTACGAGCCTACAAGTCCGGCCACATTTGACGTGGAATCGGTGTCGCTTCGTTTCGACGGGGTGATCGAACGGGCTGACTATCAACGGATGCTGCCGCGTGGGGAACGGGAATGGTGGCTGTGCCTGGTGCTGGCCGTGCTACTGGGGATTTGCATTGTCGTGTTTGGACCGGCAAGCGTACTTTACGCAATTTCCAAAGGACAGCTGTTGGTGAGCTTGGGCTTAACGGCGTTTTGGACACTGATGCTAGCAGGTTGGTGGTTTCTTAAACGCCGGATCAGCGCGAGCGATCGTGCGACACGCTACCTGACGTTGTATCCGGATGTGCTGGGGACAGCTCAAGGGGAGTTCACCACAGGTGGCTTGTGCTTCCATGATGGTGTGCATACCTATTGGTTTGGACCGCATCATTTGGTTCGGACCGCGATCAGTGCGGATGGCATGCGTGTGCATGTCGACGCCAGCGCTCATCGCTACTTGGCACTGAGCGCTCGCATGTTCGACGCGTTCAATGTGGACTCCGCAAATCAACTCAAACGCCACTGGCGACAACTGGCTGACAGGCCAGCACCGGCTGAGAATCCGCATGGCTTGGAGTTGTGGAACCAAATCAGCCAACCATCGGCTGATGGAATTGCGTTCCATGGCTCGGATACCTCTGAGATCACATGGAGAACTCCAGCCTTTCGAAACAGGGCACTCATGGAGTCGGGTTCAATGTTCTTCATCGCAGCCATCGTGTTCATCGCCCGCGACCGCCTAGAGAGTTGGATGTTCTGGGGCGGTGTTCTGTTGATAGGCCATTGTATGCTCACCAGTACGCTCAATTGGTGGAACTATTTTAGGCGAACGTATCAGCAGAGTTGGTATCAATCGGGCTGGATCAGTCCGCAGGAGTTCGCTATTTGCACTGGCCATGCCGGCGTCCGCATGCCACTCAGTGAGATTGTCCAGAAGAGCGAGTACCCAGACCAGATTCTACTGACGCAGCGCAGCGGTCAGTCGTATTGCATCCTTCGGCAGATGGTTGATACCGACGAGCAATGGCAACGGCTGTCGGCGCTTCAACTGGGGAATTAGGCGTCTTCCACTACCTGAGACACGGCAATTCGGCCGGCGTTGGGACTCGTCGCTTCGTCCACTTCGAAACGCTTAAGGTACTCGTGACCTCATCCACTACGAAACGGCAACATGTCACTTGGATGCGAGCCATGCCTCCAAAAATCCAATCTCAAATTGAAATCCGCTCGACGATGTTGCGGGTTACTTTCCGCTGCCTGCGGTCATAGAGCCTGGTGGTGCGAGGGTCGGCATGCCCTGCCAAATTTTGCACATCCTCCAGCGGGACACCCTGAGTTAGCAGGTCGGTTATCGTCGTCACACGAAACGAATGAGGCGAAAGCCGTAGCGATAGTCCAACTTCGTACAGTCGGCGTTTGACCATCCGCCCAATATCATCGCTGGTGAGCGGGTTGTCGGTCAGTTGTCGACTTCGACGAGGGGTGGTGCGAAACAGCGGCGAAGCCTTGTCCGCCTGGAGGAGTCCACCTGTCCTGAGGTAATCCTGGATCATCAGCCGCAAATCGTGGCGAACGGGAATCTCCCGCGACTTGCCCCCTTTCTCATGAAAGCGCAAGCAGTACTGCTCTCCTGAATCGTAGAAATCGCAGCGACGCAGAGTGGCAATGGCTCCCACGCGGGCCGCGGTATAGATCAGAATGCCCACGATCGCACGATCTCGCAGCCCCACTGCATGGGAGGTATCCATACTGCGCATCAACATGCGCGCCTGCTCAATCGAGATCTCTGGCGTCTTACCCTCAATGACTTGGAGCCGCTCTGCGCGAACCGATGCAGCCGGATTGAGGATCACAACATGCCGGGACACCAGCGCATCGAAGAAGTGCCGTAGTGCCGACAGTATCAGCTTCTTCGTTGCCACGGCGTAGCGGAGCCCATCCAAATAGCTCCCCACATCGCGAGGGCTGATCTGCTGCAAGTCCTTGCCCAGCGCTTCGCAGTGCCCCATAAACTGGCGAATAGCCCGTTCGTAGGCCGCTCGCGTGTGCGGATTGCGAAGCTTGCCATAAATGAACTCCTCCCACGCAAAATGCGCTGCCGCACCTGCTTCAGCCATCAACGCAGGTAACGCACCAACTTCAGCCTTGGTTGATACCACCGGCAGTAAATTAGTCGGTTTTCGCAGTTCGGTTTGGCTAACGCTTGCCTGAGTCAGCTTATCGTTCATGGTGCATCCATCCGAGTGCAGTCAACCTCAGCAATTGCATCAAGCACAAGGCTTGTCTGAAATCGCATCCGGTGAGTTTTTCCACTGCCGCACCTTAACGCTGAATAACGTCCTTTGTCCAGCGCTAAGCTGCGCTAGGACCGAGCGAGTTCAATCGGCAAATGCAATCTACCGAACCGCAGCTTGGCAAGCCAAAGAACTGCTTGATAGTTAGTGTTAACAGAGGCTACAGCGACAAGACGCTTGATTGCTCATCCGGCAGGTTGAAATATCAAGCAAGAAATCACTTGACAGAACTTCGAAGGTATTTGGGTTCTAAAGGAGCCCGACTGCAAACTTGCCGAACCAAGTCTACTGGAATGTAGGGACTCACGACTTCGGTTGGCCCGAAACGCGTTCAGCGCGAAGCTTCAGGAGTGCAAGCATGTCAACGAGTTTGCAAAGTGCGTCTGCCTCTTTGCGTTCAGGCTCGGCAAGCTCACCAGACTCATCCTGCCGATCAAGAAGGGTCGTCAGCCGGGCATCTAATGCGGGCGGCATATTGAACTCTGCCCAGTCTTCTGGCAAATCTAGTACTAGCGTTACTGAGCCCATTGTTGTTCCTCTTTATTCTGGATTCTGTCAATTGTACCGCACGATGGCTCGTCCACTCCAGCCAGACTTTCGGAGGCGGATTGCCGGTTTTCTGTCATAAATTGCCGCGTTCATGGGATCGGACGGATGGGCCTGAATGCAAAATAATTGTCCTCAATTGTTATGTGCTCCGCCAAACTTTCGTAAGGCATCTAACGCACGGAATAAAACAAAAGGAATAAAACAATTGGGGACAATTGTTCTACACTGGACGGGAAGAATGGCATCTGCCGTCTGTCCTGCTGAGAGCATACTTGGGTGATCGTGTGAAAGTGATACTTGCCGAAAAGCCATCCGTGGCACGCGAATTGGCTGCCTTCCTTAGGGCAACCTCGCGGCATGATGGCTATTTTGAAGGCAACGGTTACCAGGTGACCTGGGCGCTGGGACATCTCGTCGAGCTGAAGGAACCAGCCGATTATGACCCGTCACTCAAGACATGGTCTCTGAGCACATTGCCGTTCAT
>JBGSJT010000596.1:0-12813 GCA_041741715.1 Pirellulaceae bacterium | reverse complement strand
CGTCGAGCTGCCATTCTTCGTGGTAGAGGTGCAGCTTCCAGTCGCCTTTGCGGATGACCGTCACTGGCCGCGTGCGGAAGACAGCATCGCGACCGCGCGGGACGGGACCGTCCAGATAGCCCGGAAAATGCCAGAAAATGGACTGGCGATTCAACGAAGCCCCGCCTTTGAACAAGGGCATCAGGTTCTCGCCATCCAGCGGAGACGCAGGCGACTCCGCACCAGCAGTGGCCAGGAACGTAGGATAGAAGTCGATGTTCAGCACTGGCACATCGCAGGTCGAACCCGGCTCAACCACACCCGGCCAGCGAACGATCATCGGCACGCGAATGCCACCCTCGTAGTAGCAACCCTTCTTGCCTCGAAGCGGCTCCTGCAGGACGTGGGTGCCGCCATTGTCCGAGGTGAAGACCACCAATGTGTTCTCCTCCTGCCCCAGGGTCTTCAGTTTGTCCAGGACCATCCCGATGCCCGTGTTTAGATCCGCCAGACAGGCACCCAGAAGCGGGTCGCCATGTCCCAGTTGCCCCTTCGGCTTCTCCTTGAAATGAGCCAGAGTTTCCGCCCGTCCCTGCAAGGCTGAGTGAACGGCGTAGTGCGGCACGTAGGCAAAGAAAGGTCCCTGCTTGTTCGCCTCAATAAACTCGCAGGCGGCCTCGGTGATGGAGAAAATGGCGTTTGGGTCGGCCGGGTCTTTACTGTTCAAGCCATGCTGCGAGACTTTCACCACATCAAACGTTTTTGACATGAAAATTCTCCCGTAATCGAATATGCTAATTCAATCACCAGATTTTTCCACTTCCTACCGACGCAAAACACCATCCGTGGGTTATGTCGCACCCAAGAATCGAGTATGTCCACGTAGGAGTACATGTAACTAACAGACCGAAAGATTGGTCGTTGCACTCGCTATTGTACAGGAGTTGACGGAGAAAACGCTGTGTTGGCAGGCTCAGCACCCAGCAAGACTTCAGCGAAGCCAGTGACAAGCATCAATACTGCTCACGACGCACCACGCAACTTAATCATCGCCAACTCTCCGCTGGGGTGAGTTAATATCGACGCAGCGACTATTCTAGGCTCGCGCGCAATAGCAAGCTCGCCCGTCGACGCAGGCAGTACGGTCCACCAGCACGTTGTCGGGTCCCATCACGTGTTGCGTCTTGTTGCACCAACAATTGAAACGAGTACTACCTTCCTCGGCCTCCGATTGCGGATCGGGATTGCCTGTAACGTAGATCGCCTTGCTCCGCAAATTCATACAGGGTGGGGGCAAGGGGACTTTGGGCTCACTAAACGAACGTTGGTAAGACATGGATTTATCCCCTCCTAAACGAGTTGACTCGCGGGTGACGAAGTGTTCAATTCATTGGTCGCTTCGCTGGACGATTCGCCGCACAGCGGGCGATCGAGGCCACCGGTCTCTAGGCCGGCGGCTCGTAGAATGGCGCGTTTTACCGCGACTTGGGCCAACTGGATCTTGTACTGGTTGTGCGACAAGGCCATCGCGCCCGCGACCGCTTCAAAGCCAGCCAGAGTCGCGGTCTCTTCGGAAATTCTTTGTCCCTGCAAGGCGTGGGAAGCGTCGACAGAACTCCATGGCACGGGAGCAACTTGTCCCACAACAATCATCGCCTGTTGCACGATTCCAAGTTTAACTTGTAGTGACACGGCGGCAGCGGCCAATGGCTGGTCGGGCCCTTCGCCATGCCGAACCTCGTAGGCCGCCGACAGTTTGCCAAGTGTGGGTGGCAAGATGATATGGGTCACCAATTGCCCGGGTTGCAACGCATTTTCGGGTTCGCCGCTCGACTGTGGTATCTGATAGAGCTCTTCCAGCGGGATGAATTGTTCTGATTCTCCTGGACCAATGACGCGAACCATCGCCTCCAAACAGATCAAGGCAGGGGCAAGTCGCGAAGCGCTGACGAATTTAGCTGGTCCACGGTTGCCAAGGATGGCATGGTAGCGATTGTCCCCTTCGACAATCATTCTTCCCTGCTCTGCCAGCAATCCATGTCCTTCGCGGAAGTACCAGCACCGAGGTCGCCTCAGTAATTCGCCGACCAACGTCCCCTGGGCTTGGAGCTGAACGCTGCTGATGCCCTGAATAACCTGTTTGACGGACGGGAAAGCATCGGAACGTGAGTCGTCGAAGAACTGATCCAAATGCACCGCTGCACCGATCCATAAATTGTTCTTATCGTCTAGCCTCATCCGCTGTAGCGATTCAATTTCGCAGATGTTCACGACGCGATCTGGGCTCACAACCATCCGCTTCATAAGCCCTACCAGGTCGGTTCCTCCAGCCAAGACGGCCGTGCGTTTAGATTTATCGCTGAGCAGAGCAACTGCTTCGGCTTCCGAACGAGGTTGAGCGTACTCGAAATTCTTCATGGCATTATCCTTTCGCTGTGCGGAGTGCATCGAGGACGCGTTTGGGAGTCATGGGCAGGGTTGGAACGCGAGTACCAGTGGCATTGCAGACAGCATTCGAGATGGCCGCCGCACCAGAGATGGCCGGTGGCTCTCCCAGGCCAATGACACCTCGCGCTCGTTCGCTCTCTGGCTCGTAGAACTGAACCACTAATTCGCCGACGTCACCCAGGCGAGGCAAACGGTAGTTATCAAGCTCGCTATTGATAAAATTTCCTGACTTGGGGTCATTGATTCGTTGTTCAAACAAGCTGGCGGCGATGCTCATAATCATCGCTCCATAAACCTGGCTTTCTGCTGTCTTGCGGTTGATAATCAACCCAATGTCTTGAACGGCCACCATTTTCTTGATTTTCACAACTCCCGTATCGGTATCGACAGCCACATGGGCCATCTGGATACCAGCCACATTGGCGCTGGAGAGTGGGCTTTCTGTGCCACGTTTGTAATTCGAGGTCACTTCCAGCGGTCGGATACCAATTAGGCTGCAGGCCTCTTTCCAAGAGATACTTTGATCGCCGTAGCCGACGACTGAAATGCGACCGTTATATGCTTCGAGCTCATCGGAGGCAACGTTCAGTTTCTCAGCCACCAATTCGAACAACTGAGCCAAGGCATCTTGTGCGGCGCGGCGATGGGACTCACTGACGGCCCCCACGGTGGTACTGCCTCCCGACGCCCCGCTGAAGGGATAGGTCGAACTGCCAATATTGACTTTGACAGCTTCAAGCGGCAGGCCGAGTGTTTCGGCCAACACCATACCGCACACGGTACGTGTTCCCGTCCCCAGATCTTGGGTTCCGCAATACGATTCAACGCCACCGTCGGGATGTATCTTGAGCAGGCAGTTTGAGTCGTTGGCCGTACCCGCCCATTTGTGGATTCCGATTCCTAATCCCTCGACGACGCTGCCACGACGCAAGCCCTTGCCATGCGGATGCCAGTGCTTTCGCCAACCGATTAAATCGGCACCGATCCGCAACTGTTCAGCATACACGTGGGCTTTCTCCGGCGAATCGATATACTCCAGATTCCGCAAAAAGATATCGAGACTATCGATTTGCATTTTGGCAGCTAAGTCATCATAGGCCGTCTGCGTCAGCGCGCAGGCTTGAGGATGATTGGGAGCCCTCCAGGCAACGGAAGGTTCATTGTTCGTGACAATCCCCGTGGCCAGTCGTTGAAGATTCTTGGGATGAAATACGTAGGGGAAATTGCCAACGGCGACTGTTTTCCCATCGTAGCCCGAGGTCCCCCAGTGCTGGGAATCCCAAACCTGCACGATGCCGTTTTCGTCAGCGCCCAATTTGACTTTGATGAACCCCGAGGGACGGTTGCCACCAATTTTTAGCTCCTGCTCGCGGCTCAGTAAAAATTTGACGGGTCGTCCAGTCGCTTTGGAGATTTGAGCCGCTGCGATACCCCAATAGTCCGGTTTGAACTTGCTTCCAAAACCGCCTCCCATATAGTCGCAGTGCACATCAACATCGTCGGCTGTGAGTTCCAGTCCACCGGCAAAACCATCGTCGGACTGCGAGACGTTCTGCGTTGATAAATGAGCTTTGAGCCTATTGCCTTCCCAATGAAGCGTCGTACCGTGAGGCTCGAGGCAGCAATGTGTAATTGCATCAATCCCGTACACGCCCTCGACAACATACTTGGATTGCTCAAAAAGACGCTGCAGTGTTTTCTTCTCCCAAGCTTCTTCATCCTCGTTATCACCCGGCTCACCAAGTTCAGTGTCCAATTCAATGTTACCACCGGCTTTCTTGGTGCGTCCTTTGGCTTCGGCAGCTTCCAAATTCGAATCATCGACGAAGACATCAAGCATTTCGTACTTGACCTTCAGCTTAGCAACTCCCTCAGCAGCAGCCGCTTCAGTTTCCGCAGCCACAGCTACCAACAACTGCCCGTCGGTCTCGATTTCAATCGGGTCTCGGCCGGGCTCGGGGGCGTTGATCAAGTGCACATGCACCACGCCCGGGACTTTCTTGGTCTCCGAAGCATCCACAGAAATTACGCGGCAGTGCGAGTGAGGGCACCCCAGGGCACGCACGATCAGCTGATTCGGCAAATTGATGTCGTAGGTAAATTTGGCAGCTCCAGTTGACTTCTCCAAGCCATCCACACGACTAATACGCTTGCCAATCAAACGTGATTTGTGATTCTCAGGCCAACTATATTTGACTTCAGCCATTTTGACTTCCTTTCACAATCGAGATCGCCGCTTGCACGATATTTGCATAGGTACCACAGCGACAGATATTACCGTTTAGGCCACTGCGAATTTGTTCTTCAGTAGCTTCCGGAAACCTGTTCAGAAAGGCTCGCACGGCAATCACGAAGCCGGGCGTACAAAATCCGCACTGTTGAGCATCATGTTCGACGAACGCTTTGGGGATCGCATCATCGGCCAAACTTTCAACCGTCGTGATCTTCTTTCCGACAACAGCTAAAGCTAGCGTGGTCGATGCCATGGCTGGCTTGCCGTCGATCAAGACGGTGCTGGCACCGCTGCTTCCGTCGGAGCTTACGGGCTTGGCACCCGTTAGGTCAAACTGGTATCTAAGCACATCCAACAGCGTTGTACGCGGCTCAGCCGTGGCTGGCAAAGATTTTCCATTCACGTTCAAAGTGATGGAAGCTGTACCGCTGACGACCAGCGATTGTGCGGTTGGATTGTCTTGGGCAGTCGCCGAAGCAACAGCAGTCGAAGCGGCCGCAACGGCGCCGGAGCCCCGCAAGAAATCCCTTCGACTAACGCCTTTCACAGGTGATCGTGACATAATGGATCCGTGAGGTTTGCAGCTGATAATAGGAAGTGGGTTATTCCCAGGTAGCTCAAAGAACTGGCCAGTATACCAATTCATGGCCGGTGCCAAAGAAATTTTTCTAATCAATTACAATATTTTTGGTTCCGATGGTGGTTTAGTGTGCGTCAGCCACCTTTTTTGTTTGTCGCTTAATTATTCCTGCGAGCTGGTTGCGGGTGTGACAAGTTGCTTGCGTAGCCGATTTTGGTCTTGGCAACAGGCACACGGTCCATATTCGTACATGATGATGGCACACACGTCACACCAGTAGTCAATTTCATAGCGTTGCTTGCCGCTAACTTCAAAGATCTTGACGACCTGGACGAAGGGTTGCTGCTCATAACGGCGGGCAAGAATTTCCAGGTCCATCTCGCGCAGGCGAGGATCCTTGCGGAACGCGCGGCCACGCAGGTTCTCGACCACAGGCACCAGACGTCCGTCCACTGTCAGGAGCGCCAGAGTGTGCTCGGCAACTTCGGGTACCGAAGTTATCTGAAAACGAGCCTTTAACTCCTCTGCTAACCACCCCACGCGCCCCCGCAACAGCTCGTTGTGATACTCAGGTTCAGTTGTGGCATGCAAGGCGTCCGCAGCGGTGGCTTGTAGCTGCGCTGCCGCGTCTATTTTGGGCGGATCACTGGCTGCGGCAGGCGGCATGAGGAGCAGTCCACCTGCGGTGAAGCAAGCAAGGACCCACACTGCGTGCCGGAACTTGCCACGGTTTGGGTGCGGAACGCAACAATGCCACTTGTTAGCTGGAATTGCCAAAACGGTACCTCCCGTTGCGGTTGACGTCACGTGCGTGCTATCTCAGGACTTCACTCGGCTGCATGACCATCGACCACCAAATCGAGAGGAAGATCAATTGACTCGCCACCGGACTTCGCCGTCAACATCAGGTGGAGAATCCACCAGTCGGCGTCTGCGTTATGCCTCACCAGTGGTTTCGCGTCTTGAACCGGTTCCTGAAGACAGATCATAGCTGGGTGCGACGATCCGGCCGCTTCGGAGCTCAACGACTGCAACTCCTCTAGGTCCCAGTCCTTATCCGCTTCGTCGTGCTCAGCCGCAACCAATAGCAGAAAATCTCTGGTCGGCGATGTACCCACGTGGTTGCCGTCGATCGGCTGCAATTCAAAGCGCAGTGTGTACCAACCACTGGCTAAAGTCTGATTGCGAAACTCTGTGCTCTTCCGCGAGTAATGGACGATGCCGATCAGTTGCCCTGGCTGAAACGGATAAAGACGCCCATTGGCCGGTTCGAAATTTGCTGTAACTTGCAAATCTTTGCATAACCAGATTTCGCAAATCGTGCGACTCGTATCGCGTTTCACCCGATAGCCCTTGGGGGCGAACTGTTGGGTGAGCTCTGGAGCTAGGTCCTCTGCTTGCGGCGGCTGCTCAATTAATTCGACGGAATACTCTTGGCTGTTTGCGATAGTAGTGGTCAGGAAAATCAGTAACCACGCAAAACAGCTGCATAAAATCTTCATGAAAGAACCTTTCAATGTTGCTCAACGGCTGACGACGGACTCTTCTTTGCTGACAGGCTGATCCGCATCGTAGTAGAACGTCCCCAAATAGGCCGTTCGTGTGTCAGGAATCGACCAGCGTCTTCCTAGACAGCGCGCCTTGACCTCGCCTTCAATCGTGACGCCTGGAACAAAACCCTGCAGCCCAGTCAGCGGCGGGTAATACGCGGATTCATTCGAGCAGATACAGTCGCCCGGCCGGGCCTTGCGGGCTTGCACATGTGCGAACTCGCCAACATCCACAGTCGCCGTAAGTTCGGCGAGATCAAATTGCATGTCGAAACTGGCTCGTTGCGTGCTCACAATTTGGTCCTCGCGCAGACGGGTTTGCAACATGGCAAACGACTGAAGCGCTGAGGACTGCTCTTGATTGGCGGATTCGTCGATGATTAACAAAGCGTCTGTTGTCTGGGCATCTTGGAGACCATTAAATCCGAGCGTATGCGAGGTCTTTACCACCACGGCCACCCCCAACCCCGACACCACAACGCCCCCCAGTTCCCCGCTCTCAATTTTCCATGTCATGATGGCATCTTTGCCTGTCGAACCTACCTCCCCATTGGCAAAGCAGGGGCCTGTGTAAACTTGACATGTCCGCGCTTCGACATACTTGCCACGGAGGGAACCGGCAGCACTGGCCGGGACAACCAGAAGCGATGTGGCTAGGATACTCAACAGCGTTGTGCGTAACACTTGATTCTCCCCATAGGAAATTATTGATTCGTCTAAAGTCTGGCGGTCGCCATCTAGTTTAGGCGGTTTAATGAATAGGTACTCATTTGCACAGCCAGCGGCAGGGTCTCGTGTCTGCCAGACGCTACCAGTTATCTTAAGGCCTGATTGACCTAGCGTCCACTGTTGCCAAAATTTTCGGGTCGCTCAGTCATAGAGCTCAGTCATAGAGCTCAGTCATAGAAAAGCGGAAACCGGGTAAACCCAAGCAACAGTGCGGCGGTACAACTACTTGTCCCAACTGGTTGACAGAATGAACCTTGGATCTTCAGCCAGTCGCGTCTCAGCATTCCAAAGTAAGAAAAACGGGTCGCTATCCTGAATTCGTTCCGTCGAAAGCCATTCGTAGTGCTTCACCTCGCGCTGCCCCCTCACAACGACTCGCTGAGCTTGGAGGAATTGGGCACTGCTGGGTTTTTCAAACCGCTTTCCACAACAAGCCGTTTGCGCGCAGGAAATGGTAATTGAAGTGGCACGACACAAGTATTGGGACGAGTACCGCTAGCTAGCCAAGGAGTTCTTACTGAAGCTGTGAATCGACCGAGTAGTGTCGGTGAATCGTGGAGTCATTATGGGTTTGGCTGACGAGCCGGGGGCAGGAAACTTTGGAAAAGTTTTAAGTTGGACTGTAAGGATTTGCAGTTTTCTCCGTCTTATCTAGGGCGTGAATTTTTTGGGAAACCCAAACTCCATCAATAGCGATTTCGACCGACTCAGTAGGTATAGAGTTGCAGCCCCGTTGTTTGTCGCAGAATATCAAGCCACAATATCCGACGCGATGTGCGGGCTCAAACAGAGAAAGATGCGTCGATGCTGGCCAAACTTAATACGCTGTCACTATTGGGTATTGAAGCCCTACCCGTAGAAGTGGAGGTCGATGTATCGGCCACATCGATGCCGAAGACCATGTTGGTAGGACTGCCGGAACAAGCGGTCAAGGAGAGCGTGCATCGCGTCGAGCGCGCGATTGTCAACAGTGGCTTTTTGCGTCCCAACGATCGCATCGTCATCAACTTGGCCCCAGCCGAATTGCCGAAACAAGCCGCTTCGTTTGACTTGCCAATTTCGCTGGGGCTGCTGGCGGCCAGTGGGCAATTTCAATCGGACTGCTTTAAGGAGTACGCCGTCGTTGGCGAGTTGGCATTGGAAGGGCATACGCGGAGTATCAAAGGTGCGCTCTCCATGGCCATCGCGGCTCGCGAGGCAGGGTACAAAGGGATACTCGTACCGAGTGAAAACGCAGGTGAGGCAGCGGTCGTCGACGAAATCGATGTGATTCCCATTTCGACGCTCACGGAAGCGGTCGGTTTCTTCGCCGGAACCCTCGAGATCGATCCACACCCTTCGCAGCTCAAAGCCCTGTTCGAGGAGTTTAGCAACTACGATTTGGATTATGCTGACGTTCGCGGGCAGGATGTGGCCAAGCGGGCTCTAACCATCAGTGCGGCCGGAGCGCATAATCTCCTTATGCTCGGGCCACCCGGCTCGGGCAAGACCATGCTGGCCAAGCGTCTGCCATCGATTTTGCCCACACTAACGGCAGAAGAGTCGATCGAGACGACGCGCATTTACAGTTCACTGGGGAGGCTAAAGCCTGGGCAGCCGCTGCTAGCCGTTCGTCCCTTTCGTTCACCCCATCATACGATCAGCAACGCCGGTTTAGTCGGGGGTGGTAGCCCACCAGCCCCAGGCGAAATCAGCTTGGCTCACCACGGCGTGTTGTTTCTGGATGAGCTGCCAGAATTTGATCGACGTACATTAGAAGTCATGCGCCAACCGCTCGAAGATCGCACGGTCACCATTTCACGAGCGATGCGAAGTACTACCTTTCCGGCCAGTTTTATGCTGGTGGCTGCGCTCAATCCGTGTCCGTGCGGCTTTCGGACCGACCCACGTCGAACCTGTTCGTGCAGCCCGACTCAGATTGAACGTTACATGGCTCGCATCTCGGGACCATTGCTTGATCGCATCGACATTCATATCGAAGTGCCCGCCGTCCCCTTTCAAGAACTATCTTCGCCGCAAGCCGGGACCAGTAGCGCATGCATGCGCGATAGCGTCGAACGCGCGCGGGCTAGACAAGCCGAGCGGTTCAGTAGCCAGCCAAGTTTATATAACGCGCTGATGAACAGTCGACAACTTCGCGAGTTCTGTCCACTGGACAAGACATGCCTACACATCCTGCGCGATAGTTGTAATGAACTGGGACTTTCGGCCCGCGCCCACGACAAGATCTTACGCGTGGCCCGCACTATCGCCGACTTGGAAGACGCCGACGATATCACCGCTTTCCATTTGCAGGAAGCGATCAACTACCGTATGCTCGACCGCAATTTGTTCTGAAATTGGGCTCAAGAGTTTGCATTCAAGTCATAATACTCAATACGCCTCGAAGCGAGTTGACTGACGACCAACGTGTACCCATTGATCGCCGCGTTTTGCCCACGCGTGCATACATTCGCCTGGCGACTGCTCAGGACCGCCATCATGTCTGTACTGCGCACGGTGCAAGACCAGCACTGTGTCACCGAACTGGCGCATGGAGGTGTCGAGGAAATATGTCTCAGTATAACCCCCTCTCAGTTCCTTCATAAATTGATTTTTGTCGGTGACAGTGCCAGTCACATGTACGTACCGAATGGAGTCGTCGAGCAGCTCTTGCATCTTTGCCTCATCGCGTGCGAGCATGCCATAAACCCAAGCTGCCTCGTGCTCATTGATGATTCTATAGACCTCTGGCGACGGCTTTGATCCCAAGTCGGAAGTCGGATTCGGACCTCCCTGTTGGCTGAGCTGTTTTCCGATCGGCTCGGAGCGGTGTGTTTCATGGCGATGCACTAGTTTCCACGTACCGTTTTGTTCAGCCCAGACATGGGTAATGGTCTCCTGTGCATGCGGAGTTTCGCTTTTCAACTGCAGATGTCCACTGCCGATCGTGAAGACGGTACTGTTGTATTGTCGCATCGGCTCCTTTTCGTTCAGCATTGCAGCTACATAACCTTTAGGAACGAAGTCCTCAAGGAATTGTTGCTTCGTACTTATTAGCCCATTCTCATGCACGTAAATAAAATCGTCTGAAAGTAGCTCATCGAGTTTTTGGGTCTCTTTGGCAAGTACTGCTTGAAGAAACGATTCGTTGTTTGAATCGATCACGCTTTTGACCTCAGGCAGCGGATCGGTTTTCCAAGCCTCGTTCTGGGCACCGTATGCCACATCGCCTGCGATGGACAAGACAATAAAGAATTGCACAACGTTGATTGAGAAGTTTCGCACTTGGCGAAGCAAAGGGTCAGTGGTATTCATTTACGTTGATTTCTAAAAAATTGGCGTCTGTTGGAGAGCAGTTCTGAAGTCCATCGGTTCTTGGTTTCCCACGGCTATTATTGATCGGCAACTAACTTCCGAGCGCTGATACGAATGGCACGGTTACCATGGTGATTCCACACAGAGGAAATCGCGACGTCTATTGTATCACGTGCAAAGTGATCTTGTCGTGGTAGAATCTGTCATAGTTCAAAGTCGTGCTCTGCGGTTGAGATCAGCGACGTAAACGCCATCGAGTGTTACCAGGCCACGAACGTCCGCAACTAAAAGTCGCTATCTGCGAAATGACAGGTCCGCAGCATTGGATCGCAAGTGGACTTTACTGAAGCGTTGACCGTATAATGACTTAAAGACTTTCCAATCTGGAACCTGCGGCCATGCGGAAAAACCATGTTGGGCGACTGAATTCAATGGGATTGATAGCGATGCAGGAAGAACTAAGAAAAATGCTAAAAGCCGGACCGTTTGTGCCATTCACGATCGTCATGAGTGACGGCACCCACATCACCGTAAAACATCCTGAAAATACACTGTTGATGAAACACTGGATTTACGTGACAACCGATGGAGGCGAGACGGCCGAACACCTGTACCTGCTGCACGTTACCCGCATCCAACGTCAGCAAAAAGAGGTAGCCTAGCAAGAGCATACGGGTAGCCCGTTACCAGGCTCTGTCCCCGCATGCTCCTCCTTAGGAAAGATCGGGCTCGTAATCGTGTAGTGTGGAAGACCGGGCGTGATGGGATAAAAACCCATCGCAGAGAACACGACGAACGCCGACATGGATCCAGCGTCTTCGTCTCCGCTTTTGCGATTCGGATCCACCGTCGACTTTCGCTGTTTTGTCCCGCCCCAAAAACGCGCCGAATATCGGCCCCAAGCAATGGCACCACTGGCGTGGCAGCATGCGTTGGCGTTCCACTGAATCGGCGAAGCACGGTACTTATTCATCCTGATTTCGCCTTTTACCTTTACCCAGTTTTGGTGCCCGCTGAGCGGGGTCGTAGTCAGGGTTGACTTCGGTTGGAAGTTTCGCGTCTGTCTTATCGAACCATTGGAGCATTTCGTCCAACAACTCATCCCGCTTGTCCGTTTTAACATTCGCAAGCTCTTGTCGTTCGCCGATGTCCTCTTTGAGGTTGTACAACTCGACCGCGCGGTTGGCAGCCAGCTTCTCCCGTCCGCCATCGAGTTGCCATTCTTCGTGGTAGAGGTACAGCTTCCAATGATCCTTATTGATCACGCTCACCGGACGGGAGCGAAAGACCGGATCGCGGCCGCGGGTCACCGGCGAGTCGAGATAACCAGGGAAATGCCAGAAAATCGAATGGCGTTGGAGCGGCCCGGTTTCCTTCAGTAGCGGTAACAAGCTCTCGCCATCGAGCACCTTGCCTGCGGGAACGTCCGCCCCTGCAGCTGCGAGAAAGGTTGGGAATAGGTCGACGCTGATAACGGGCACATCACAACGAGAACCTGGTTTCACCATCCCCGGCCAGCGAACAATGAACGGCTCGCGAATCCCGCCTTCGTGATAGCTGCCTTTGTTACCTCGCAACGGTTCCTGAAGCGAACCTCCGGTGGCACCATTGTCGCTGGTAAAGACGACCAACGTGTTACTGGCCAAGCCGAGTTCGTCCAATTTCTTGAGGAGGATGCCAACACCGTATCTTGTTGATGTTGGAGTCGAAAGCTGTCATCACTTGATCAGTGAGCTTACTTCGCAAGGGAGAAACCAAGCATCCAATCGACCAAATCGACCGAGCTGAAGACGGCTGCGTTTGCTGGAGCGTGGGTCGCGCCCGGGAACTCAGTGTATTTGACATTCGGATTCCCGGCCGCTCTTAATCGCTCGACCATCGACTTGATGGCCGGCGTGTTTTTCCCATCATTGCCTCCGACCATCCCCCAGATCGGCAGCTTCACAAGCCGTGAGGCATCTCCGCCTTCCGTAGCCGAAAAACCACAAGGTGCGGCT
>JBGSJT010000595.1:0-16145 GCA_041741715.1 Pirellulaceae bacterium | reverse complement strand
GCAACCGGCAAGTCAACACCGCAAATCCACCAGAAGAAGCTCCTCTTAACATAGCCGCAGACGCCGAACCCTCGTTGATGGCTCCACCGGGACCGACGTTCTTTGATGGCTCGAAGAACCAGTCGATAACAACTTCAGAGGGTAGGTTTTACGAGGTATGGCAGGGCAAAAAGAATATCGTGATTGTGTTTGGTTTCCTGAGCGGCAATGAAGACGTTACTCCTAGTATGCCCAGTAAGGGGTGGTAAGCTCTGCTGAAGAGCATGCCTACCAAGGGACAGCCAAGTCAGGGCGGGAAGAATTCTTCGCTTGGCCTGGGTAGGACTGATGGTCTATCGAGGCCTTGCTTTTGAGTATTGAGTGATTTTCGCCCACAGCGATTCTTTTTGCCCTGCCCTGCCTTAGAAAACCTATCGCGCCATATGCATTTGAAGAATTCGACTCAAG
The DNA here is from genome assembly GCA_041741715.1 of Pirellulaceae bacterium. Lineage (GTDB taxonomy): Bacteria > Planctomycetota > Planctomycetia > Pirellulales > Pirellulaceae > Aureliella. Next base: position 15,698 of record JBGSJT010000595.1, on the reverse strand, counting down.
TATACCGCTACCGGAAAGATTAGGATTAAGAGTACGATTAAAATTTAAGAACCCAAACGGTCAACGCTAAAAGCCGTGAACGGTTACCCTCAGCTAAACCAAGAGCCTCGTCGCCGAACAACCCGCCAAGGTGAATGAACTGCGACTTGAACTCGAAGCATGGCGTAAGAAAGTCGGCGCGGAGATGGAGATGATGAAGCCGAATCCCGACTACGACCCGTCGGCAAACGCGTCAACCAAGTATAAAACAAAGATGAAAAGAAACCGATAATGCGTTCGCTGCGATTCTCGTCACGAGCGCCAAGAACGCCCACCAGCGCAACTTAAACCCGCCGCCTTCATCCTTTCATCGCTTTCGAGATCACTTCTTGCGTTGGCTCGGCTCCGCTTCGCGTCTTCGACATGAATTTCATAACGCGGTCATGTAGCCTTTCTTGGTCGATATCAGCCAGCCGTTGCCCCATCATCGCTAATGTCTCTGACTGTGCGATGGTCGCCGCCAGAGTCGCGTTGATATAGCTGTTCAGCGATACGCCCTGTTCGCTCGCGAGTAGCTGGGCTTTGGCTTTGAGGTCATCTCGCATTCTGAGTGAAAGTGTCGCCATCAGTCTTTATCCAGGTCATAAAGTGTAATGAAATCGAGCGGAGTCATCACATCCCATCCGAGTTTCGCCAGATCCCGTTGCTCGAAATCACGAATGTTGTAAGTGATGATGATCGCCGTACCGGCAATCGCTGCTTCAACAAATTTGTTATCGGCTTCGTCGATCAGGTTGGGCCGCCAATTGAAGTGCAATTGGGTTTGATGCGAAAGCGAGATTAGGTCAAGCACAAGTGTGCTGTTCTGCATTTGTGTCAGCCCGGTGAGTGTACGCACTGAAGAACGCGACAAAACATCTTCGTATTCCGCGATGATTGCCTCTGTCAGCATCAACGGCACGCGCCCAAGTAGAACCGCCAGCAACACTTGATAGGCCAAGCTCGACTCGTGTCGGCACGCCCCCGCTACCAAAACATTCGTGTCCATCACAATTGGCGGGGATACTCTGAGCATTGACATCTCTTATGGCGAGTAATTCGAGTGATACCATATTGTGCTACAAGAGACGGCTAGTGTCAAGTCTTCGCCATCTACACTGTCATGCCATGCATCGGCGGACGCTACTCTGCAAAACACTCAGGATTTTCCGTGCCGCCGAGTGGTACCCAAGCATTACCATGTAGCCAATTGAACCTGCGGTCCAATCACATCGGTGAGCAAAGCAACGCCATATCGTTAGCTGGACTCTGTGCTGCTCATGTATCTATCGACAACATCCCATGAACTAACTTGCAGGAATCCCTTGACTAAAGAGCAACCAGCCTTAGGCCAACTAGACGATCGAGAGCTTCTGCTGCGTTTCTGCCAATGTCGGAACGAACAAGCCTTCGTGGCTTTAATTGCTCGTCACGGCCCGATGGTACAACGGGTTTGTCAGCGGAAACTTAATAATCAACAGGACGTGGAAGATGTGTTCCAAGCAGTCTTCATGGTCTTGGCACGCAAAGCCAGCCGGGTCCGTTGGCAGAGTTCGATCGCTAATTGGCTGTATGGGGTGGCGTGGCGAGTCGCCTGCTGTGAACTTCGTCGCCGCGCAAGAGCCCTGGGTAGAATCGTGCGACCACAATGTAATCTAAATCTGATCTTGGAAATTGAACGAACACATCATTCAGCTAAGCATTGACCGACTAATTTCTGTGCATCTCAACCGTAGCTGCGGTCGCCAGACCGCAGGGAGTCTACGTTCTGGCTATCGTAGCCACGACAGTTTAGTTCCGCACGATCCTAATTGGACAGCGCCACGTTAGCTGATATTGGGACCGAAAGTGGCGCTGTCCAACTAGATAAATGAAAAACGGTGCGGCAAAAAAATGGAAGGATCAGAAGAGTTAGTCCAGCGGACATTGAGCAAGTCGCACTCGCCAGTTTCGTATTATAGCGACCCGCGCTTGAGTAGTCTCCGCTCACGCTTTTTCCGCTCACCGCCCAATCTCCGTGACAAACAAATCTTCACTCTCCAAATGTGCTCTAGCCAAATCGACCAAGTGCTGATGGTGAGTAAAAAATATGACTTGAGTCTTCCGCGATAGCTCCGCAAGGATTTTTAGTGTTGCGACGGCCCGCGCGTCATCGAAGTTCATTAAGATATCATCCACGATGAAGGGCATCGGTTCATGATGCACCAACCACCCCTCCAGACTCGCCAGTCGTAGGGCCAAATACAATTGATCGCAAGTTCCATCGCTCATCCCTTCAACCAGTACTCGTTCACCACCGAGGGTACTAGTCAAGACAGTCGCGGGTACCTCCTGTAATTCGAACAGCGTCGGACGCTCGGCTTCCGCTCCAAAGCTCAAACCCTTCGTTGCCGATAGCTCCAACGAGGTTTCCACGGAGCGAATGCCGGCGAGTACCGGTTCCCCTTTGTCGTTGAACTCGGCCTGCAGTCCAGCAAACTGTCTCAAGGTGATCTGGCTAAAAATCTCGCTGGCGCGTCCCAAGATGGGCCCTTGGTTTTTCTGCCGATGTCGCTCGATCCCTTCCTTCAACACGGCGGCCGCGACACGGAGCACAGCCAACGACTGCAATTCTTCCTCCAGCCGAGTGGCGATACTCTCACAGACTGCATCCTTCTCGGCTGCCAGGCTGCTGCCATCGAATTTCTCTTCTTCTATTTCGGCGCTGCGAATCTGTCCAAGCGCGGCGTCGCGCTCCTCTCCCAATTCCTCAAGTCTCTGCTGGCAAAACGCCAGCCGAGAATCAACTGAGTCGACAGCTTGATTGTCTCGCTCCACTTCGTCGACGAAATCTGCGAATGTAGCACCGGCCGCATAGCCTATAATTTGATCTTGCAATTCAAGCGTCTGTTGCTGCAGTTCGGCCCGCATCCGCGATTGCTCGGCGGCAGGGAGCAGTTCATCATAACTATTCACTTTGGCTTGCCTCGCCATTTCATCCAGCATCGCCTGAGTCTGGCGTGTTTTGTCTTGCAATTCCGAACTTTTCGTTCGCGATTGTGCTCGGCGATGGAGCAAATCCGCTCGTCCACTGGCAGCAATTCGCGCTGCTTCAAGCTGGCCGAGCAAACGCTGAAAGGTGGAATCAAACGGCTCTCCTGACAACTCCGGAGTAACTTGTCCAACCAACTCTTGTAACTCGCTGGTAAATTGTCGCGTATCCTGGTCAATGTGCTCGACGCGGCTACGAAAGCGATCTACTTCCTTGAATTTTTCGAATAGACTCTGCAGACTATTCAGTCGACTGTTGGCTTGAGCGGGCAAGGCTGTTTTCTCTAAACCTAGACGCTGCATTTCGTCGGCCCACTGCTCGCGTACCGCGTTGGCCTCCGCTTCGGTCCGCGCAGTCTCAGCTTCGCTGTCAGCCAACTCCGCGCGGTTCTCCGACAAACGATCGGCCAATTGCGATCTACGGCTTGCGTTGGACTGTTCGGCGTCCATCACGTCTTGTAAGTGCTGCGACAATTCGAGCAATGACTTGTGCTCAAGTTTGGCCGCAGATGTGTGCTCAGCCAATGAGGCTATGAGTCGTAGTCTGGCCGCTTGGAGTTGCAGTTGCCACTCCTCACACTTGTGTTCCTGGTCACGCATGTGCTGTATCAGTTGCAGGATGGCTGCGTGTTTCCGCGACCAATCTTCCATTTCGTCTGGTGTTAGCGGCTCGAGTCCTGTTGGACGCCACACTTCTCGCCACCGCTCGTCGATCGCCTGCCGTTGCTGGCTGGCCTGTTCGATTTCCGTCTGACGCCGCTGTTGGCGCAAAAGAATTTGTGCGTGATCGGCCTGCAACTTGGCTTTGGTGGCCACGCGATCCGCATCTTGCCGCAGTGCATCGGCCACAGCATCGGCAGCCAAGACCGCTTGATAGTAGGCGCCTGATAAATCACTGGCCGATGGGAATTTTGCCAAGTATTTGGAGAGTGATTGGGGATCAGGTTTCGAGTGCTGCCAACTACTCAAGATCAATTGCCAGCCTTCATTTCGAAGCTGTCGGCTCTGTTCCAATTCGTGATCGGTTGGAATGGACCTCGCCATTTCCAATTCGGTCAACCGCGAATGGAGCAATTCGAGTTCTTGTTGGTCCGCCTGCACCGCATCCCGCAGGCCCTGCAATTGTCGATCGACCTCAGCGAATTCATCTTCAAAGCGATCGATGGAAGCAGCCGCAGGGACCGCAAGACATTCGAGCCGTGACATGTCCCCCGTGAACATTGGCAAGCGCTCGATTGCGACCGCAATTTGATTCTGCAGGCGTTTGATTTCGCGCGTGCTCGCGGTTAACTCCGACTCAAGTGTTCCCAGTTGTTGAACGCTGCGCAAACTAGCACGCATCTCAGCGACATCAATCGCGACGGGTGTGACGGCCAGTCGTTCTTCGGTAGTTGAAATCTCGCGTCGTAACTTCTCGCAGAGTTTACGTTCGGCCTGCATGCGTTCCAACAGGCGTTCCAGTTGATTTCCCAGACTTTGAATTTTGACCGTCTTATCGCGAGGCAAACGTAGTTCATCGATCATCGTCAAATCGGGTTGCCGATCGAGCTCACGTAGGATCTCCTTGGCTTCCCGCTCGAACGCCTGGCGCTTCAGTTCCACTGTCGGTCGATCAGCTTGTGCGGCGCGGATGGCACCGATGCGATCGCGCAGACTTTCGATTCGATCCGCTACGTGCAACAGTTGCTCTGGCACGACCAGCCCGGCGAGCTGAGCATCGATTTCCTGCAGTTCGCTGGCGGTCGTGGCAAGTTGCACTTGATCTGTTTTGAGAGCCATTAACAACTGGTTGGCGACTTGTGCGAAATCGTCGGACAGATGTGGAGCGTCGGCTATATCAGCCAGACTTGCTTGCCGTCCCTTCCAGCGCGCAATGCTGGCTCCCGCCTGCTTGATGCGCTGCAGTCGCTCCAATTCACGCTGCCCTTCGGCGAGCTGTTGATCCAGTTCGCGTTTTTGCTGACGGCAGTTGCGCAGCTCCTCCTCGATCCGGTTCCAGGCATCGACGCCGACCAGCGCCTCGTCGACAGCCTTGCGATTGAGCAAATACTCTTGAATGCCCGCGTGAATGGTACCACTGCGTCCGGTCCCCTTGAGCAATCCCTCCATCTGCGACTGCAGACTATTTTGTAGGTTCTGAAGATCGACGACACCGGCCCCGGCCGCGAAGAGCATCTCACCGATGCGGCCACTCCCTTGAGCAATCTCCTCTCCACCGCTGCGCAAGCGTTCATGGTTGATGCCAAACATGGTCGTGAACAAGCCGCGATCAACATCCCCCAAGAATGGAACCAATGCATCGTCTTCGATCACTTCTTGATCATTGCCACAGCGTAGCGATTTTTGGTTCGCCTTGCGTCGGACGAAATGCAAATCGCTGTTGTTGTTATTTCTTAACCGTCCCCCGATCCTCAAGCTCTTGTAGGGGAACTTAAAATCGACCGGCGTCTGCGTGGGAAACCCGTACAACAAGTAGTTGATTGCCAATAGAGCAGAACTTTTCCCAGCTTCATTGGGGCCATAAATTAAATGCAGCCCCGGCTCGCCGTGCGATAAATCGATACGACAATCGCTAAAATGTCCAAAGGCTTGCAGGTTTAGTTCGAGTAATTTCATAGTTGGTCTAGTAGCGAGTTCCGGACTGCAAGCGATGCAACAACAATGCATTGGCTTGATCGAGCACTTCAGTCATCCATTGTGTGCGGTGTGTCCCCATCTCGAAGCGTGACTTTAACTCCGGCGGGAGTTTTTTGATCACACTATCGAAGTCAAACCCAATATCATTTAGCAGATCGGGACTGGCTCGTACTTCGCTGAACAACTGATTCAATTCACTGATGGCCGCCTCGTCGACATGCTTGGACGCGACTACGCGAGCTGGATCAATGGTGCGCAGCTTAACTTTCTCGATCCATATTTGCCCTTGTCCAGCGTCGAGGGCCAAACCACGAATTTGCTGCATCCAATGCTCTTGCTCCGCTTGCAGCTCGCGATGCAAATTAGTCGCCCCACGCAATTCAACTCGTACCGCTAGTGGTCGACCTTCAGCCGCACAAAAGATTTGCTCCAGTTCGTAGCTCACCTTCGGAGCCATATCGTCCATGCTATGCATGTCATGTACGTCCACGACCGCCAGTTCCCAGCGCAGCACATCGAGCGGCTGAAAGTCGGCTTCCAGTCGGCGGTCGTCGTGCACGGTAACAACAAAGCATCCTTTGGGGCCAGTCTCACGAATATGGCGTCCTTGAACGTTCCCCGAAAAAATCACCCAGGGTGCTTGGCAGAGTATTTCCCGTTTGTGGATATGCCCCAACGCCCAGTAATCGTAACCCTTCAGCTTCAGTCCCTCGATCGAACAGGGAGCGTAGGGATCGTGGTCCTCGCGACCATCGGCACTGGTATGCAGCAATCCGATATTTAAACAACCACGCACCGCCGCTGGATAGGCCAAGGACAAGTCGTCGAGCACTTCGCTGGTCGCAAAGCTCTGACCATGAATGGCTACGTCCAATTCCTCTAACATTACGGTATGCGGAGCATCGGCCGAAAAAAAAGTGACGTTGTCGGGCAATGGCAGCGAACGGGTCATCTTGTTGGCTGCGTCGTGATTCCCAGCAATCAAGAACAATGGAATGCCCGCTGCGCGCAACCTAGCAGCTTGCTTTACAAAGAACATTCCGGTCTGAAAATTTTTCCAGTTGCCATCGTAAAGATCGCCAGCAATCAGCACGAATTTGACCGACTGATCGATCGCCAAATCGACCAAATTGCTCAGTCCTTCCCGCGGCGCGCCACGAATCTTATCAACCGGCGCTCCCTCGTACTGTTGTAGCCCCCGCAGTGAACTGTCCAGGTGAATATCGGCTGCATGCAGAAATTTAAAAATAGTTGGGCTCCCCCAAAAAGTGCGGTGAGGTTTGCACCGCTCGGCATTCCGTTATTCGCGCCCCATCCGCGGCGCTGCTAATCCCCGCATTTTACCAAGCGAGACACGTTTCGGGTAGATTCGGTTGGGCTAGACTTTTGCCGCGACAGCCATGAAAATTGCCCTAGTCCCTCAACCCAACATGTACACTGATCTCTTTATTCCACATGGACACCATAACGCATGAGCGACCCGGCGCGTATTTCTGACATGCTTGGGCTGCATTCGGAAGCTCATGAATCGGAATCGATATGGCCCCTCAACTTTGTTTTGCTAGTCCTCGGTGGCGCGATCTTAGGGGTGGCCTTTGTGTTTCTCGACGTGGCCGACCCGCGGCTACTTTACAATCCGTGGACGTATGCCATCGCCACGCCTGTCGCGTTGATGGGACTTTCCGCAATACTGAGCAGCGTTGTCAGTCGCGTGGTCGAGAAATCGATGCAGTTGGCGTTTCTACTGAGCGTGCTGATTCACTTGGTACTGTTGGTTTGCGCCTTCAATGCGGTCATCTTTTCGCGGATGTGGCCCAACGTACTGGATTCTTTGGACCAACAGCGCGAGCAACTCAAGCGCGAAGTATTGCAAGCCAAGCAGTACCATCGGGTTGCTGTTTCCACGCAATCAGGTCGCCGACCTGATTATCTGAAACCGGCCCAGACCGAGCATCAGCCGACCGAGATTGAACCGCTGGCGGCACCGATGTTGGCGCTGGCCCGCTCGGACCGTGCGAATCTAGTCAGTCCATCGCCACGGATTGAGCTGTCCCATTCTCCGAGTTTGTTGGAGCGAGACCGAACCATCACGAGTTTGCCGAGCAGCAGTGAAGCGGCCGCAGCGCTATCGCGTAGCGACATAGCAGCACCGCGCGCCGCAGCCGCACGCCCCAGAGCTGAGTATCTGCCGCTCGATACATCTGAGCCCGCTCCGATGACTCCATCACCCTCGGCACTGGCACGCAAGGCCGACGCGCGCAGCAGCGATTTAAGCCAAACTCCTAGCCTACCCCTGGAGCCTCCACGCGCCTCGGCACCTTCGAGCGAACGCAATTCGGCCCCTCGGTCGTCGAAGGTAGCTGAACGCTTGCAAGCACCTTCAGCCCTGGATCGTCAGAGCATGGCCGACCTGCGACCCAATGCCAGAGCACCGCGCGACATTAACACGCCCGATACTAATTTGCAATCGGCCGCGTCTGGCGAGATGTCGGCAGCCGGTCTGGCAGATGGACAACGACGAAATCTAAATTCGCCGCGTGGGCCCACGAGTCTCTCCCCGCCATCCGCAGCTCCATCGATGGCGCCGCGAATCAACCCCCTGGCCAACAGCCAGCCGCCGCGTGCATCTTCGGCTTTGACTCCTACGCCTGCGACTAGCGACACCGCGCTGGCGATGCCTCGTAACATGGCTGGTGGCAGCTTGGGTTCCGCCGCTCCTAGCTCCATGCCGGTGCGTGGTATCGACGACTTAGGAACAGCTCAACCTGACACCAGCGCTCAAGCAAGAATTGATTCGACTGTCAACAGCGTTCGTCGCTCCACTACTCGTTCAACTCTATCGCACTTGCCAACGTTGGGTTCTCTGGGGGCTAATTCTTGGAATGGTACTCCGAGTTTGTCGGGAGGGACGGCGGGACTATCTCCCAGTCAACTGGCGCGTAGTTCCGATCAAGGGAGCGCGTCGAGTCAGGATGTTGCTGACCTAGCGGGGGCCCGCCGCGATCTGGAGCGGTCAACATTGAGTCGCAGCGGCCAACCCAGCCCATCCGCAGTGCGTGGCATCGACGAATTATTGAGCGAAGAATTATTAAGCGGGCCGACTGAGACCAGCAATGTGTTGGATTTCTCAGGCGAAAATCCCGCAGCACTTTCCGCTGCCGGAGCTGCTGTAGGACGAACCAAAAGCGATTCCACTGCGCTGCCAGCGAACCTTGGTAGCCGAGCTTTGGCCCCCGATTTCCTCAGCGCTAATTCGTCGTTGCAATCTTCCACCGCGACCGCGCGTGCGGAGCGTGCTCGGATGGCAGAGTCCAATTTGCCCGAGTCCGCTTCGGCCAGCGATGCGCTAGCGACAGCGGAGCTTCCTAGAAACGACGATTTTTCCTCTAGCGCGCCAGGGTTGGTGCGAATCGGCGTACCCGACTTGGACTCGGCAATTAACTCCTCCTCGACTCCCTCAGTGACAACTCAAGCGATCGAGGGTGCTGCGTTAGCTCGCCGCTCGGCTACCGATTCGCCACGTTCGAGCACGCAGGGCCTCGCCGCGAATTTATTGGCCATCGAAGCACCGCTTGGTCCCGGAGGCATCGCCAGTTCACCGGGTTTGGCTGGTGCGATTCTTAATCGCCGCGATGCGGCGCTCGACAACTGGACACCTCCTCAGCTCGAGGCCCAGCCACTAGCGCGTCAAGATGTTGGCGGACCATTAGCGGCAGGCCAACAAGTCGCTTTGCCCAAACCAGCCTTTCAACAACGTATCGATCGCTTAAAGGATCGCCAGCCGCAAGACGAATCGTCCCTGGAGCCACAAACAGAATTGGCCATTGAGCGCGGACTGGAATTCTTGGCCAAACGTCAGCGCCCGGATGGTTCGTGGCGACTGCAAGACTTTGATACGGCTGTCTTGATACGCAGCGACACCGCAGCCACCGCACTCTGTCTGTTGGCCTTTCAGGGAGCAGGCTACACCCACAATCAATTCAAGTACGCAAATACTGTCGACCAAGCGCTCCAGTTCTTGGTCGCGCATCAGTCGGTGAGTGGTGATCTATATATTCCGCAGGATCCAGCGTCTGATCAAAACGCGTGGTTGTATTCCCATGCCATTGCTGCGTTGGCGATCTGCGAAGCAGTCGGGATGACGCAAGACAATAAATTGCGACCGGCCGCACAGAAGGCGATTGATTTCATGGTCGCCAGTCAAGATCCGCAGCGTGGTGGGTGGCGCTATCGTCCAGGCGTGGGGGCAGACACCAGTGTTACCGGATGGTTCATGATGGCCTTCAAAAGTGGACAATTGGCAGGGCTCAACGTTCCGCCCGACACCATGCAAGCGATTGAAAAGTTTGTGGGTGCCAGCCAGGTTCCCGAGGGTGAGTCGCATTTGTATCGTTACAATCCCTTTGCGGCGGACACGCCCCAACAGCGCCACGGTCTACAGCCCACTTCGGTGATGACCAGTGTGGGCTTGTTAATGCGTTTGTATTTCGGTTGGAAGCGCGATCGCGCGGAGATGCTAGCCGGTGCCGATTATCTGTTGGAACATTTACCCGAGCATGGAAGCGAAACAGCCTCGCGACGCGATACCTACTATTGGTACTATGCGACCCAAGTTATGTTCCACATGCGCGGTCAACACTGGCAGCAGTGGCATGATCGACTCTATCCACTGCTGATTAACAGTCAAACTGTCGACGGGGAGCTGGCTGGTAGTTGGGATCCAAACTATCCCACACCCGACTTGTGGGCGCGCTACGGTGGTCGATTGTATGTCACCACACTCAATCTGCTATCACTGGAAGTTAGCTATCGGCATTTGCCACTCTACGAAGCCACCAGCCAATAAGTATTTCATCTTTTTGTCGCACATCTTTTGGTCGGAAAATCCTAGCAAACGGTACGAGAGTATCATTCGACACTGGCGCAATTCGGAATGAGCCAAGCCTTTCAATGCGCCGACAAAAAAATGTGCGGCAAAAAGATGAGTAACGTGGCGACACGGACTAGACCCAAGCCACCTGGGAGTCGACATCATTAAAAAGGATTGTTGATTTAGCAGTCTATGCTCCTCAAAATTCCGAACCGACAATCGCGGGACGCTATAATTACTACTCGTGAAAACACCTCTCCAGTGGTCTGTCAAGAATCAATTTTAGGGTAGTGGACGAGGTTACGAGTCCGTTTGATTCGTTAACCGTTAGGGACTCGTTGCCTCGTCCACTACTGCCAACCCTAAGTCTTAACTTTGGCAGACTACTAAAAAAACCAACACTGATTCGCACGAAATTCCGACCGGAAGAAATTGAAATGCTCAAACAACGAATACTAATTCTACCATCACTGCTCTGTGTCACACTGCTGACGATCGTCACCAGTTTGATGAGCCACGCAGCCCAGCCGAATATTCTGTTTATTTTCTCGGATGATCATGCGCAACATGCCATTTCCGCGTATGGCTCGCTGGTCAATCAAACCCCGCACCTGGACCGCTTGGCGACTGAGGGAGCGCGGTTTACGAACTCGTTTGTAACTAATTCGATTTGCACCCCGAGTCGCGCCACGTTGTTGACTGGTCAGTATTCCCATCTTAACGGGGTGCCGGTTTTCAATCGTTTTGACCCCGAGCGCGATACGGTGGCTAGGCACCTGCAGGCTGGAGGCTATCACACTGGTATGATTGGCAAGTGGCACCTCGGTTCCGATCCCGTTGGCTTTGATCGCTGGATTGTGCTCCCTGGTCAAGGTGCGTACTGGAATCCAACTTTCTTGGTTCAAGGCAAAAAGCTCTCGATCGAGGGACACTGCACCGACATTACGACCGACCTGGGAATTGAATTCCTGCGAACTCGCCCACAGGATAAGCCGTTTTTCTTGATGCTTCATCAAAAAGCCCCCCATCGCGCATGGGAGCCCGATGAACGCAACCTAGCTCGTTTCAAGGATCAAGTAATAACGGAGCCCGCCACACTGTGGGATGACTACGCGACGCGTCCCGCCGCGTTGCCGGAGAATGAGCAAACCGTCGCACACGATTTGACGAACCGAGATCTAAAGCTGACACCACCTGAAGGTTTGGCAGGTCGGGAACAGGGACAATGGTACGGGTTAAAGCCAACCGAGGTGACAGTGGATGGCAAGACATTGACGGGGAAAGAACTGACCAAGTGGAAATACCAACGCTACATGCAAGACTACTTGGCCTGTGTGCAAGGGGTCGATGATGGCGTGGGGAAAGTCCTCGACTATCTTGACGAACAGAAGTTGTCTGACAACACGATCGTCATTTACTCAGCGGACAATGGCTGGTATTTGGGAGATCTCGGACTTTATGACAAACGTTTCATGTACGAACCTGGCCTCCGTGTCCCCCTGCTGGCGCGTGGTCCTGGCATCAAGGCCGCCAGTACTCCAGTGCAGTTTGTCGCCAACATCGATCTTGCTCCCACCTTCTTGGACTTGGCCGGATTGGTGGTTCCCGATTCGATACAAGGCCGTTCGTTGGTTCCATTGCTACGCGGTGAAGCACCGGCGGACTGGCGCGATACGGTTTATTACCGCTACTACCATGATCCAGGACATCACAATACTCGCGCGCACTATGGAGTCCGAACTAAGACGCATAAATTGATCTACTATTGGACGAAAGATGCGTATGAAATGTACGATCTATCTCAAGATCCAACCGAGCAACACAATCTGCTGTTCTCAGAAAACGGACCACCGAGCGCCGCGGTAACCGCCAAGTTCGAAGAGTTAAAAAGCGAGATTGTGCGTCTGCAACGTCAATTCAAGGACGACGGACAATATGCTGACCCGGCAACGTGGCCTAAGGGGGGATCGGATGGTCCCTTTGATGACAAGGAAACCATCGGTCAAAAATCTGTTGCTGAAGCGATTGCAGTAAGCGCGGCGCAATGAGTCGAATCGCTCTACTCGCGCGCGGCGCGCTACTGCTTATTTACACTGTTTTTGATGGGAGCCCCGCTGTGTCACAGACTGTCGAGCCCGCTTGCTTGGCGGAACTCTTGGTGAAAGTTGAATGTGTCGAGTCTGCTTCCAGACATTTGTCACCTGAGCGACAGGCATTGCTCCACGGCGCGGCGGAATTAATCGCTGGCAAACTGACTGTCGGTCGCCCCGTCGGTCTTAACTTCATCTGCACTCACAACTCGCGACGCAGTCATTTAGCTCAAGTCTGGGCCGCCGTGGCCGTGCACCACTACGCGGTCGACAACGTGCAGTGTACCAGCGGTGGGACCGAAGCTACTGCTTGTAATGAACGCGTCGTGTGCGCGCTGCGCCGCGCAGGCTTCAGTGTGGTGGCCGAGTTGCCCGATGCAAAAAACCCAGTTTACCTACTGCAATTCGCCGAAAAGATTCCCCCGCTGCAACTCTTCTCGAAACGCTACGATGAGTCGGAAAGTCCGTCTTCTGGATTTGTCGCCATGATGTGCTGCTCCGAAGCGGACGTTAGTTGTCCTGTCGTGCTCGGAGCGGTCGGACGCGTTGCTCTTCACTATCGCGACCCGAAGGAATCCGACGGCACGCCACTCGAAAGCGAAACTTATGACGCTCGTAGCGACCAGATCGCGGCGGAAATGTTTTTTCTGCTCCGCGAAGTAAGAATGCTACTTGCTCCTACACCTGATTGATAGAATCATCAAATTATTGAACACTTCTCGCTGATCGCCAGTATAGTTTCGTCGCAACTCACCCTCCCACCGTAAATTGCGTCGTATTCGACGTAACTTTCGGTGGGAGGGTCGGAGCCTAAGCGACGGGGAGGGAAATTCCAGCCAAGCCCCCCTCTCCGCTCGCCGACCAACTTCGTCGGTGCCCGTCGCGACTCTACCCGTGGAGACTGTAGCGTCCATCGTCGCCACCTCCGCAGCCAACCAACATGAGCAGGCTACCACCTAGCAGCATTGCATATTTCAAATGAATCATAGCTGTCATTTTCGATTCTTGGCAAAGCGATTGTCGGACACGGACCAGAACTAGTTCAGGAACGAACCGAGGACTTGACCATCGTTGCGAATGCTCAAATTGCGATAGGTGGTGATATCGATTGACTCACTGCTGGAACGTCTTGAAGGTGCTTTCGTAATTGTGGCAGGCCAAAGCGATTTGCTTGACGTTGTTAGAGCACTGCATCCTCCGCGCCGCCTCGCGAGCGGCTTGCACGGCGGGTAGAAGCAACCCCACCAGAATCCCAATAATCGCGATCACTACCAACAATTCGACCAGCGTAAAAGCTGGACGTCCCAATCGACGAATCAACATTGCACACCACTACTCTGGTGCCTCAAGTATTTCCAACTGCTGCTTGAGTTGCAACCGCGCACGGGAAAGGCGACTGCGAACGGTTCCGATGTTGATGGATAGGATCACGGCGATCTCTTCGTAAGAAGTATCTTGCATTTCCCGCAATATCAGGATCGCTCGATGTTCTTCACTTAACATCTCCAGCGCGGCACGGACTTGCGAGATCCTTTCGGATCGGAGAAGCGGCTCGTCGGGTGCCTCGATACGATCCTCGGGGTCAGAGCCGGTCAAATCGCGGTGCTGCTCAAGCGAAATCTGGTGACGCTTGCGCCTCCCGCGGCTGAGCGCATTGTTGAAGGCGATTCTATAGAGCCACGTGAAAAATTGACTGTTGCCTTGAAACGTATCCAGTTTCAGATAGGCCTGCACAAAAGATTCCTGCACCACATCTTCGGCTTCGTCATGCGAGCCAACGATTTGCAACATGGCGCTGTGCAATCGATCCTGAAAACGCTCGACCAACTCCCCATAGCTACTGGAGTGGCCCTCGAGTGCTTCGCGAATCAGATCTGCTTCCGCTTTCAATGAATCCGACTCGAAGGTTTGGAGGATGAGTTGACGACAATGTTTTGGGACGAACGAGCTGCGACTGTAGTGAACCGTCCGTCACTCGCGCACTACCTCCAGTATGCTCTTAAACTGCCACATTGCCTACTAAAAAACCGGCCTTGAAATTCGATTCAAGGCCGGTTTCACTTCGATTGGCTTGTTTCAAACTGGCTAGCAACGATCAGAAGCCAATTCTCAGTTGTACGCGAGGCAGAGTCGAGGCGCCGTAACCGGAATATCCCAGTCCACCTGCTCCGTAAGGAAGTCCCGCTCCGTAACCGCCACCGTAGAACGATGAGCGGCTAATGCTCAAGCCCGGCGCACCATAGTAGCTGCCGTAGCCCAAACTGCTTCCGTAGCCGATGCCTCCCGCCCCGTAGGGCGAGTAGCTACGGCTATATCCGCCATAACCAGCTCCATACCCCACGCCATAGCCACCACCGTAGTGCCCATGATGGCTGTGGCAGTGACCACCGTAGCCATACTGCGCCTGCGCTGTTTGAACATTCGATCCAGCTAGTGCCAAACCGAGCGACAGACACGAAATTAATAACCACTTACTCATTGCCATAACCCTTTGAACGAGCCCTACGCCAGCGAGGCCTTCTCCACCACGGTTGGGTCCTGACGCCATAACGCAAGATGTATCAAACGGTGTGCCAAAAAGCTCCTGGAAGCCCAAAACCCAATCCATTGAGAGCAAAGAAGTATTCAGCAACCCTTTTCCCTGACTTTTGCAAGCTAGAGTCGAGCCTGAACGCGATCAACCTGCCAATGTGACTCGAAACTACATGATCGGTCGTGCTGTCAAATGAACTCGCGAAAAATCATTTTGACATGCTTGGATCTGTACTGCTTAGCATGGTCCCGAAAATAACAGTCGTAACTACGTTCGTCAGAACGTAGACTCCCTGCCGTCTGGCGACAGCAGCTACGTTTAAGATCGGACACTTATTTTCCGATCAATGCTTAGCATGGTTCCGAAAATAACAGTCGTAGCTACGTTCGCCAGAACGTAGACTCCCTGCGCGATGTTACTACGAAGAACTCCAATTCGAAGTTGTAACGCTGCACTAGTGGTCAAATACGCTGGGATGCAGGGTTCAACTTGAACAACTTTCAATGGGGGGAACTAGGGT
>JBGSJT010000594.1:0-5637 GCA_041741715.1 Pirellulaceae bacterium | reverse complement strand
AGGGAACAATGCTTGCGTACAACCCGACTTGCGGAGGCAAACCGGCAAGCATCGCGTAGGCCATCGCTTGAGGGACGAGCATGATGGCCACGATCAACCCGGCGACTAGGTCACCAACGAATTGTTCGCGTCTGTAGTCTTGCAACGTCGCGGCGAGCGGCGAAATCGAGTTGACCCATTGGGGAATCATGGCGCATCCATCAGTTAATGTGGAAGCCTGGGTTTTAGCCATGCATAAAGAAACATTCCGCCGATTGCTCCGGCGAGTGTGAACAGTGCAATCCATGCGCCGCCGCCGATCTGTGCGTAAATCGGGCCGGGACAGGCTCCCGTGATCGCCCAACCGGCTCCGAAAATCATTCCGCCCAGCACCACGCCGGTGTGAAACGGTTTCGGTTCGTATTTGATTTTTTTGCCCTGAACGGATTTCGCGTTGGCTCCTTTCAAGATGAGCATCGCGATGCCCGCGACGACAACGCCAGTGCCGATAATCAAGTACATGAACGGCTCGTTGAACAGAAACATGTCGTGAACCCGCTGCCAGCGAACGACCTCCGATTTTGTTAACACGATTCCGAAATAGGTGCCGACCAGCAGAACAGCGATAAGCGTTGATACACTAGGAAACGAATCAGCTTTCTGTTCGGAGTTTTCCTCAGTCTGGTTGGCTGACTTGACTTTCAAGACTTCATCGTTTGTTTGTGGAGTTGTATCGTTCATTGTGTGATCCCTCCGAAAATCAGACCGCCCAAGCCCCATGTCACTGCCAATCCGCCGACGAAAAAGAAAATCGTGGCGACGAGACTCGGCCAGTTCAGATTCGCAATTCCCGTTATCGAATGGCCCGAAGTGCAACCACCTGCGTAACGCGTGCCGAACCCAACCAGCACTCCGCCGATCAGCGATCGAACTGCACCACCAACGCTGTAGAAAGACTCAGGCAGAAACTCGATCGGTTCCGATGACAGGAACCGCACAGCGATAAAACCGCCCAGCGCAATTCCGCCCGCGAGAACCAGCGTCCAGATACCTGATCGCCATTTGTGATTTTTCAGGTAGTCCAGATTGCACGGTGCGCACATCGCGCCCGCCTGTTGTAAGCTCGTAGAGATTCCAAACGCTTTTCCAGCAAGCACAAAAAGCAGCGGCACTGTCAAGCCGATCAGGATTCCCGAAAACCACCACGGCCACGGTTGCATTAAAAACTCAATCATTGATTCTTTCTTAAGTGGCTGCAGCTTTCACCCGCAGTGTTGCGCTGCGACTGAAAGCCGCAGCCACGGTTTACGAACTCATTGCCGGTTCGGGTTCTTCAACCGGCAAGCCTTCGCTTTCCCACCTTGAAAAACCGCCGTCCAGATTGATAACGTTTTCGATTTCGTTAGCTTGCAAAATGCTGGCCGCGATCGCCGAGCGAACTCCGGTTCGACACTGCGTCAGAATCGGACGATCCGTTTCAAGCGAAGTCGCTTCTTCTTGCAGTTTGCCGAGGAAATGATGCTCGGCTTGTGGAACATGTCCTTCGTTCCACTCGCTTTGGCTGCGGACGTCAACGAAGCGAACTTCGCCATTGGCAACTTGTTTGGCGATCTCCTGCGGAGACTTTTCCGGATACGACTGCGTGTTCAGCCCCGCGTCCGAAACCGCATCCGCGTCGACTACACCGGCGATCACGTCAATGCCGATCTTCTGCAAGATGCGAACGGCCTCGTCCCGTTCGTGCTTGCCAACGATGACATACAACGGTTGTTCGTAGTCGACCAGCCAACCCGCCCACTCGCCCAGCATTTCCCTGGGAATCAAAATCGTTTTGGGAACATGACCTTTTGCAAACAGGTGTTGGTTCCGAGTATCAATTACTTCCTTCTCAGAGGCGAGTGCGGCCTTCAGTTCCCCAAGTCCCAATTGGCCACCTGCCGGATGCTCCGACAACAGATTCGGGCCTTCCTTGTTCACTCGCTTCATGATTTTGAAGTAGGGCGGCGTCTCAGGTTGGTCAGCCAGAATGTAGTCAACAAACTTTTGCTCGTCGTCGAACTGCATCGCTGGATTGTACAACAATTCGTAGCCAACCGTGCTGGACGGAATCGCGCCCAATCCCTTCCCGCAAGCACTCCCCGCCCCGTGAGCAGGCCAGACTTGTAGATGTCCGGCGAGTTTCTTGAATTCCTCAACCGAATGAAATAGATCGCGAGCACCCGATTCCGCGCTCCCTGCGACACCGGCGGCTGTCTCCAATAAATCCGGTCGACCCACCGCGTTGACGAATACAAAGTCGCCCGTGAACAAACCCATCGGCTCGGACGCGCCGCCGCCTTCGTCGGTCAACATGAACGAGACATGCTCTGGCGTGTGCCCCGGCGTATGCAGGACAGTCAATTTGACTTTGCCGACGTAAAAACTGTCGCCGTCTTTGAGCAACTGCGAGTCATAACCCCTCGCGTAGGTGTACTTCCAGTCGTCCGGCCCTTCGTCAGACAGAAAGAGCTTCGCACCGGCTCGTTCGGCTAGTTCTCGCGAACCTGCCACGAAGTCCGCATGAATGTGCGTTTCTGCGGCAGCAACGATCTTCATCCCTTCTTCCGCCGCCGCGTCCAGATATTGCTGAATATCACGAGCCGCGTCGATCACAACCGCTTCACCTGTTTTCTGGCAACCGACCATGTAAGAGGCGTGAGCGAGTGCCTGATCGTAAAAGTATTTCAGTAGCACTTTCAAGTTCCTATATTTATCGGAGGACAGGATATTCGTATTTCGCTTGTTTCAGCTGATTGTGACTTGCTGGACAGCATCGGAATGGAATCACCCAGTGTCGGGGTCGGCGGTTCTGCGGTTGGTGCTGTCGCACTCTTGATATAGCTATAGAAGTCGCTCTTTGTAGTGAGAAGCATTACCGAGTTCGGATTAGCGCGCTCTTTGTAGCTCTCGAGGGTTTGTAGGAACGAGCAGAATTCTGGATCGCGATTGTATGCGAGACCGTAAATTTGGGTTGCTTCCGCGTCGGCCATCCCTTGAATCTCTTGCACCTTGCGGTAAGCGGTGGAGCGGATATTGCTCAATTCTTTTTCCATGGTCCCGAGAATCTCTGCGCTCAGGCCTTCTCCCTCCGAGCGGAACTGTGCAGCGATACGTTTGCGTTCCGAGATCATACGCTCGTAGACTTTCTCGCGGACGCTCTCCACGTAGTCGAAACGCTTGATTCGCACGTCCACCAGTTCGATGCCGTACTGAGGGATGTACTGGATGATCCACTGGACGTCGATCACGTTGAGATCGCCGGTTAACATCAACGACTCATCTGTGTATTCATCACCTGGATTGTATTGCGTCTTCTGGCCGGGCACGCTGGCCAGGGTCCTGAAGCCAAACTCCTCCTTGAGTACGCGGGCGGTCGGCACCAGACGAACGGTATCAATGCCGAACGGGATTTTAAAATGCAGGCCCGGATCGGCGGTGCCGATAACTTTCCCAAAACGTTGCACGATGCCAGTCTCTTCAGGTTGGACGGTAAACCAGCCAGTCCAGAAGGTCACCAGTAGCGCAAACAACGCGATGAACATCAAAGCGGAAGCCTTTTTGAACTTCTTCAACGTACCGCGAATGTTCTCGAACGCATCCTTCAATCCGTCCTGTGCAACTTTTTTGGATTGATCCATCTCAGACATAAGAATTGCCTTCTTAATTGTTTGTGGCTATATGATTATCACTCCCTGTATGTAGCTGAATTGTAAGAAGCGCCGGCTGAACTACCCATCGAGCATGACCTGATAACGAAGTGGCGGATTCGACCAATCGTTTGCGAGGTCCGCAGAAAAAATTTTCGCACACTAGCGGAATCCGCCATGTTGCTTTCGGCGATGTCCCGATACTCAGAAACGTCGAGGTTTCGGATAATCACACTTATCAACAACTGTTGTTGGTAGTTTATGGAGCTGCAGATGACAGCGACAAAGCGAAAAGCGTCCTGTCCACCCAGGGCGTTGACGTGGACTTTCACGAAACACCTGCGACCGTTGGAGTTTGCCTTGCGATGCCATCGCAATAACGACATTGGCGGGGGCACAAGAACAACTCCGACTACTGGTCTCATCGGCTAGTGGCTACACGCTCGATGTAAAAGTAAATACATCTTCTGCGGTGACCGTGCTGGCGTCATCACGCAGGATGCGGTTAATGCTTTCCACCATGATCTTTTGGTTGAATACTCGATTTCACAAAACGTTGCCGCGGATAGGATGGTTTTAACACCGGAATCAGACGGCGTTGAAAGTGCGATTTTGTTTCAACCAAATTGAAGGAGATATTATGAGTACCATGGGGTGGATCATCTTAATCATTGTGTTATTCGTGCTGTTCGGTGGGGGTGGTGGCTACTATTGGACCCGCCGAGCACGGTAAGGAGGCGCCTGGCCAGGCTGAAGGGAAGGATCACTTTGCCGGTGACGGTGCTGAGGGCCATGCTGGGCGCGACGATCCTGGGTGTGGATGTATCCCCACGCCCATTCCACGAGATGGTGGAATTCAACAGCGGCATCAAGTTTGCACTGGCTACATAGTCGGTAGTCGCGGTTGTCACAACCGCACACTTAGAAGATCGTGGTTGAGTCAACCACGGCGACACTTACAAGGGCATTTCTCATGACCACCACGACTGACGCAACCACTTTACAGACTCTCAAAGCTGACGATTTGAAGGCATTGGCTTCAATTACCGGAGATATTTGCGTATCCATCTTGATGCGAACGCATCGCAGCGGTCGCGAAGTTCAGCAGGGACCGATTCGACTGAAGAACCTGCTCAAAGAGGCCAGCTACAAATTGAAAGCGGCTGGGCATGACGACAGCATCCTGGACGGTCTTGATTCCAAACCCAACGAAAGCGAGTTCTGGCAGCACCAAGGTGAAGGCTTGGCGATCTACTTAAGGCCGGGAGAATGCCGCATGTTTCGGCTCAATCGCACCGTTGACGAAAAGGTTTGCGTCGGCGAATCGTTCTTTGTTCAACCATTGATTCGCGAATCTAATTCCGGTGGCGAATACTTCGTGCTTTCGCTTTCCTGGGACGAAGCCAAATTATTCCGTGCTACCGGAGAATCGCTCAACGTGGTCGAAACCACCGCACTGCCAGCCAAGTTCGAAGATTTGGTTTTGCCGAGTGATCCGGAAGAAAGCCTGCAAAACACCAGTCATCGCAGTGTCGTTAACGCCCCCGGAACATCAACCGCGATGTTCCATGGCCAAGGTGAGGGAGAAGACAAGATCGACGCCGACCGCGACCACTATTTATCGCTCGTCGGCGATGAAGTGGCTGGTGCGATCTACAACACGGGATTGCCCCTATTGGTCGTTGCCACCAGCGAAGTGACAGGGCATTTCGAGGCAACGCACAAGGTTCACGTGGACGCGAAAGTCGATGGAAGCCCGTCCGAATGGACCGCTGACGAACTCCGCGAGCACGCTCACCAGGCAATTGCACCTCATTTGAAGGCCGACCACAGCGAGTTCGGTGAACGTTTCGGTACTGCGATGGCGCACTCCAAGGCATCTGACGACTTGGAGGAAGTCTTGAAGTCTGCGAACGCGGGGCGAGTCGATTCGTTGATCGTTTGCCAGAGCGATGAGCATTGCGAGCAAACG
>JBGSJT010000593.1:0-32302 GCA_041741715.1 Pirellulaceae bacterium | reverse complement strand
CTGGTTCCCAGGCTCCGCCTGGGAACCCAATGCATTGCAGGCTCCGCCTGCCGAAGTGTCGTTGGTTCCAAGGACGCTGGAGGCGGAGCCTCCAAGACAGTGCGTTCCCAGGCAGGAGCCTGGGAACGAGCCTGTGCGTGGCGGCGTTCAGCGAGAAGTGTCCGATTTTCCGACAAAAAAATGTGCGGCAAAAAGATGAAGCGCTCAACAGTATATATATATACGTAAAACCCAGGTACCACACATTGATCACCACGACCCTCTCCAGAACAAAACACAGTTTGGCGTTGTCTTTTAGGTTATGCAACCGTGCGGGTTTTATCCTATTGTGTTGTGCCAAAACTATCCTTTTGTGTCGAATGTCGCAACAAAGACTTAGATTAAAGGGGTCTGGGTGTGTTGTGCGCGAGCCCTTATCACGGCGTCGGCAAGTCGACTTGGGCGCGGCCGCGAAGATAGGCGATTAGCGAACGGACTTCATGTTCACTGAATTGCTGCAGTTGATTGTCGGGCATCATCGATTGCTCGCTCGTCCTCCGCTCGGCGATCTCGACCAGCGGTACCACCACCATAGCCTCGGCGGTCTGCAACGTGACGGCCTTGTCCGTTTCGCCACGCAAGATGCCTGTGATCACTTGTCCATCCTCGGTCAGCACTATCGATTGACGGTATTCGTGCGCCATGACAGCGCTCGGATCAACGATGTTCTCCAACAAGTAATCGAGATTGGCGCGGTTAGATCCAGTCAAATCGGGACCAAGCTTTTCTCCCACACCGTACAGCGCATGACAGCGCTGACATGTCTTGGCAAACATGGCGCGTCCCAGTTTTAAATCGGGCTTGGCCAAATCGGATCGTTCGACGAGCGCCTTGATCGATTCCATCAACGCCCCCTTCTCGGCAGTAGATTCGCGAACTTGCCCCCAATGTTGATTGAGCAATCGCGTTACATCTACATCACCAAAGTACTCAATTTGTCGCGCTAAGTCAGCCGTCAGATCGACGGCAGGAATGCGTTGATCCCCAATGGCAACCAACAGCGCTCTCGCACCACTGGCGCGGGCCGTTAACGTTGCGATGGCCGCGCGTCGCTGGTCCACATTGAGCCGTTGGTAAGCATCAACCAAAGTTGGGGCAATGTTCTCTTGGTCATACTGGGCCAAACCCAGTATGGCCGCTTCACGCAATGCGGCAGCTTGTTCTTGCGCTGCCACGATCTCAATCAACGTCGCCACCACATCTTGCTTGGCGGTTAGCAGAGCGTCGAGCGCAGCGGAGCGACTGGCCAGCGAGCGTGCTGCATCGGCCAGTTCCAATCTCAGACGTTCGCTGGCCGTCGCATCACCAAAGGTAACGCCAATCGCCGCCGCTTGCAGTTGAACGGACTCACTAGGACTGCGACTCAGGTTCGCGTAGAGCTCACTCCATGCCACGGGTTTTTTCACACTGCGTTGACCACTCACCGCGGAACGTATCGCGGCGAGAAACGAAAGTTGTACCTCCGCTTCATCGACATTTTTCAGTCCTGATACCAAATGCTCAATCGCCCGCGCATCACCGCTGGCACCGATTCTTCGCAACATGAACTCGCGCAACAGTGGAATGTTCTTCCCAGCTCGCATCCCCAAGGCCATGGCGCGATCCGCATCAACTGCAGCCAAGGGTTCCATGACATACCAGTACATCAACGGCAAATTGTGATCGCTGGCATCCTCGGCATGAGAGGTCAGCCCTTCGACGATTGCCCAACGATCTGCTGGCGGTAAACGATCGGCGACCGAAGCAATCGAGCGACGCACGATCGGCGACGGATCATCTTTGGCTAGACTGGCCAATCGTTGTAATTGTCCCTCGCGAAACTTCCCCTGTTGTTGCTCCAAGACCAAGCGCAACAGCCAACTGCGCACATGCGGGCTGCTATCTTGAATCAACCTACCGATGAGTTCCGCGTCATAAACGCCGATGGCGTGCCGCGCCCACATGGCTCGCAAGCGACGCGTGTCGTCGGCGTGCGTGGTGGCGATTTCGATCAGTCGCTCGATGGCAGGCATGGCGATCTTGCGTTGCGAAGCGCGCTCCTGCAA
Source organism: Pirellulaceae bacterium (assembly GCA_041741715.1). Lineage (GTDB taxonomy): Bacteria > Planctomycetota > Planctomycetia > Pirellulales > Pirellulaceae > Aureliella. The sequence continues at coordinate 30,218 of JBGSJT010000593.1, read as the reverse complement.
TTGTCGACGCGCGTGCCGCACATACCAGTCATTGTCATGCAAACAGAGTTCGGCCAACTGCAGATCGTTCAGTTGTTGCAAGTCGACCTTGACTGGTGTCTGTTTTCCATAGCTAACTTTATAGATGCGACCATTGCTGCGATCGTGCACTTCCACTTCGCGTCGATGGCAGGCCTGCATATCGTACCAATCGATAAACAGCACTTGTCCATCGGGGCCATAACGCATGTTGAGGATCTGTGAAGCCTGATCACCGGTCAACAGAAAATCGGGACCATGTTGGCCGACATAACCTGAGCCACTTGGTTTCAACAGATCGGTATTGAGGCGTTGGCCGTGGATATTATTCATAAACAGCGCGCCATCGTACTGCTTGGGCCAGGCTCCTCCTTGATAGAACATGGCACCTGAGTGCGCGTGACCACCACCCGCTTCGTCCGATTTGCCATTACCACTATGCGGCGTGGCCCCCAGATAGTGCAGGTGATCGGCGATGGTCTGGATATCAGCATAGGTATGCGGATTGAAGTGCGCGCCAGCCTGTCGTTGATAGCGTGCTCCAAGAATCATGTGATACAAATGAGGGATGACGCAGGCGGTGACAAAGGCTTCCCCATGCGCGTTGAAGTCGACACCCCAGGGATTGCTGGTGCCGTGGGCAAAAACTTCGAATTCGCGTCGCAGCGGATGGTATCGCCACACCCCCGCATTGATGCGCGTCCGCTGGTCCTCTGGCGTCCCAGGTTTTCCAACATTGGAATGGGTGAAGACCCCATGGCAACCATACAGCCAACCGTCGGGGCCCCAACAAAATGAATTGAGCGTTTCGTGTGTGTCATGAAAGCCCCAACCGTCAAGCAGGATTTGCGGTGCCGTGTCAGCGAGATCGTCACTATTGGCGTCGGGGATAAACATTAAATATGGGGCCGCACCGACCCAAACTCCGCCAAAGCCAACCTCCAGACCACTGACTAGATTGAGCCCTTCGGCGAATACCTTGCGCGAATCAAAGCGACCATCACCATTGGTATCTTCGAAGATCAGAATACGATCGCGTCCTTGATCACCTGCGGCGCGCTGCGGATACTCGTACGCCTCTGCGATCCAAGTGCGACCGCGATCATCCAGGGCCATGGCGATGGGCTGCTTTAGATCAGGTTCACTAGCACAGACCGCAACTGAGAATCCTGGTGGAACACGCATGGCCGCTGCAGCCGCCTCTGATGCCAGCCCATGATGTGGATACTCGTCGGCAGATAGGTCGACTGCAGGTGCAGCTTTTGGACCGACATCAGCCACCAATGTCGTGGACCGCTCCGCCGGTCCAACGTTTTCCTGAACACTACAAAAACGAATAAAATCTAACCCAACTAAGTAGGACTTTTTCGCTTGCGGATTGGCCCCCACGATGACAAACGCAAGTTCATGCTTACCGCGATTAAGGTTCGCAGTCGGAAAGGTCAATAGTCCCGTCGTAATGACATCGGGATTGTACAGATCGATTTCCGCACCCAGCGGCTGACCGTCCAGTTCGAGGTGGATGATGGCGTAATCGCGAGCGCGCGTCAGGCTCAATTCGATCGACTCGATAGCTTCAAAAGCGTCAATTTCTAACGTGAGCCTATCTCCTGGCTTAGCACCCCGCCACCACAACTGACTATCACCACTCCAACGATCGCCTTCAAAGCCCTTCATCCCTTGCGGGGTCGTGCTACCGCCGGTCACTTTGCCGTTGAGTGCTTCCCCTTCGATGGCGTTGACCGCTCGACCATCTTCGCCCAGCGGAGAACGCGCGGGACGAGCTGTAGCCTTTTCTTTCTTTGTCGCGGCTGGCGCTGGGGGACCGGAGTAGAGCTTGGGCTGGGCCGCTGCAAACTGAGCCGCGTCAACTTTCGTGCGCGTCTGCAATAACACGTTGGCACCCAGCATGCCGCCGGTAGCGATGTCGGCCAATCCATCCTGATTGATATCCGCCACAGTCACTTGTCGACCAATGCCAGCTTCCCCGTTGGCTTGGAAGGGGAGCCAGTCGACAGTGGCTGTCGTCTCGCTCTCAGTCTTTGTACGAACCAGCTTGAACCAAGCCACGACGGCCCCCGCGTCCCACATCGGGCTTTGGCGGTGATGCGACCAATACGTTTTGCCAGTGACGATATCCTTCAGTCCATCACCATCCATATCAGCCAGCGCCACGCTATGCAATTCACTAAACACGACCCCATATTTGTTTTCCGCTGCGTGCTGGCCCATGATTGGATGTCGTGTAAAAGTTTGATCAGCCTGTTGCTCATACCACGACAGTCCAAAATTGTGGGCCGATTCGCTGGTGATCACATCGTTATCACCATCGCCATCGACGTCGTAGGCGTGCATCTCTGCACCACCACCGCCGCTTGAGAACTTTTGTGTGTGGCTGGGCCAACGACCGTCGAGCGCTCCCTGGGCTGGTTGTTCGAACCAACCACCAGCATGCAAAATGTCAGCCCGGCCGTCGCCATTGACATCGCCCACTCCCAAACCGTGACCGAATTTCGTGGCAGTCTCCTTTTCCGAGATGGCATGAAACTTCCAGGGTTCCAGTGGCCGCGACCAGTCCACGCTAGCGAATCCGAAAAAACCATCGCGCGTGCAAACTAATTCCGGTCGTGCATCACCGACAACATCGATCCATTGTGGCGATTCGTTGGAGACCCAATCGAATACTTGGTACTTACTCCAGTGGCCAGGTTTTGCGCCGTCGGAATCTCCCGAAGTTGTCTGTCCACCTGGATTCTTATAAACATAAGCCGGTGTCCCAGGAAAGCCGACGACCAACACATCGTTCGCACCGTCGCTGTCAAAATCGTACACCCAACTAAAAAAGTTATCCGCGTACGCTTCCATCGGTTGCGCTTTAGGTAAGTAGATTTCGTGTTTCACTTCGAACGTCGGCCCGGCGAACCAATACGGTCCATAGACGACATCGTTGACTTGGTCATCGTTGATATCTCCTACGGAAATTCCTTCCGAGAAATAAGTATCGGTCAATTGTTGTCGCGCGAAGCTGAGCAATTCATGATCTGCCGCGTGCAACTTGGCGGCACCGCTGGTGAGGCAGTTCAGCAACACAACACAAGCTGAAATAGTTTTAAAGCGTGTCATGGCAGCGGGGTTAGAAATGTTTTTAAATTGCATGATTGACGGCGGGGCTAGACATTGTTTGAAACGGGGTAGGCCCGGTTGGCGAGGTCCTTGATTATAACAGCTCGCAGGTTAGGCTCGGAACAACCAGTTGAGAATTGAAAACTCCGTTCCAGACTAGGCGAGATCCAAGCGGCTACTTTGAAGCCACGTCTGGTAGTTTTGCAATTGAACCCCTCGAACGTTACAAGCCTCTCATGGCGCGGTGATATCGTTGATGGTTGGTGGTTGTCTGTTTGGGCAATTGCGACAAGGAGCGGCAGAAGAGTACTAAATCCATGATTTGCTCTGTGGTGCCTTGTAGCGCGGGATGAGCTGTGCCGGGCATACCTAAGCGAATGCGTTTGAACAACGAGGCGGTATCTGCGCCCCCTTTCATAAATTCCTGTGCCAAATCGCGTGGCACCGAAGGCAATCCAGCCTCGTCATAGAGACGGAATTGGGTCGGTCCACTTCCCGGTTCACCATGGCATTGGACACATCCAAGCTGGACAAAGGTTAGACGGCCACGGTCGATCCCCTCTGGCGATGTTTGCATGTCCGGAATGGCAAGTGGTTCTGAGGGGGTTGTGCGCCGCGTGACTAATTCAGTGATGCGCGCTTCTTGAGCTGCCCTGTCTGCCTGCTCGTCGGACTCGAGGCTGGTAAGTTGTTCACGCATTCCGTCGCGTCGAAACTGCAAAACCAATTCGGATAAGTCGAGTAGTTGCTGTTCGCTTAAGTCGCCAAAGGCTGGCATGGATGTCCCTGGCAACCCACGACGAATCGTGTCAGCGATATCACTGGAGGCCGCGACGGCATTGACGGAACTGACCATTCGAAAACTCTCGGTACGAAAGTTACGTGGGCGCGGAAATAGAAATCTGGCGGCGCGACCATCGGCGGCACCGAATAGTCCGTGGCAGGCAGCACATTTCGTGTCGTATAGCGTCGAACCTGAGGAGTGGTAACCAGCAACGGGCTCGTCCTGGGACAACTGCCGGAGATCGGCTTGAGCTTTTGCGTCGCCGGGGTCGATTTGCAAACGTCGCTGCAGTTCGCTACTGTGCCGTGTAACCGCTTGCGCCTCGTCGACGCGCGCGAACAACTGCTGTGACTCCTGATACTGGTCGCTTAGCGCCAGAGCGCTGGCCGCCGTGCGCAGGGTCTCTGCAATGTGCGAGGCCTCTAGGTCCGCAGCGGTAAACCAAGCGACAGCCTCGGCGTATTGTCCAATGGCGTAGGTGCGCTCCGCCATTTCGAGTGCCAGTTCGCGAGAGACCTGCTTAGTGCCGGGTGTGGGTAGCACCTCTTCCGCTTCGGAGGATCGCCCCAGTTTCCGCAGGACGCGAGCTAATTCGATTTGAATCGGCTCATTGTGCGGATCGATGGCGAATCTTAACTGATAAAACGGTAACGCTTCGCTGATGCGTTCCTGCTGCTCTAAGACCAAACCGAGATAGGTCAACGCGTGAGGATGCTCGCGTTCTTCAGCCAACGTCTGCTTGAAAGCCGATTCCGCCGAGCTCAGGTCACCCGCATACCAGTCGCACATTCCAATCAGGTATGATGTTTGCGGCGGGTCTAACCCGCGCGGTTGCCAATTGGCTATTAAGCTGCGTGCCTGAGCAAAGTCCCCTTTGGTTAGGAACTGTTGCACGGCAGAGTCCATCGCCGTGCGTTGCTTGAGGTTGATCGAAGCGACAGCGGGAGTAGTTGGCGGTGCCTCCTGTGCGGGTTCCTCTATACTGTGCTGTCCCTTTGATGGACTCAGGGCGCTTGCCTCCGCGTCGGCGGTTGGCTCGGATTGGGCTCGCATCCACCACACCAACGTGAGCGCGACAGGGATGAGCGCCAATAATAGAAGAGAAGAAATGCGGGCGGTTCGTTGATTCAACTGTCAGTCCCGACTAGCTGGCTTGTATGTTTATTGAATCGGGCAGCCTCTTGAGTATATCGACTGTGATCGACACTGGCCAGCCGCGCGAGGTGATTTGTGCCGACAGTTATCTGTTAGAGAGTTTTTTATATGCAGTTCGATACGTCCGGAGGCAAATTCCGCCTACCATCCAAGTTGCAGCGATTTTGCGTGATTTTGCTGCCGTGTGCCCTAGCCGCTCCCTGCCTGAACTGGTGGCCTAGTCAAGTTCACTCGCAAGTCCCAGATCAGATCGCGTCACTGTCGGCAATCGAGCACCGGGTCGAAATGTTTTGCGGAGATTGCCATCGCCTGCCGAACCCCAAAAGCTTCGATCGCGATCGCTGGTACTTCGAAGTCAAACGGGGATACGAGTTTTATGCCAAGAGCGGACGGCAAGATCTTGAGCTGCCAACTCCGGAGCAGACCTTGGCCTATTTTCGGCAGCGGGCACCGCAACAGTTGGAGTATCTCACCAGTCCGGAAGCGGTCGGAGTTGTGCCGGTGAAGTTTGTGCCTGAGCACCTGACTCTCGGCACCGCGATCTTGCCGGAAATCGCCGACATTCGCTGGACACAATTGGCCAGCGATGGTCCCGCTAGTTTGTTGGCTACAGACATGCGATACGGACAAGTCGTCTCGATTGATTTATCGCGAAACAATCGAAAACCACCACGACTCTTGGCGCAATTGCGGAATCCAGGGCGTACCCAAGTTTGTGACTTTAACTCCGACGGCCAGTTTGAAATACTGGTGGCGGATCTGGCCAGCTACATGCCTTCGGATCATGAGCGGAGTCGACTGGTCATGCTCGCTCCACAGGCAGACGGAGCTGGTTACCGCGAGGTCGAATTGCTGACGGGCTTGGGACGCATCAGCGACGTGCTAGTGTCGGACTTGGATGGAGACGACAAACAAGATTTGGTTGTGGCCGAATTCGGATGGCGCGATGTGGGACGACTGCAGATAGCCAAGAATATCTCGCCCGAAAACTCTTCCGTGCAAGAGCTAGAGTTCCAGTTACAGACCATCGACGATCGCCCAGGAGCGCTTTCGATCCGTCTGCAAGATTTTGATGGCGACGGTCGCGACGAGATTGCCGCAATCCACTGTCAAGAATACGAATCGATAAACATTTTCCAAAACGACCAGCGGCGTTATGCCTGCACGAATATTTGGCAAGCGGATGATTTAACTTTTGGTTGCAGTGGGATGGAGGTGGTCGACCTCAATCAAGACGGTTTAGCGGACATACTGTTTACCAATGGTGATACCTTTGACAACGGCTACGTCAGCCCCTGGCACGGTGTGCAATGGTTGGAGAACCTAGGCGGACTGAAGTTCCAATACCATCGCTTGACGGAAATGCCGGGGGCCTATTGTGCGCGAGCTACCGACTTCAACCATGACGGTCGACTTGATATCGTGGTGTCTGCCGCACTCCCCTCCACGACACTTCCACGCAACACTCCCAGGTTCGCTTCGATTGTCCTGTTGTTGCAAACAGAATTGGGACACTTCGACCGCTACACGCTGGAGTGGGATGCACCCTACTATCCCGCCTTGACTGTCGGAGACTTCGATGGCGACGGTGATCAGGATTTCGCGGTCGCTTCTGGACCCTACGTTGCGGAATTAAGAGGAAAAAAGAACGAGCACAGCTACCTGAGTGTCTGGTGGAATGAGGGTGTTTCCGAGAAATGAAACCTCCGATGAGTGTCTCACCGGTTACACTACAGTGTGGGGCGTCTTCAAGTGGAATTCGCGCATATTCCGGCTCATCTACGAAAGAACCAGATCATGAGTTCCTCACTTCGCATTGCATGGCGACTTACTTGCATTGTCATCATGGCATGGGCGCCGATGCAGTATTTGCAGGCGGCTGATCGCGCGTCCATCGGCGATCAAGAATCGGCTTCCGGAACGATACAGTTCGAGCTTACGATCAGCGGAACCGAGTCCTTTAACAAAGTTAGCAAGGCTCTGGGGTCTAGTTCGTCGGCGAAATTCGAAGCGATTCCGCTTTCAAAGGTGCTGGAACGGTTGGCGGACGAGCAGTTCGTCGCAATTGCGATTGATTCTGATGCGCTAAAACAGGCAGGCATCAATCCAGAATTACCGGTCACTTTATCTGTCCCTCCGATCTCTTTGCGGAGTAAGCTAAATCTAATTTTGTCCGAATTGCAACTCGACTATGTTTACAAACACGAACTGCTATTCGTAACGACGCCAGCAGTCGTAGAGCTTGAGATGATCCCTCTTCGATATGAAATTGAGTCCACACTATTCCTGGGAACTGACTTGGCGGAATTGTTGCAAAAGCTAGCTGACAGCCTCGCTAACGTGGAGGGGAATCGCCCTGTCGTGCAGTTGCTTCGCACGGTCAATGAAGATGACGGTCGAGTCAATTTGTTTGTACGGGCCAACAAAAAAACTCATGCAGAGATTGAACGCGTGCTGCGGATGCTAGCTCCGACTACAAAGTGATTCCTGATTGGTGAGTCGCTCTTGCCGGTTAAATCCTTCACACTCGGCTAGCTTGACTCACTTGGCCACCAACCTTGATTCGCGCTCATTCGCGCAATTAGCGGGCAATCATTCGTATTCGCTCATCGGTGGGCAGCTACAAACTAGATTGCGATCGCCGTAGGTGTTGTCGATACGGCCTACCGTGGGCCAGAATTTTGCGTCGCGCAACCAAGGCATGGGCCAGGCCGCTTGCTCGCGCGAATAGGGACGGTCCCAATCATCGCTGCCGACCACAAACATTGTATGCGGTGCGTTGGTAAGTGGGTTGTTCTCGCGATCGAGTTGGCCGTCGGCTACGTCTTGAATCTCTTTCCGAATCGCGATCATGGCATCGCAAAAGCGATCGAGCTCCACTTTCGATTCACTCTCGGTCGGCTCGATCATCAATGTCCCAGGGACGGGCCACGACATGGTCGGACCATGGAAGCCGTAATCCATTAATCGCTTGGCAATATCTTCGATCTTAATTCCAGCCGTCTTCTCAAACTTGCGACAGTCGACGATGAACTCGTGCGCCACGTAGCCTTGCTTGTCGGTGTAGAGCACATCAAAGTGCTCGCGCAGCCGCTTGGCCATGTAGTTGGCATTCAGGATAGCCGTTTCCGTCGCGAGTTTCAGACCTTCGCCTCCCATCATGGCGATATAGACGTAGCTGATCGTAAGTATGCTGGCGCTTCCATAAGGAGCACCAGAAACTGGCCCAATCGCAAATTCCCCAGCCGTGTCGGGACGCTGCACTGGATGACCGGGCAAAAAATCAACTAGCTGCTCCGCGACGCCAATCGGTCCCATTCCTGGTCCACCGCCGCCGTGCGGAATGCAAAAGGTTTTGTGCAAATTCAAATGGCAAACATCTGCGCCGCAGCGACCGGGGCTGGTCAATCCGACTTGCGCATTCATATTCGCGCCATCCATGTAAACTTGGCCGCCACTAGCATGAATTATTTCACACGCTTCGCGAATCGTGGGCTCGAAGACGCCGTGCGTGGACGGATAGGTGACCATCAGCGCGGCCAACTGCGCGCTATGCTGCTCAGCTTTGGTACGTAAATCCGCCAGATCGATATCTCCCCGCGCATCGCATTGAATCGGGACCACTGTCATACCAGCCATCACTGCCGAAGCGGGATTGGTACCATGAGCCGAGGTGGGGATCAAGCAGACGTTGCGCTGATTGGTTTGCCCCAGCTTGGCGGCGTTGCGTTCGTGGTAAGCGCGAATGACCAACAGACCTGCGTACTCTCCTTGAGCGCCTGCATTGGGTTGTAAGCTTACGGCAGCAAAACCAGTGATATCAGCTAGCCAACGTTCGAGTTGTCGAAACATTTGCGTGTACCCACGCCATTGAGTATCGGGGGCAAACGGATGAATGTTACTGAACTCGGGCCAGGTCACCGGAATCATCTCGCTGGTGGCGTTGAGTTTCATGGTGCACGAACCGAGCGCGATCATGCTGTGCGCCAACGATAGATCGCGATTCATCAGTTTGAAGATATACCGCAGCAACTCAGTCTCGCTGTGGTAACTATTGAAGACCGGATGCGTCATGAAGGGGCTCGTCCGCGCGTATTTAGCTAGGCCCACTGTTCCTTTGCGTTCGGCTTCGGCGAACAAGTCGTCGATGTCGAAGCCGGTGAAATGTCCGAAATTGAAGGCAGCCAACAAATCGGCAACCAAAGTATGGTCGACGGTTTCATCCAGGGTCACTCCCAGACTACCATCCTCGTACTCTCGCAAGTTGATATGTCGTTCGCGCCCAGCATCGGCAACTTGGCGGGCCGCGTGAGCCCGCCCCTTACCCAAGCGAATGCGAATGGTGTCGAAGTAGAGCGGCGACTCTTTATCAGTCGCGTGACGGCTGGCGGAAACGAGCGTGTGCCCCAGTCGCTCCAAGCCTTCGGCTAACGCACAGGTATACCCATGGATCCGCCCCGCGATCGACTTGAGTCCTTCTGGACCGTGGTACACACCATAAAACGAATTGATGATGGCCAGTAGGGCTTGAGCCGTGCAGATGTTGCTGGTCGCTTTATCGCGGCGAATGTGTTGTTCGCGCGTCTGAATGGCCATGCGTAGCGCACGATTCCCCTGTGCATCCTTGGAAACGCCGATGATACGACCGGGGAGTTTTCGTGCATATTCAGTGTGCGTCGAAATAAATGCCGCATGCGGTCCCCCCAAGCCCATGGGGACGCCGAAGCGCTGCGCGCTCCCAACGCAAATATCCGCTCCCCACTCACCAGGCGGCTTGATCAGCGCGAGCGCCAGCAGATCGGCGGCGGCCACGACAAGACACCCCGCTTGTTTCGCTTGCGCGGCGATAGCCGTGTAGTCCTCGATACGTCCATCAGTGGTTGGATACTGCAACAGCACACCGCAAAACTCATTCTCCGCGTGAGCAAAATCGATATCCGTCGGTGGGCCAATCTTCAGTTCGATCCCCAGTCCGGGAGCGCGCGTTTGCAATAGTGCCAATGTATGTGGATGGCAATCTTGGCTGGCATAAAAACCACGCTTCTTTTGACCGCCAATCGCCAAGCACATCCCCATGGCTTCGGCCGCTGCGGTGGGTTCATCCAGCAGACTAGCTCCCGCCAACTCCAAACCGGTCAAATCGGCAACCATCGTTTGGAAATTCAATAGCGCCTCAAGTCGACCTTGGGCAATTTCGGCTTGATAGGGAGTGTACTGTGTGTACCAGCCGGGGTTCTCCAGCACGTTCCGCAGAATCACGGGTGGCGTGACCGTCCCGGTATAACCGAGACCGATGCAGGAGCGATAGATTTTATTCTTAGCCGCAATCGATCGAAGCGAATTCAGAAACTCGAATTCTCCGCGTGGAGTTGGAATGTCGAGTGGCCGCTCGAGTCGAATGTCCACAGGTACCAGCGCAGTGGAGAGCGCATCGAGCGAATCGAAACCCAGTTCAGCCAGCATCTGCTCGATTTCATCCGGCGATGGACCGATATGTCGACGGATGAACCCGTCTGTAAAATCCAATGGGCTGGGGGCCTTGGTGGGCGCAACGTTCAACGACGATAGAGCGATACTCATCACAATTCCTGGATGAAGTGCCTGAATGAAGTTTAGGCTAAGATTGAAAAAGAGCGGCGTGCAAACCTGTCCCCTCTATCTTAACCCCAGATTCGCAATCCGAAAAGTCAGCCTGTGAATCCCGGGTGTGGTTTTGACAATTGCCCATTTGCCCGCGAATGACGCGAATTCACGCCAATGATGAAGCAAACATTCTCCACGTAAAGGATGGCCATCACCCGTCACAACGAATCAAGTTGCAAGTCTTGGCAATTTGCCATGAAAAACTCAAATGCTACAATATGGTAGTAAGTAAGCAAATACTGAAGGAGCCGAATTGGTCGATCACCCCGAACAAGCATATCCGGCAAGCGATTGAGTACGCCGAATCGCGAGGATGGCGAGTAGCTAAGCATCGTGCGGGAAATAACTGTCCGAACTTAAACGTAGCTGCGGTCGCCAGACCGCAGGGAATCGACGTTCTGGCGAACGTAGCTACGACAGCTATTTACCGCACGATGCTAAGGCAGACGCGCGAGCCCACATTTGGGGGCGGGTTTACTATCCGCTACAAAAGCGGGATGGGTGTGTCAAAGCGATTTATTCCACCCCACGCAGCCCTGAAGACCATGCAAAAGACATTCGGCGAGCCGTTGATCGCTGCCGCGATAGGTAGTTTTGGAAAAAGAAGTAAGGATGAACAAGTATGAATTCAGTTTAGTGCTCAAGGGTCCGTTGGAGCTATCGGAAGAGATGGCCGATAAGCTGTTTGAATGTGGTTGCGACGACGGATCCCCGGGCACATGCAACGGTGTTTTCACAATCGACTTCCACCGTGAGGCGGGCTCGTTGGAAGCCGCAATTAACTCGGCCATTCGAAACGTGCGAGATGCAGGGCATATCGTCGAACAAGTGCAGATTGAAGCAACTGCCATGCCTCAAACTGCATGATGCTCGTCCCCTCCCCCGCTTATCGCGCAGGAACGCAATTTTCGATATGAGCGTCCCAAAGTTGAGCGACTACTCTTGCAATCTAAAATCGTCGACTTGCAAGTAGGCTTCGTTGGCATGATCGATTATGCGCAGACGAACTTGTTTACCTTTGAACGGACCAATCTCAAAATGGACCGGCTGCAATTCTTCCGTGGTGGGACTAAGTGACGCCAACACGATGCCGGTCGCATCATCGATCAACTCCACGCGCGCTTCCGGAGCGGACTTGCCTCCCAATAGGAAACTTAGTTCACGGTGGGCTAACTTGAATGGACGACTAATTAACTCGCCAATCAAGGCTGGAGTCTTCGACCCAGTATCGATGGAGTGTTGGCCGGAGGACTGGCTCCCTTTCACTTCGTTTTGCAGACTAGCGGCCATGGGACCGCGGGCTTCCCAATCTTGGAGTCGCTCGCTTTCAAAACTAAAGTTCAATGGCCGACCATCTAAGGCTGGGACAAATGCGTCGGTCCCTTCGAGCTTGGCGAACTCGGTCGCTGGGCGTTGGCCGAACGCATCTGCGGTGGCCTGTTCGGGAATGAGCGCTTGTTCCGTGGGAAGATCGGCGGGGCGTTGAAGAAACAGATAGGCGCCACGCTTGATACCGGACACGATATCGAGCAGTCCGTCCCCATTGACATCCCCTACTGTGATCTGCGTACCCACCCCGCTGCTGTTATCGATCACATGCGGTATGAACTGCACGCGTGGGCCACTTCGCTGCAGCTCCAGCCACAGCAGTGTCGCGGGTTGCGAATTGCCGTCATCCTTGTTGGCATGCGCCCACCAACGTTTTCCTGTCACAATATCGGGGAGTCCATCGCGATTGATGTCTCCCAGGTCCATGGCGTGGAGCTGACTGATCGCCAACCCCACGGGACTGGTCGACGCATCGTCCGTCATGATCTCGACGCGTTCAAACTGGGTTGCATCTGGGGTGAGAGCCTTGTAGTAGACCAAGCCGTAACCGTGCGCTACTAAGCCGGTGAGGACTTCATTGCGACCGTCGCCATCAAGATCGACGGCCATCATTTGCGCTCCACCAGTGGCAAATGCGAAGGGATGGAATTGCCAAGCCGGATCGGCTGTTTGATCCTTTGCATTTGCCTTGCCTGGATTCTGCCACCAGCCATCCTTTTCGAGTAGATCTTGGTGGCCATCGTTGTTGACGTCGCCAATCCCAAGGCCATGCGTGAAACGTTGGTAGCCATTGTTGGGTGAGACTTGCACGAATCGCCACATGTCGCTCGGAGACTGTCCGGCATGAGTGGCGTAGCCATAGTGCCCTTTGGAACTGCAAATCAAATCGTCCAGGCCATCACCGTCGATATCCGCGATCAATGGCGATTCGTTGTCGACCGAATCAAGCATCACGTGTTGCGTCCACAGTTGCTGACGCGCGGCTGGCCCAGGGTTTTCATACCACCAACTCTCCTTGCCGGGAAAGCCGAGCACCAGGATGTCGGGGCGCTGGTCCGCGTTGACATCGCTGGAGTACATCAGAAAATTCTCAGAATACTTTTCAGGTGGAAAGGCATCACCCTTATAGAACTGAGACTTCTCAGTAAATGTCGGGCCGTAGTAAATCCATGGACCTACCGCCACATCCCCATTGCCATCGCCATCGTAGTCGCCGTGCGTCCCTCCCTCACTATGAAACTGATCACTCAACTGTACGCGTTCAAAAGCGATTTCTGCGGCGGTCAATTCACGGCTGTCGAGGTTGAGAGCGATTGCTGTAGCGACAGTCAATGCTGCACAGAGCATGCAATGTTGGCAAAGCAGTGGAAGTTTGTGTCTGGTGGACATAATGAAAAATCTCGTACAAGGTGATGATTCGTCGACGTTCGTCGAAGCCGTAGTGGTCGGACTATCCGGAGCGCATATTGTCACTGATGGGCTGGTGCAATGCAACATTGGGGACTCAGCGGGGCAATTAGCATCGTTCGGGAAATAATTGTCGTAGCCACGTTCGCCAGAACGTGAACAGTCGTAGCTACGTTCGCCAGAACGTGGATTCCCTGCGGTCTGGCGACCGCAGCACCACCCTACAAATTCGCTTGTTTGGGCCCATTTCTTACTTGACACGCCGGTGACTAGGCAATTAACGTAGATGTAGCGGTGCGCAAAACGGTTCCAACAGTGGGAGATTTGCCATGACTTCTGACGAAGCCGGACCAACACTTGAGCGCTTCTTTGTTGGCTTGACAGAATTCGTCTTTCATTCGCAGCTCGGTGTGGCCGACACTCAGATGGTCGACTACGTTAGCGAGCTACTGGTGCGATTCACCCGTCTGGATAACCTGCAAAAGGTTCGTCAGATTGACGGTCGACCTGCCACGGAAGTCGTCACGCTAGTTTCAGAAGCCGAGCAGCGGATTGGCACAGCCCGACGCGAAGTCCATCGACACATCGGAGACTTCACGCTCTTTTGGTCGGGCGTTTATCCCGAAGCACTGCGGGAAATGCAGTCTGCCGATAAGAAGGATCAGTTCGTCAACTATTGCGCGCAAGGCAAGCGAGCCTATAAAATCGCCAGCTCCATCGCCAGTGATGATCCGCCGGAAACGAGCGAACTACTGCAACGGATGAGCGAAAAATTCGAGATGTGCGCGTATGGGCTCCGCGAGATCCGACGCGAATGGGAACGTCGCGATGAGGATGAGAGCCGTTTCACGCCAATCTTACTCTAGCTTAAAGTGGCCCGCCGCTCCCAATATCAGCTCGACGCGCTAGCGAGTGGGTCGTTGCCATTTGGGTTCCGCATTCGACGAGAATCGGCAAAACGGGAGACCCACTCGCTGGCGCGTCGAGCTGATATTTCCGCTGATGAAACGACGACGATAGGTAGTCTGGGTGGCTTATTAGGTTCGTGCCGCATATCGGGGGGAGGTCGGTCTTGACGTGTCGATAAGTGCTACTAAGTCTCAATTTTCAATCGACTTTGCTAGCTCTAAAGACATGCGCCAGCCAGCCCGACCAGCCGAGCCAACTCACACACTTAGCCCCTCTCCACCGGCCAAGAGCGGTGGCAGCACTCTCGATCGGCGGCAGCTACTTGGAAAGATCGTGGCCGCCGTTGCGGGATCTATGGCTGCCAGCACTGCCGCGAAGGCCGATCCAGGCCCAGGCTCAGTGGGGCGTGTGCTCGGTCGCCGATCGACGGGAGACTCCGTCTTTAAACAACGAGCCATCCAGGATTATCAGCGCAACATGGCTCAGTTTGGCGGGCAAATGTCCGCCCCAGTCGGCGGTCTCCTGCACACCTTTCCGCGTGGCGTGCCGTGGCAATTCGAAGTGCTGATTGTCGGCTCGGGTTATGGTGCATCCATTTCGGCAGCGCGCATTGCCACGCGTCTCAAGCCGGGTTCGCGTCTGGGCGTGCTGGAGCGCGGCCGCGAATGGGTCCCTGGAACCTTTCCCGATCGACTCCCTGATCTGCTCGATGAAGCGCGATTGGATCTCTCGGGAAGAAATAAAGGAACGATCAACAAGCCAACCGGACTATTTAACGTTCACCAGTTCGAGGAGATCTCGATTCTCAGTGGATGTGGATTGGGTGGCTCTTCGCTCATCAATGCCAACGTGGCCTTGCGTCCCGATGCCGATGTTTTCACGCAGGCGATTTGGCCCGCCGCCTTGCGTAGTCGCGAGTTTCTAGATCCGTACTATGAACTGGCCGAGTACGAATTGGGAGTGGCGCGCGAACCGTACGATCACACTCATAAGATGGTGGCGCAGCGCAAGGTCTTCGAATACCTGGCTGCCAGTGGTGCCCATTACGAAGCGGCCAAGCTCACTGTGACTCGCGCTGCTTCATGCGAACTCCCGGTCCTCAATCGCCAGGGGATGGTGCAACGCGCCTGCATCGACTGCGGCGATTGCCTGTCGGGTTGCAACGTGGGAGCCAAAAACACATTGGCCCAAAACTATTTGCCAATCGCGCGGCGCGCTGGCGCAGAGTTCTACACACAGACCGAAGTGCATCGTATCGAGAAGATTGATGGTTACTACCGCGTACACTTCACCCACTACCTGGATGATGGTGAAGGGGGCTATCGCAACTGCCACGGAAGCACCACCACCCGCGCTCTGATCCTCGGTGCCGGGAGTCTCGGCAGTAGCGAAATTTTGATGCGCTCCCAATCCGCTAGCCTTCAGTTGTCACACCGCTTGGGATGCAGTTGGACTGGTAACGGCGACGCATTGGGGTTCATTCGCAAGAGCCAATACACCACGGGCATCGGTGGCTTCGCGGCTTATCCCACCGACCGCGCCAAAGTGGGGCCAACTATTCAAACGAACTTGACCTACCCCAATCGCTCTTTAGCCGGTCGTATCTTGATTCAAGACGGTGCCGCCGCGCGGGCTTATGCCAATGCCTTGGGTATTCTCAAACGCGATCCCGATCTCGACCAGACATTGATTTTGCTCGGCATGGGGCATGACGGTGCCGAAGGACGTATGTTCTTGGATGAACGGGGTTTCGCACAAGTCAGTTGGCCCGCGCTGCTGCAGAGCGACTATCGCAAACTCATTCGCGGCGAGTTCGCGCGCGTGGCCGAAGCGCTTGGTGGCGAATACGAATACCTAAAAATATTTGGTGATCGCCTGATCTCTGTCCATCCGCTCGGAGGCTGCGCCATGTCCGACGATCCAGCCTACGGCGTGGTGAATCACAAAGGGCAAGTCTTCGATGCGGGCTGTGGTGGTGATGCAGGTAGCCGGCCGGGGGAACCCCGAGTGCATGCCGGACTATATGTCATCGATGGAGCCATGCTCCCCACGTCGATCGCCTGCAATCCACTGCTGACGATTTCGGCGTTGGCCGAACGCTGCGCCGATCATTTCGTCGTCCAGCCTGAATTAGCCGATCTCTTCGCCGCGTAAGCGCTCACGTTTTGGCCCCATAGTCGCTGATCGCTCCGCCCGTCAGTGCATTTCGCGAATGGCCTATCGGTAGCGACAACCTAGCGGGCACCCTCGAAGCGACTGACCGGCGGAGCGGTCAGCGACGATGGCATGACGGTTGCTAACTACCGACGAATCGCGCGGATGGTTATGAGCCGACTACCACGTTGGATGGTCAGCGTGAATTCGCGTTCCTGCTCCATCACACTCTTAAGTTGGGCTGGCGATTCGATGTCGGTCTCATTGATGCGGACGATAATGTCGCCAGCGCGCATGTGCAGCTGCAAGGCTTGGCTTCCCGGGGAAACGTCGGTCACTAACACTCCTTTGACATCAGCCTTGGACAGCAACTCTTCGGCGATCTGCGGGGGCAAACGTTCTACGGCAATTCCCAACTCAGGTATTTCGGTGTGCTGGACCATGGCAGCTAGCTTATCCTTGGACTGCTCCGCTACCACCACGTTTAACACTTGTTTTTCACCGCTACGATAGATTTCGAACCGAAGCTGACTACCCGGACGCGACAGCGCCACCATGTTTCGCAGTTGCGCATACGATGTTATGGGAGTGTCATTGATCGCCACCACCACATCCCCGGCGCGCAAATCGGCTCGTTCGGCGGGTTCTCCTTGCGTAACATGAGTGATCAAGGCTCCACGCAACACGCCCGGGGGAAGCCGTAGTCGTGGTGCATTCCCTACCGTTACTTCTCCCAGCGTCGCTCCTAGGAATCCGCGTACCACGCGACCTTCACGTCTGAGGTCATCCATGATCCGTCGCGCCATATTGGCCGGGATTGCAAACCCAACTCCCGCGTTTGTTCCACTCCGCGAGTTGATGGCGGTGTTGATTCCGATTACTTCGCCGCGCAGGCTAACCAACGGACCACCACTATTACCTGGATTGATCGCCGCGTCGGTTTGCAGGAAATCCTCGTAACCACCTGGGATAATTCCAGTCTGACGGTTAGTAGCGGAGATGATGCCAGCCGTGACGGTTTGATCGAGTCCAAAGGGGCTGCCAATCGCCAGTACCCAGTCCCCAACCTCCATCGCCGTTGAATCGCCGAGTTCCGCAGCGATCAATCCCGTCGCATCGATTTTTAACACGGCCACATCGCTGGAATTATCCGAACCGATCACTGTGGCAGTGAAGATTCGCCCGTCGCTCAATTCAACTTGCAAGGCATCCGAGTCGGCGATCACATGATTGTTGGTCAGAATGAAACCATCCTCTGTAAAAATAACCCCCGAGCCCATGCCGGTTTGCACTTTTTCTTTACGCTGTTCTCGTTCATCCTCATTCGCACGCGGTGCCAATCGCCGCCTGTTCTGAAGTTGATCCCGCAATTCATCGGGGAGCAAGTCTTCGAAGCCAGGAGGGAGAGCAAACGCCTCGTTGCCGCGGCCCCGTAGTTCGTCGCGCGACACTTCGACGCTTGACGTAATTGTCACCACTGACGGCTTCAACTTTTTGGCCACCATGCGAAAGGCGGCCGACAGTCGCTCCGCCCCAAGGATTAATTCCGTAACTTCTGGCGTGCGGCTTCGCTCTTGAGCCCACAGAGAAGCGCTAGACAATCCGCCGCACGGCAAACAATTAGCCAGGCCACACAGCCAACATGTCCAGAAAAAAGCCAGCCAATGGATCGTTAGTCGACCTGTGTGCGGTTGAGACATTGAAGATGGTATTGCACTGGGTTCCATGTTTAACTGCTCCCTATATTCCCTGCATGTGGAATTCAACCATGCCCGTGCGACACGCCGCGAGAAGTGCCGAGTCGAGCTGTACCCACTCATTTTGCAAGAGTTTTCAAGGGTTGGCAAGTCACACAGCGCTGGTCAAGCTGGTCGGTGTCTCGCTGCTCCACTTGACAATTGAGCGGCAATTTTGACAATTCAATCCCAGTCGATTCGGCTGGCGAGTTCCCATTGCGGGCACGTCAACTTTACGCGCGGATATGGCGGAATTGGCAGACGCGCTAGGTTCAGGTCCTAGTGATCGCAAGATCGTGGAGGTTCAAGTCCTCTTATCCGCACTCAGGTTTTTATTGGGTCAAACGAACTTCGAAAAAAATTTCTTGCCTCGCCCCAATGTGCAAAATTGCATTTTGGGGACAAAACGGGGACAGCACTTAGTTCACGTTGGTTTTGAATCGCTGGTTCTTTCCGTAGCCATTACGGAAAATGTGATTCATGGCATCTATCGAATTAAGAAACGGAACCTACCGAATTGTCTTCCGCTACGGCGGTCAAAAATTCGCCCGCTCGCTCAAGACCACAGAGCTCAGCGAGGCTAATCTTGCCCTAGCTCGTCTCCAAGACAACTTGCGTCGAGTCGAACTCGGCACACTCGTAATCGAGCCTGGAGCCGACCTTGCAACCTATCTGCTAAGCTCGGGAGCTTTCAGCCAGAAAGCCAAAGTCGATAAGACTCCGCTGCTAGGCGAACTACTCGATCGCTACTACGCCAGCATCCCGCAAGCCTCCCTGGAAAAGTCGACTTGGAAGATGTTGCAGATCCATCTGCGGCACCTCAAGCGATTGATAGGCATCCGCACTCGGCCAGCCAGTTTCTCGCTCAATCACTTGCAAGCCTACGTGAACGCTCGCAGTGCCGAACCAGGCCTGCGAGGCAAGCTGGTGGGGCCGGTGACCATCAAGAAGGAACTAGCCACGCTAAACACGGCTTGGAGGTGGGCGATTGAATCAGGCATTCTCTCCCAGCCACTGCCTAAAACCGCAAGGCTGAGATTTTCCAAGGTTGACGAGAAACCACCATTCAAAACGTGGGCTGAGATCGAGCGAGTCGTTGCCCGTGGCGGGCTCAGTGATTTGGAAGCCCAGGACTACTGGGATTGCGTCTACCTTGACCATACTCAGGTTGAAGAGTTTTTGACCGATGTAGCGGCTAGATCTATCGCACCGTTTCTGCAGCCGATGTTTGCCACGGCTGCTTACACCGGAGCTCGACGCAGCGAACTACTCCGCTCGCAAATCGAGGACATCGATCTTGATGCAGGCCAGTTGGTCATTCGTGAAAAGAAACGAGTGCGGGGGCAACGCTCAACTCGTGCAGTTCCGATCTCCCCTAAGCTCGACACCATCCTCCGGGCTTGGTTCGAGATTCGCCCAGCCAGCCGCTACACCTTCACGGTCGATGGTGAGCAGCTCTCCTTCGATCAAGGCAGCTGCTACTTCACCTCTGCTGTGAATAAATCCAAATGGAAAGTGCTTCGCGGCTGGCACGTCTTTCGCCACAGCTTCATCAGTAGCTGTGCTTCGCATGGAGTAGACCAGCGAATGATTGATGACTGGGTAGGCCACCAAACCGATGCGATGCGACGCCGCTATCGGCATCTATTCCCGAACAAACAACGAGCTGCTTTGGCAGCAGTATTCCACTAAAAAGGCTCCAAAAAACCAGCCTGGTTTATAGAGCGAAACAGCTAGTTAACGTTGCTTTACTAGTGTTTGCCGCAAAGAAAGAAGTCTTTACTAGAGATGAAAAAAGAAACAAGGCAGTTTTCGATCGATTGAACACCGAAACGATCCTTCGCCAGCTGCCAAACGGTAGCAGAGTTGCAACTACTCACTGGCGATTTCTGAGACAATGCCGACAGCCTGTGCCTCAACTCGCGTCTGAATCTCGTTTGCGATCATGGCGTACAGGTTGACGTCTTTGTCGTCCGTGGAAATGCTGACGACCAACGAATACCGCGCTTTACGTTCGACAATTTCCCGATCGCGGCGATATCGCCACCAGCCGGTGACAGGATGTACGGCGATCAGATTTGAGGACGCTAGTTGAGCGGCGGTTCCGTTCCAGCAATCGGAGTGGATCGAACCACGGACGGCTACCGTTTCCGGCCCCAAGTCCCATGAGCGATCGTCGACCACGGTGCTGCCCTTTTCCGGTCGGACTGATTTACCGTCAACATCTTTCTCCCAATACGTTCGAGAAAGTCTTTGCCGCATTTGAGCAGGTGTCTCCTGCGGTCGACGAACCGAAAAGCGAAGTCCGTGCGATGCGTATTGGTAACGAGCCACGTATCCCCGTCGCGGAGGGTTGGGTTCGATGAAGTAGGACAGAGTGACACGCATTCGGATTGCCGTGCTGCCTAGTTCTTCCAACACTTCTCTGGGAATCGGCAAATCGTGAATGTGCATTTCGTTGGATGTGTTCTCCGAGCGACCGTAGGCAAACGGCTGCAACTCATCCTGAATCACCATCGTGGTAAAACCACTCGCGGATCGCCGAGCGCGGGCCAAATTCGGCACACCCATTCCGTAAACCCGCACTCGATTGCGACGGTCGGCGTAGGGGAATTCATCAAGCATTGGTTGAGTCCATTCAGCGGATTGAACCACCAAGCTGCGAATCGTTTCAGGCCAGTACTCGGGATATTCCGCCTGCAGGATCGCGGCCATTCGTGCTGCCTGTGCGGCGGCTGCACTGGTATCACGCATCGTGCCCAGCGGTGCGTCACCATCATTTGATGAACGGGTTGTCAGAATCTGCAGATCTTCGACATCGGTGATGAAACCGGCGTCATTACTCGCGTAGTTGCCGCCCTCAAACACCACATCCGGTTTGTACGGCCAAGGCTCATCGCCCCAGCACAGTGAAGTCCGGCTGGTTGGTGAAAGTGTGCCAGGCTTTGCAATCGGCGAATAGCCTTCCAGTCCCTCTTCCTGAATCCAAGCCAGATTTGTGTAGCCACCGACAGTGAGTGCATTCCACGATTGCGCCGGATCTTCAACGCTCGAAACGAGGTTCTCAGCCGGGTAGTCTTTCCCAACATCTTCACGAAGATTGCCAGCCGAAAGGACAACCAGTCGACGTTGCCCGTCATTCACACCGCTGGCTGCCTGATCGATCGCGGCTGACCAGAGTGTTGGTCGCCATTGGTCATCGCCCGGAGCCGTCACGGCCATGCAATAGATTCGGGGCGTGTGCGGCGATATTGTTTCAGCCAAAGCCATTGAACCCACGGTAATCGGCCCATAATCCGGCGGGTCGTTTTGGCCCTTGCGTGGTAAAATCTTGACCGACTCAAGACGGTGAAGCAGCGTCACTTCGGAATCACTGTAGAGCGGTTCGGCGAGCGGACCGTAGAGACAGACGCCAGCCATTTCCGTTCCGTGGCCGCTGTGATCGTCACCTCCCCAATCGTTGTCCCACGTCTGCAAATCCTGCTCGGCCAATGATTGTTCGAGCAACAGGTGGCCGCGATCGACACCGGTATCAAGGATGCAAACTCGCACCGCCTTCGCGTCAGCGCAGGTCGTTCGCTCAAGCAGGTTGTTGATGAACTCTGCCTGTCCGGCAGGTGGCAGGCTTGTGAATTCACCCGCGACGATATTGGCTTCACGCAATTCAGCAAGGTACTGGAGCAGACCGGGGAAGTTTCGCCACTCCTCAAAGCGTGCGTAGCCGAGAATGACGAGGCGATCCGGAAAGCGAACCTGCTGGCGACTGAGCAACAGCTTCTGTTCCGCTGCCGTTGTTCGGAACCACGTTTCGACGTCTGTACCGGTGTCGCTGGTGTCGAGCCAGACTTCCCACCAGAGCGTCTTGTCTGCACCCGGTAATGACTCTGTTGCGCCGGTCCAATAGTCTTCGAGTTCCGCAGCGTCGATCTTAGCGACGCTTGACGCCAGCCTTTCGTTGAGGGGTGTTCGCTTCTTAGCAGTTTCCTTGTCGCGGTATTCGCGGAACTTGTCGGCAAATTTACTGACTTCGCTGTCGGGCACGGCGACGAGATACTCCTTCCGTCCATCGTGTTCCTTAGCACTGACGATGCGGGTGCCCGGCGATGTGTTTTCAAGCTGCTGCAACTCAAGATTGAAGTCCGAGCTTTCGTCGAACACCATTGGGATGAACTGAATGCCTTCGCGAGCCGGTTCTTTTTTTTGACTGGCTTTCGCTTTCTTTTCGGCTCGTTCCAAATCCGATAGCAGCTTCTCCGCGTGAGTCTTGCGTTCTGGTCGTGGCGGACTGTTCTTTGGTGTGCCTCCGCTGACAGCGCTTGTGTAGCCGTGCTGGCTGCGCGTATTTTGCAGCAGAAAGTGAAGTTGTTCCGCCATGAATGATTGTTTCCTACCGCGCTGTCAGTTTTCTATCACGAAGAGTCGCAATCGCCCGTTCAAGTTCGCCGGTTTGAATCTCACGTCTGTCGGCGAGAACTGCCTGCTTGGCCGCTTGATCGCAGGCTCGGCATAACTCCGCGTGACTAAGTCCGTCCGACTTCTCTGCCATTTCGTTCAGGGCGCTGCCACCGACTTTGAACGAAGACAATCGATTCTCGATGAGGGTTCGACGTTCTTCTCTACCGGGCAGCTCGTAGCGAATGAAGTCGTCGAATCGGCGAAACAATGCGTCGTCAAGGATGGCTTCGAGGTTTGTCGCCGCGACGATCAGGCTGTCCGATTCGTCCTGTTCCAGGAATTGCAGGAATGAATTCAGTACTCGGCGGATTTCGCCAACATCGTTACTGCCTTCACGCATCGAGCCAATCGCGTCGAATTCATCGAATAAGTAGACTCCTCGCGTATGCCGCATCGACTCAAAAATGGCAAACAACTTGGCTGCTGTTTCACCCATGTATTTCGTGATAAGCGAATGAAGCTGGACCGTGAAGTGCGGTAGCTTGAGTTCACCGGCTAGCGCCCACGATGTCATCGTCTTACCGACACCCGGCGGTCCGACCAGCAACAGCTTGCGACGGGCCGACAGGCCGTGTTCGCGCAGCTTCGCCTGTTGTCGATACTCGTGCAGCACAAGATTGAGCGACTCACGTTGTTCCGGGGCCAGCACCATTTCCGAAAGCTTCGTTCGCGGGTAGGTCGCCGATAGCAGCGCCGCTAACTCGCCAACCGGTCGCGAGATCGGAACCGAACCTCCGACCTTTGCCTGCTTGTGCTTCACCTTGATGTCATCGACAAGCCGCTTAATCTCTGACGCCAGCTTTCCCTTTCCCGCGCGAGCTTCATGCGCAGCAATTTGCAGCGCGACGGAGACGAACATTTCTCCATCGGCTTCACTGTAGCTTTGCAGCAGCGCTTTAAGTTGTTGTGCGGTTGCCATATGTGTCTTCCCTGAATCCGTTCAATACTTGTTCAATTGCTTCGCAAGTCCCTGCGTCGCATCTTCAATCAATAGGGCCGCAATCTGCATCGGGCTCACCCGACGCTGATCCGTGCTGACCGCTTCAGCTGCTTTTTCAAGCATTTCGAGCGTCTGCTCGTTCATGGACAACTTCCGTTGAACCGTCCACGTCGGATCGCTCGGCCTGCCGGGCCGTTCACCGCGTCCCGGCTCCAGTCGTTCACGCAAGCGAACGCCGAGTGCCGTCAACTGATCCCTACCGGTGTTTGCCAAAACTGTCATTGTGTATCCGTCCTATCCAAAGTACGTATTACCTTAGTATCGGACTTTCGGCACCGAAAGTGAAGTATGCCTGTGCAGGCTCACGGAGAATGCCGCATTTCAAGGCACCCCAGCGAATTCCGACCGACGGTTGTTCCTGCAGCACACACCAATATGATGCGTTCCCGCGTGACTTCCGAAGGCGATATCGTTCTGCTGGAGGATCAGGACAGAATGCTAATTGCATCTGGGATATGTGACCCGGAAAATGCTTTCGACGGCCGCGCTGGATTCTTGACTTTGCCGCCGACAACGAGATCGACTCTTGCTTGGCGATGGCGGCCTGCGGAACACCACCAAGCTCATACAGTGTGACCGCCCGTTGTTGGTCCTCGGGAAGCTGGCTAATCAACGTTGCGATGCACCGAGAAACTTCGGAATTGGCGTTTCCAGTATTGCAGTCGTCGTCAGCGATTTCAATGTCTGTTGTTTCGAGGGCGGGTGCCTTTCTTCACGCCGATCAAGACGAAGGCACGTATCAGTTCTGGCATTGATAGATCACTTGCTCCCCTAAAGCTATCCGCGCTGGCGGCAATTTGGGCGATTCTCGCATATTCTTGATTGGAGCGAACACTCAAATTAGCAGCTCACCTCGCTCCCTCCCATACCGCAATTCGACCCAGTTATTCGATGATCCGACGTTGTGATCCAAGCGATCGAGCAATATCGTTGGCACAGGCTTGGTCTAGTGCGGCAACAGCCCTTCATTTCGGATGCGCTCAACCTCCTCGCAGGAGATCATCCATTCTTTACTGGCACCCCGTCCGCTGGGGCGCTTCTCCGCCCAAACTCGTCCCAATCGGCACCATTCCCGCACGGTAAACTCAGCCTTGCCTAGTAGCTGAGCTACCTCGGCAGTGGAGTAGTATTCGCGTGGCGACTTGTTCTGGACCAAAGAGCCAAGCAGTGTTTCAATGCGTTCCAGTCGGAGCGACAATTCGTTTTCTGACATAGCAAACTCCTTTACTCACTTTGATGTGACATCTCGTTACTTGCACCAGACTGCTCTAATCGCTGGCATCACTACCGCCGTGGATGAAAATCCAAGAGTGAGCCAAATCAACAACCTTGCACACCACTGGCAGATCATCGCGGCCAAAGTGCATAGACTCCTTCCACAAGTCGCCGTTGCGATACAAACGGCAAACGGTAACGTTGTGTCTTTCTCCAGCTCGCGTCTGGTTGCGCCAAATTAGAGCTTTGATCAATCCGAATCGGATCTCATGCACCGGTTGTTTCTGCATCGCTTTGTCCCTCAGTAGGTTGAGTTTCAGGGGAAGCGGCACCCAGTGTGCTGCTGTAAATAGTCCAGCCGCTGGCTAGAGTTCGCCCGTACAACTCCAGATAGGGTCCGGGGCTGACACGCTCGATCAACTTGCGGATACGCGGAGACGGGCAACCAGCTTGGTCGCGGTCACAACGCATCCAGCTATTCATGGTGCGCTCCATCAGTGGCAGATCACCTCGCACACCCAACAGCAAATATTCATGGGCTTCCACCCAATAATCCCCCCGCTTGCCGACGGAGTTCAGACACAGCAGGCAGCCTTTGAACGCAAAGCCCCAGTTCTCCATCGCCTGCTTGGCGAAAAACAACGAGTCGTTGCTGGCCCACAAATGCAAATGGGCGTTGTCTTCAATTAGCAGCTCCACGGAGATTTGCCCGAGCACTTTGGCAAACACCTCATTGTCTTGCTCATCAATCCAGGGAGCATCTACATAGATACAAGCGAACTTGCGTTCACCTGCCATCAACTCATCTAGTGACGAAATGACTCGACAACCCGAAACACTTGGCGGCTCATCGCTGCGCTTCTGACGCTGCTTGGCTCGCAGTTCGTTGGCAACACGAACCAGACCAGCGGTAGTTACCTCCCCGCTCTCTTCTCGCGTGCGCTCCAAGTAGCGTTCAAACTGTTTTTCTGGCACGCTAGCAGTCAACTGCCAGCGCGAGGATTGATCCTTGGAGACGCCAATATCTCCCAAGCTCAATCGTTCTGCGGCGGTCTCCTGTCGGCGGTCGCCACCATGCAGGTTGAGCTTCGCGATCAAGCTCCCCGCTCGGCGCTCGGCTCGCAGCTTGACCTCTGCTGCATAGTTCTGAATTTCAAGGCCCATGCCAGCCGCTTGTGCATACATGCGAGCGGCTTCTGCTTTATCTCGAATGTCCTTGAGTTCATCCACCGAACCAGCCTGAATGATCGCTTGGTGTGCTCTAGACAGTAGTGCCAGTGAACTTAATTGCTCTTCGGTATCTGCTGTGATCAAGCCGCTACCAACATCGGCTTCGATCGACGCAGGGGTTGGACCATCTATTTCTTCCGCCGCCGGTGGCGGCTCAACGCTCGCCTCAGTGGATGACTCGGGATGGCCCGACTTTGAAAACCAACTTGCCATGAAAATGCCTCCGTTTGTTGGGACTGTTGTGAAACAATCGCTTGTGGAGGCCATAGAATACGCTGGATAACCAGTTTTCCGATGAAATAGGCAAGCCAGGTGGCACCTCAACTTAAGTCCAATTGCCTTGCTGGTGTGTTGATTCGCTTTGTAAATTGGCAAACTGCTGCTAACACCTTGGGCTGTCGATCTGGCGCAGGTGAAACGGTTGCAACTTGGGATTTTTTGTGGACTGATGGGCTAGGCTAGATTCACTGCTGTGGAATAGCCTTTGTGCAATCTCTTTGAATGGTCGCCTTCAAATTCAGTCTTAGTGGCCCTACGACTGAATTGCAAAAACGGCTAGTTGTGTCGCGTTTGTTCAAGACGGGCTAGGCGGTTCATGACAAAATTGGCTAGAACTTTCTTACCGGAGGAAACATGCGATTTCGATACACGATTTGTTACGTCGATGACGTCACCAAAACCATAGAGTTCTACGAGCGTGCATTCGGCTTGCAACGCAAGATGATCCACAAGTCAGGCGATTACGGTGAGCTTTCAACTGGAGAAACTAGCCTTTCGTTCTCGTCGAAGAAGTTGATGAAACAGATTGGTAAGTCTCCAGGGGATGTAGCCCCTACAGCACCAATTTTTGAGATTGCATTTGAGACTGATGATGTGGCGGCCAACCTAAAGCGGGCATTGGACTCGGGGGCGACGTTGATTCAAGATGTCGAGGAAATGCCCTTGGGCCAAACGACTGCATATGTTCGAGACAACAACGGTTTTCTGGTTGAGATATGCACCGCTGTCAGTCTTCAATCATAGCCCAGTTCGTGGATCAAGGATCGCAGATCGGGGTTTACTGCAAACTGAACTGGCGTAACACCAAACCAACGCTTGAACTGACGAGTCATATGGGCCTGGTCAGAAAACCGCGACTCGATTGCCACGTCGGCAAGAGACTTAGCAGTAGCAACGTCCCTAGCTGCTCGGCGAACTCTCGCTAACTGAATCCAAAACTTTGGTACAAATCCTGTTTTCAGGCGAATCAATCGCTGAAATGTTCGCAGTTCGACACCAGAGTGTGCCGCTGCCTCATTGACTGTGCTAGCCGAAGCAAGCGCGGCCAGTGCTTCTCCAAGGTTAGCTGTTACAAAACATGTTTCACGAATGCGAGTTGCGATGAGACTGAGGTCGTTGTTCAATTCACTCGCATGTTTCAGTAATCGAGAACGGTCTATTGTTGCTCCTGGCCTCAGGCGGAAGCCGAACATTGTATCTCCTGCTGCAATGGAAACCGATCGAGCGCAGGCATCCACGGAGGTCAAAAACCAACTCGGCGATTGCAACGGAGACCACTTGCCGATTAGGTCGCGACAACCGTCCGGCAACACAATGGAACTGGATGCTTCTCTTGCGGTATAACTCCAGGTCGCTAGTAGTGGGTCATTCATATTGATAGAACGCTTGGTATACAGTTTTGCTAGCACAGCTTGAAAGTGAAGCCAAATTTGGTGGTGGATTTCTGCCAGATTGTAATACCTCCGGCGTTCAAGCGCCACACGTAAGCCCCACAACACAGCCTGACTTGATTGAAATAACTGCAGTGTGGACAAAAGGCTGGTACGATCTCTGGGCGCTGGAGCGAGCAATGCCCGCGGCCAGCTTAGAGCTGTCCACGCTCATTACCCACTCCAACTTCCGCCGACCGTACCAACCTTTAGGCAGTGTCTTTTCTAATTGGTGGCACACCCCAAGTCGGCGAGATTTGGTTATTGGCGGCATCTAAAAACTCCTAGTCAGTTCCAACAAAGACAAAAGGCTGCCACGATCTCTGGGCGCTGGAGCGAACAATGCCCGCGGCCAGCTTTGAGCTGTCCACGCCCATTGCCCACTCCAACTTCCTCCGACCGTGCCAACCTTTAGGCAGTGTTTTTTTAATTGGTGGCACACCCCAGGTCAGCGAGAATAGGTTCTTGGCGGCATCTACAATCACCTACTCAGTGTCAACAAAGACAAAAGGTTGACACGATCTCTGGGCGCTGAAGCGAACAATGCCCGCGGCCAGCCTTGAGCTGTCCACGCCCATTGCCCACTCCAGCTTCCTCCGACCGTACCAACCTTTAGGCAGTTTCTTTTTCAAATTGGTAGCACACTCCAAGTCAGCGAACATTGGTTCTTGGCGACATCTAGACACCCTTAGTGAGTGCCAACAAGGACGCTTCGAGCTACCGGCTTGTGGGCGCTTGCGCGGGCAACATCATGCCAGGCGAGTCCGCCTGTCATGCTCTTGCAAATCCGCTTGCGCTTTCACAAGCCGGTAGCTCCCGCGTTGTTTTTTTTCTCTTGTTTCTCTTCCTAGCAGCCTTGCAGAGCAATGAAAGGCTGCCAGGAAGAAAAACATGCCGCAGGCAGCCGTATTGAAAATTGACGGCGCAGTGAGCGCCACAGACAAGGAGAAAACCATGAAACCAAACACCAAAGAAAAACAGCCCCCCAGCGGTGCAATCACTCTAACCAATGTCAAATTTGGACTTGGCTTGTTAGCAGCAACTCCCGGAGCACTAGAGGTTTTGGCCGAGGGTGAGATGCAAAAACTTTTGCAACGCCATGCTAGCGGAGACTGGGGTTTGTGCTGCGAAGAGGACCGCGAAGCTAACGAGTACGCCCTTTATGAAGGCTTGCGATTACTCTCAGTTTTTAAAACCAAATCCAAACAAAAGATTTGGATAATCACTGAGGCAGACCGCAGCTCTACCACGCTTTTGCTACCAGCGGAGTACTAGCCGATGAGCAAAGCTAGCCAAGGCAGGACTCCAGGGCCAGGTCCCCCCGCAAAAGCCAAACCACTAAAACCAAAAGCCAACAATTTAAACTCAGACAAGGAGCACAGTATGAAACAGAAAGATGATAAAATTGATGAAGCGACAATGAATGCCATCTTAAGAACCTTGGAACGGCGGCAGCAAGTTAAAACAGCAACCGCCCAACCCAATCAGCCCAGGCAACTGCCTGGGCAGCAACCCAAAAAGTTGCCCAAGGTAGAAACCCCTACCGAAGAACCCAAACAGCAACCTGCAAAATCAATCAAAGTTGGGGATGTGAATACCCGAGTCTGGGCAAACAAAGATGATTTGGGAGAAATCACTTGGAGCATCGACCAGCGGCGCACGCGCTCTGATGGTCGGGGTGGTGCAACTTGCAAGACGATGCGAAGGGAACACCTACAAGATGCAATTCGCGGACTCTACAAGGCATCGGTTTGGATCAAAAAAACGGAACGGCGTCTCCGCTGGAGACGCCTATTCCCATAGAAAAACCCCGGAGCCGACAAGGAGATGTAAACCCAGAATTAGCGGGGTCACCCCCGCTGGTTCTTCTACCTTCTCAGGGTAACAAGTTTTTTTTTGCGGCGCAAGGCGCAGGCGCGCAGGTGGTAGATTTTATCTGAGATGGCAGTGCTAAGATTCGCGCGCCGCTGAACGCGGCTTAGCCTGAACGGCTTTGCGCATGACCGGCCTGGGGCCGGTGCATGCTGGCGAACTGTACGTTCGCCGGGCTCGCTAGGACGCTCACCCCAGTTTGACCCGGCTGGGGCCGGGTGCAAACTGTTCGACCTCCGCTGAACGCTCCGGCCTGTTTACACGGACTGGACGCCCGCGTAAACCACGGCGTTGCTGGCGCAACGCCTCCACTTACCAGATAATTCCAGCATCAAGTTTTTTTGCAGCGCAAAGCACGGGCGCCAGTGGTAGATTTTATCTATGATGGCAGGGCTAGAACTCGCGCGCCGCTGAACGCGGCTTAGCCTGAACGGCTTTGCGCATGACCGGCCTGGGGCCGGTGCATGCTGGCGAACTGT
>JBGSJT010000592.1:0-22151 GCA_041741715.1 Pirellulaceae bacterium | reverse complement strand
CACACTTTGAGCGCGGCTGCTAGCGGGCTGTGTTATTCTTTAGGACCGTCTTTGGTTCGATAGCTTTCTCCTTGAATGACGATCGCCTCCCCGTGATGCATCAGCCGGTCGATCATGGCGGTAGCCAGAGTGTTATCGACGTCGAAGATGTGGCCCCATTCCTTGAAGACTCGATTCGTGGATAACACGATCGAGCCAGCTTCATAGCGGGCTGCCACAACTTGAAACATCAGGTCCGCACCGCGTTTATCGATCGGAAGATATCCCAGCTCATCGAGGAGGAGAAGTTGAGGACGAACATACTCGCGAAGTTTCCTTTCCAGAGTTCCATTAAGCTGCGCAGTAATCAGCACGTTGAGCATGTCGATGGCCCGAGTGAACCGCACGCTGATCCCCTTTTCACACGCACAATATCCTAGTGCGGTCAAAAAATGCGACTTCCCCACGCCCGTCGGCCCAATCAGCACGCCGCATCCGAACGTTTCAACGAATTGACAGTCGAACAGACGCAGCAGCTTCTGCTTGTCAATCCGCTTGGGGAAATCGAAGTCATACTCCTGTAGCGTCTTTAGTTTGGGTAGTCGGGCATCGCGCACGCGGCGGGCCAAGGCTCGATCGCGGCGCGTGGCTGCTTGGCCGCCGATCAATTGGATCAATACGTCAAGGGCCGACGTGTTCTTGCGGGCCGCATCGTCGAGTAGTTCGCGATAGTTCTCGGCAATGTGGTTGAGCTTCAGCTCATCCAGATCTTGTTTCAATCGGTCGTGTTTGGCGTTTGACATGTTCAATCATCCTCAGTGGTAAAGCGATCGTAGTGACCGGGATCGGGTGGATCGAGTTCAATGTCGGTCAACTCTTGACGCCTTGGTTGAACGCGAGTTGGTGATGGCAACGACTGTTTGCGTCGCTGTTGATGTAGGATCGTTTCCACATAAGCCGCGTCGAAGGTCTGGTACTCATTGGCTACGCTGATTGCTGCCAGTACTTCTTGAGTACCGTAAAGTCGAATCAGTTCCAGTAAACGTCTGAGATGTACGCTCGTGCGCACCGGTTGTGTGAGCAGCCCCAGATGGAAGGTCTTGGCTGTGGGACCCAGCGCGTCGAAGCTCTGCTGGAGATCGCTGGCCCGCTGTCTGTGGCGAAGCTTGAGTGCTTCTAGTCGATGCTCGGGCTCAATCACCAGTTCGCGGCGTGAATATGAGCGCTGATGGCAGGCGACTAAGTGACCTTGGTAAAAAATTCGAACTTGCTTGGCATCGGCGCGGACCACGACGGGCTTGCGCGCCAAGTGAGGCGGAACACTGTAGCGATTTCCATCGAAGTCGATGCGCGTTGTCGGACGAACTTCCGTCATCACAATTTCATCGGTGTCCAGTGCGATGGCCGGAAGTGGTCGCAAGTGCTGCTGCTCTTCCGCGAAGCGATCAATGGGACGCTGCCCCAGTCGATCGTGAAGACGCACATTGGCCACGTGATCCCGCCAACTTGCGGCCAGTCTTTCATAGCCGTCCCAGTTTTCGAGTTCATCATCGCGACCTTGCAAGGCATTACGTTTTACGTAGCCCACTTTGGCCTCGACCATTCCCTTGGATTCTGGATCGTATCTTTCACAGGCGACGGGCTCCAGGTAATAGTGGCCGCACAGTGCTTCGAACTCGGGATGCAGCCGCGCCGTACGGCCAGAGCCGCTCAGTACCGCTGCTTTCAAGTTATCGAAGACAACCTTCCGCGGTGTTCCGCCGAAGAACTCAAGTGCATGCACCAGCGCGCGATAGAACTCCGCCTTGCGCTGTGAGAGCGTGAACTCGATGAAGCACATCCGCGAGTAACACAACACAGCCACGAAGACCGATACACGGCGGGTTGTCGTGCCGATCTTCAGTGTGCCGCAGTCACCCCAATCAATTTGAATGGCTTCGCCTGGACTGTAGAAAACGTCTTGATAGACCCGCCCTCGCGCTGGACGAACGCTGCGTAGATAGTCGCGAACTAGTGTGACACCACCGGTGTAGCCTGGCAGACCATGCTGAGCAGCCGCTAACTTTTCGCGCACACGCACTGCGGAAAGATTGGGGTAACGGGCAAGGATCGTGTCGATCTGAGATTTGTAGGGATCGAGTATCGAAACCTGGCCAACACTCGGCTGACCACCTGGTGGTGACTCCATCGCCAGCGCACGTTTGACCAACTCGCGACTACAGCCCAGTTGACGAGCGATGGCCCGCTGCGATAGCTTTTCAAGCTCACTGAGTCGACGAATCTCCGCCCACGTGGCTACTTTCATGCTGCTCTCCTGTTTATTCGGACTCGTTGTCCTTGAGATCCAGTAGCAACTCCGTCAGTTGCGTGCGACTACTGCGCTGCGTCACGCGAGCTGGCAGCGAGAGGACTTGCACCAGTGGATTGCGGTAGGCGATGAGGTCGAACATGAGCAGCTCTGCCCGACCGGCGGCGATGGCTCTTTCGTTAGTGCGCAGCCTGAGCGCCAAGGACGTATCGCTGTAATACGACAGTCCATGCTTGTCGCCGACGGCTGACAAGAATAGGTATAAGAAGACCGCATCGCCGGATAATTGACTTGAATACTCGCGCAGGAACCGACGGTCCAGCCACGACCAATCACTGCGCGGCAGGTGGCGGACGCGGCCAGGTACTAGAATTTCTCTGGTGGTCATCCAATTCACTCCTTTCGTGGGCTGTGAAAGATAAGCGATTGTGTCGACTCCTCCTATAATCAACGACATCCCAGCGGCTGGTCGCAGTGCCACAACCACGACTAATTGTCCGCCGAGTTAGACTCGTAAACGCTTGGCGCATCGACCATTTGCGTTCGCGGTCGCGTACGTTTGCCATGGCCGATCGACATTCGTCGCCACAATATTTGGCAGCGACTCGAGGGGAGGGGCGAGTAGGCTCATAGCAGCCCGTTCGGTCACAAAAATCCTCAGGAATATTGTTCCTGCGTGACCACGCGCTGGCCTCCTCGAGGCTCGTACCGGGGGGATCGCCCTGAGGCGGCTGTGGAGGAGGCTGTTCTCGCTGCCTCTCTCGGCGCTGTCGCTCGCGCTGCCGATGACGCTCTCGACCTTCAGAGGTTTCTCGGCTTCGCCGCTGGCGTTTGGCCGCCTGCCAACGCTGCACCTCGCGCTTGCAATGCGGATCTTGGCAGAATCGCTGGTTCCAGCGCTGCGGGCAATAACGATTCCCGCAGCCTTTGCGCAAACAAATTCGCTCGCTCGGCTCTCGATTTGGGCGAAGACTGAGTGATAATGGACTTACGTCGAACGACGATTGATCTTGAGAATTCCCCAAGGGAGGTTTGTCCCGGCGGGAAGCCCAAGGAGCCACGCCAATGGCTCCTTGGGCAACTTTTTCATAGGCCCCTCTTTGGGCCGCTACTTAAAAGTAATTAAGAAAAACCAAGAATGAACACAGAATTGATTTCATTCTTTGATCAAGTAGCAAGAAAAGTAAGAACTGAAGTAGGAACTGCCCCCTCCGCTCCTGGCAGTGGCCCTCCCGCTGAAAATGGCAGTCTTTTCAGTCTCGGTCACAATGCGAAGAAATTTGGTTTTTTTCGGCTTCTTTCCAAGCGTTTTCCCTATTCCATCTATTACGATTTCGTCGACATTGACATCGTGGTATTTGGTGTTTTCGGCGACCGGCAAAACCCCGAGCTGATCGAAGCATCACTGCGTCAACGAGACCCGCCAAAGCCAAGTTCCGATGAGTAGGCGCTTTGTGCGGTCCGTACAGGACGGAGGTGTCCATAGCGAGTGCTTCATCTTTTTGCCGCACATTTTTTTGTCGTAGAATGGCGGCGGCTGATGTGGAGGCGACCGCTGAATCGTTTGCATACGAGATCGATCCCGACGAAGTTCGTCGCCTTCAATTGGCACTACCCTACAGCAGGAGAGGACGGGGATACAGAACTTTTCCGGGTGGTTCGTTCGCCCCCCGGAGAATAGCAATGTCCCCTGAGGAAGCACTCGCAGCCTATTGGGGTACGTACGCACCCTTCTTAAAAGTGCAGTGCCCCCATCACTCGCCCATCCTCCTGAAGCGACAGGAAGATTTGATGACAGGAAAATGGCTTCTCAGACTGGCCAATTTTCCTGTCGTAAAATATTCCTGTTCGTTCCTCGCAATCCGTAGTGGAGTATTGTCGTGGCAGTAGCGCCCCGAGGGGGCACCGCTTTTTGCTGGATGGTTAGATGAGGCGCCGACCAGTTTTTGAAAACTTCTCTAGAACAGACTTGACTTACCTACTTTGCGTAGGCAATAATGCCTACGGGCCGTAGGCGATCAAAGAAAGATTGGGAGATGCAGAGCATGACGAAACTGGACACCACACCGCTGACCGAGGCGCAGCGGGAAATCATGGAAGTTGTTTGGGAGAACGATGAAGTTACCGTTAGTCAGGTGCGAGCCAAACTCGCACAAAAGCGAGATGTGGCGCGCAACACGATTCAAACCATGATCGTACGACTCGAAGAACGCGGTTGGCTTAAGCATCGCGAAGAGGGGCGAACGTTTTGGTACGCTGCTAAGCGACCACGCGCCGCGTCGCTTGGGATCAAAGTGGCTCAGATGGTCGATCGGCTATTTGCAGGGTCACCAGAAGAAATGGTCACCGCGCTAATGGAATATCGTGGACTCTCGCCAGCGGAAGCGGACCGAATTCGCAGTATGATCGATGCGGCGGAATCCCAAAACAAACCTAACGCAACCGCCAAGTCGCAAAAGAAAAAGGGAGAGAAAGCATGAGCGAACTAGGGATGTTTAGCATTTCCGACCAAACTTCGTTGTGGGGGCTGAACGTTGCCATTCAAGCAACCGTATTGGCTGTGGTCTCACTGCTCGTCGCGTTGTTGTTTCGTAGAGCGGCAGCGATGCGCTATTGGGTGCTGTGCTTCGGTTTAGTGCTTGTGTTCGTCAGTCCCCTGATCACTGGTATGATTCAGGCCACAGGGAGCAGTTGGCTGAAAATCACTATTCGGCCAGCAGTTGCGGAATCTGTAGCCCGCACCACGAATCCGGATATCAGTAGGTCATCACACGACGCCAGTCAACCCAATCATGCTGTTCAGAGCGTGCTCGACGACTCTATAGAGAGCCAGCCTATTGCCAATCACGGCGTTAATCAAATCGCGGCTTCGTTGGCAGAAAACACAAACAATGCAGCGGTGCAGATCGTACCGCCTCCCGAACCGATCGATCCAGCTATGCCAACCAGCAGGCTCAGGGTTTTACTCGAATTCTTCATTGCGCCACTCATCCTGATTTGGGTCATGGGGGCAGCGTTCTTGTTACTTCGAATGTCAATCGGCTGGCTGCGGATGTCTCAAATTCTGAGAGCGGCAAAACCGATCGCTGATGAGCGATTTCAAATCGCATTTGAACGAGCGTGCATTGCAGTCGGCTGTCGTTCCGGTCGACGCCCTCAGCTCGTCGCCTCCGATGCCGTGTCTGGTCCGCTTGCCGCAGGTATCTTGCGCAGCAAAATCGTATTGCCTGAAAGCCTAATCCGACAGCTTGATCCCGAGTCGCTAGCGGACGTGTTGATTCACGAGGTTGCACACGTTGTTCGGCGCGACCACATCATAGTTCTGCTGCAGAATATTGTTTCCGCCATTTATTGGCCCCATCCGTTTGTGCGAAAACTCAACTGCGAATTGGCAAAGGCTCGCGAAGAAGTATGTGATAACTTTGTTTTGGTAGCCACAGAAGCACCGACTTACAGTCGAACACTGCTATCACTTGGCCAACTACTTCAGCCCTCCGGTGTCAACCCAGGTAGTGTTGGGTTCTTTACAGACCGATGGAAACTGGAACACCGAATTGCTGGTCTGCTCGACGAACACAGAAATAGAACCACATTCTTGAGCAAACGAGGCTGGCTCTTCGTGGCCGCAACAACAGCAGTGCTGACCGCGTTGACTTATCTTAGCATAATCACCATCGCAACTGCTCAGGTCGAGGATGCACCCTCACCCGAAGTGCTGTCTGATGCGACAGTCCAATGTCGTGTGGTAGACGCCAAAGGCGCGGCCATTGCCGGAGCGATCGTCGAAGTACTCAAGTGGACAGGAACGTACGACAAATTCGACGCGGTGGCGGTCAGCAACGATGAAGGCAAAGTCGATTTGAAGTTCCCTGATAGCGATGATTATTTCTACGTGTTGTTCAAAGCCGATGGCTACGCGAGCAGCATCCACAGCTTACAGATCAACGCCGGTGAAAAGCTGCAAATCGAGTTCAAGCTTAGCCCAGCCGCGCGACCGTGGCTGCGAATCACCGCCGATGGTCAACCGCTCTCAGGTGCCGAAGTTGCACGGCTCAGCTTTGTCGACCACAATCAAAGCTCGGTTCATTTGGAACCCGGCTCGTCGAAAGGCTTGGGCTTCGAATTCTCGGCCAGCGACATCGATGGTCGACTCAATTTGCCAGCCGTGCCGGAAGGCGCGACGCTCAGCGTTTTGGTCGTCCATCCTGAACGAAGGACGGCCAAGCTCGACGAGCTGATCGCGACAGACAAACAGCTTGCCGAAGTAGAACTCGAAACGGGAGTTCCCGTCACCATCAAGTTGTCCGTCGAAGCGCAAGACGTCACCGAGTTGGAGGGACTGAAAGCTTCAATTTCGATGTTGCCTTCCACCGGCGGTAGTACCACTGCATTGGGGGTGCGGCATGAGTTTCCGATCCACAACGGACTTGTCCGCTTCACTGCTTCTTCCGTCAAGTACGACGAATTGAGATTCAAGATGGACGACTACTTATCCACGCCTCTGCTGCTGAACTACCCACAGTTCCCGCTGCCCGAACTCGATCTGTCCGACGGTCAGGCGGCCACATTGGAACTGACACTGCGCCCCAAAGTAAAGACACGCGGTCGAGTCGTCGATGCGCAGGGCCGTGGAATTGAGGGTGCGTTCGTGTCCAGCATGATATCTAACAATACCGCGCAATCGTTGAATGAGGACCTCAGGCAGGCAGCGAATAACGAAGCGGATTCAAGCGATGGGAAAACCGTCGATTCAGCCTGGGCGTGGATTCAAAACTGGTCTCGCGGCGGCGATGGCCAAACCGATGCGGAAGGATATTTCGAAATCGACGTGGCTCACGGACTGGTACGTTTGGAGGTCATTCGCCAAGGTTATTTCTCTTCGCCAGTCACTACCGAAGCCGTGGTTGAAAAGCGAGCCACAGAGCCGTTGCCGGAATTAGTGCTTTATCCCGTTCCAGAGCTGACGGGTCGCGTGATCGATGATGCGGGTCAAACCGTCATTGGCGCCATTGTGCGCATGCGTCATCGAGGACGCGGTGATGCGGACCCAGTCGGTGAGTCCTCCGCGGACGGATCGTTTCAACTGAAGATATCACGGATTCCCTACGCCAACGACGGAAGCGGACTGCAAACGGACGTGTCGGTAGTTGCCATTGATCCCAAGTCGAGTCGTGGCGGAATAGCCGACGTGGATTTGACGCAAACGTCGAGCACCGGTGAAATCGCAATTGCGATTTCTGAACAGTCGCCTGACTGGGCGCTCAAGGTCGTTCAGCCCGAGAAGTCGCCGAAGGCTGGCGAAATTGCAAAGGAACTAGCCAAGCGAGGGGAAGAGTACCCCGACGGCGTTGCCGGCAAACTGCCGCCCGATTTATCCGAAGGAACTTGGCTGAACACCGACGCCCGCAGCCTGAAAGATTTTCGCGGCAAGTTCGTGTTGCTTGATTTTTGGTTCATCGGTTGCGGGCCCTGCGAGCGCGACATGCCAACGATCAAGATGCTGCATCAAAAGTTTTTCGACCAGGGTTTTTCCGTCGTCAGCGTTCACCAGGCGGGGCAGACTCCCGAGACGGTGCAGAAGTTCGCCAACGAAAAGGGCATGAATTACCCGATCGTCGTGGACACCGCCGACGGAGCGATCACCAAGCAGTACAAGTCGCTGGGTGTTTACTTCTATCCGATGTATATGTTGCTCGATCCAGATGGCAAGATCATCCAGAGCGATGCAACGTCGATGGGCGACCATTCCCTGCGGATGGACAAGATTGAACTCATTTATCGCGAACTGCGAGAGAGGGCGTTGCGGCCTTAGCGGGGAGGCCCACGGAGGAAGAAGCGGACACTGCGCCTGAGCGGGGATTCGCCGACGTTAGGAAAGGAAATGGTGTCGGACACGAATGGCGTTATCCAAAGCTAACGATAACCTCCGATGAGTAGACGTTTTGTGCGGTCCATACCAAACGGAGGTGTCCATTGCGAGTGCTTCATCTTTTTGCCGCACATTTTTTTGTCGCAAAGGCGCAACGTCTGATGTGGAGGCGACCGCTGAATCGTTTGCATACGAGATCGATCCCGACGAAGTTCGCCGCCTTCAATTCGCACTACCCTACACCGTGGAACGCACTCCAGTTCAAGCCAGTGCCCTCCCCGTCGCTGGGGCTCCGACCCTCCCTACCGAAAGTCGCGTCAGAAAGACGCAACTTTCGGTGGGAGGGTGACTTACGTTGGGCCTTATTGGTGTGAATGCCCTGGGGACATAGCACCTTGACGGCTCAGTCCTAGCCTATGGGGGTACGTACGCCCCATCTTGAAAGTGCAGTGCCCCCATCACTCGTTTCGCGGTCACTGCACAAACAACAGATCATTCCATCGTGATGCCGTTTCGTTTTGGACGACACCCGATATGCTCGTCAGCACCTCGACGCGCATGGGAGCAACTCCCATACGGACAATTTTGTCAGGCTCGATGAAGATTTCCGACTTAAGGTTGGGTACGCCAAAACCGAATTCATCCAGGGCTGCGACCAATTTGGTCGCATTCTCTTCCGTTCTTGCGACCCAAATATCAATGTCGTTGGTTGCGCGCGGGTAGCCGTAGAAACCAACGGCAAAGCCGCCTATCAGCAAATATTCAACTTCGTGGGAGTTCAGCAACTTCAAGAACTCTTTGAAGTCGTCCGGAAGCTGCATCTCCATAATTCATTTTCCGTAAGCGGAGCATGTGTTCGATCCGAGCCTCCGGCGACTGACGATGCCAAAAGTCTCGCTCGTTATCGGCCTGGCTTAGTTCCACGACCGAGAAGGCGGAACGATCTAGCTTTGAAGTTTCTACGTTGCTCATACCAATATTCTACCACACCAGTTTGGGCTTGGTAGCACTTCGGATTCTCAGCCAAATTGAATCAGTGTAGCTCGAAAAGCCGCGAAAATTTGCTCGTGACCAGCCCGCTGGATTTTGCGTACATGTAAGTCGTGGTAGATTGACGATTGCTCTGTACGCGCCTATGTCAAGAGTACGGTCCACAGAGTCTTAGATAGCGCCCACTTTTTGGCCCTCGCGAAGAGTCGCGTCTCATGTACCGGTAGAAGGCCACGATGATGCCAATAGGGAAGCTTTTCAGAAATCGACTGTCAACTGCAACGTCCGGTCTGTTTCAAATCCGTATTTGAGCTTTCTCCAAATCGACATCCACTATGTTCGAACGCCGCTCGCTAAAATTGCCAATCATCCTGGGCGTGACGATGATTGTCTTGCTGGTGCTGATCATCGTCGGCTGGGTTCTACTGGCCGTATTCGGCGCGCTGCGCGCCGCGGAGCAAGCACCCGTCTATTGGACTTTGCTCAGCGTGGGTACGATTGTCCTGGCGCTCATCCTCGCAGGTGTGGTCGCTTATCTCGTCTTGTCGATCAAAACGATCAATCTCAATCGCCGACAATCAAACTTTCTGGATAGTGTCACGCACGAATTGAAGTCCCCCATTGCCTCACTGAAGCTGTGTTTGCAAACGATGAATCGGCATCCAGTTAATACAGAGCAGGCTGCTACGTTCCACAAACTTATGCTGGAAGATGTTGAACGACTCGACCATCTCGTCACACACTTATTGGCTGCGGGGGTCGTCGAGAAGAAAGATACTTTTGGATTGGATAGCACTTTCGATCTTAATGAGTTGCTTCATCAGACCGCGCTGACCGCGAGCCAGAAATATGGACTCGACCCGGAGTGCATGCAGTTTGATACAGAACCGTGCTTGGTGACGACGCGCATGGTCGACATGGATTTGATTCTCAGAAACGTCGTCGACAACGCACTTAAATATGGTGGCAATCCGCCAAAGGTCGAAATTTGGCTGAGGTCCAATGTCAAAGGGAACATCTTGATCAGCGTTAGTGATAATGGTCGTGGCATTCCGGCTGAGATGCGTCGCAAGATATTTCAAAGGTTCGTACGATTGGGTTCCGAGTTGACCCGTGAGAGGCCAGGTACTGGGCTGGGGTTACACATTGTGCGGACGCTGGTTCGTCGGTTGGGTGGCAAGATTAGTGTTCACGATTGCGAGAGCGGCCACGGTACGCTCTTTCAGTTGGAGCTGCCGGGGAAGCTGCGGTCAGGGGATCCGCTTCGCTCGACGACCTCGCCAAGCACTGAAGAGTCAGCCAGTGAACAGAGGAGTGGTGCCGATGACTGAACAACCACGCAGCAAGATACTCGTCGTCGAGGACGAGAGTCACATCGCGTTCGGAATCAAGTTCAATCTGGAAGCCGAAGGCTTTCAAGTGGTCATCGCCGAAGACGGCTCGGTTGGCCTGAAAATGGCAGAGGATCCCGAGAATCGTTTTGAATTGATTATTCTCGATTTAATGCTGCCAGGCATGAGTGGATATGCGGTCTGTCGTCAGTTACGAGATGCAGGCAATGATGTGCCGATCCTAATGCTTAGCGCCCGATCCTTGTCAGAGGATCGCACGCAAGGTTTCGATGCGGGGACCAATCAGTACTTGACCAAGCCATTCGATTTGGAAGAACTCATCGCTCGTGTCAAGAACTTGTTGTCCAGTGGGAGGACTCGCGCAAAGCCATCGATGCCCGCAGGCAAACTAAAGAACTACGAGTTCGGACAGGCAGCGATCGATTTCGAGGCTTACGAAGCACGGGTAAATCATAAGACGGTGCGTTTGACAGCACTGCAACTAAAATTGTTGGAATACTTCATCGAGCACGAGGGACGCGTCGTAACACGGCAGGAATTATTGGAGAATGTCTGGGATTTGCCAGGCTATGTGAATACCCGTGCGCCCGACCAGTTTCTACGGCAGCTAAGGAAAACATTCGAAATCGAACCTTCCCATCCGAAGCACTTTTTGACTGTTCGAGATGTTGGCTACCGCTTTGTTCCCGATCCGCAGGCATCTGACTCACAAGCTGAATCAGATGCGCCGCTTGATTAGTGCATGCGTTTGGCTTGCATGGACTTCGCCGATGGCAGCTTGACATTCCACGCCAGTCCGCACAGCTCCATGCTACGGATGATGATCCAGCTCAAATCAAGTTGCCACCACTTCAAACCATGCCTAGCCGATGTCGGAAACGCATGATGGTTATTGTGCCAGCCCTCACCATGAGCAAGGATGCCAAAGATCAAGTTATTGCGAGAATCATCACCAGACTCGAAATCGCGAGAACCGAAGAGGTGGCAGATCGAGTTGATCGACCAGGTAACATGGTGCGTCAAGAACATGCGTGCCAATCCACCCCAAATTAATCCCAGCATCGCACCCGTCCAACTCATTGTTACGAGCCCTGCAATGCAGGTCGGAATTGCCAGTGTGGCCACGATAACCCACAGATAGTACTTGTCGAGCAAAACGGTAAAGCGTTGTGGCATGAGGTCGGGCACGTACTGCTGTAGTGTCCGCTGCGACCACGATTTGCCAAAGAGCCAGCCCATGTGCGAGTGAATGAATCCGCGCCACCAGTTGAGTAGACCGCCATCATGATTGTGTGGCGAATGCGGATCTTCTTCTAAATCACTGTGTTGATGGTGTTTGCGATGCACGGCCACCCACACCAAGGGGGAGCCTTCAATGGCCAGGGCACCCATCAATGTCCAAAAACCGTGAAGCAAGGGGACCGTTTCGAAGGAACGATGCGTCAACATCCGGTGGTAGCCGATCGTTATTCCCAAGCCCGTCAACACCCAGCCTCCGAGCATCATACCCAGGTACCAAGCGTTGATCATCCCGAACTGCCATGCCAAAGCGATCCCTGTGAGGAGCCCAAGGAAAGGGACTACCACCGTGATGGTCATCACGATCCGTTGCAATCGCAGCGAACTTGGAGTGGCATCAAATTGATTTAAGTCTTTCTTTACACGCACCTGCTCGGCAACGTTAATCGCCTGTGGCACCGGAGGCAGAAACGATGCGGACTTATTGATCGGGTCGTCTGACAGGTGTCGGGTTTTTGGTCGTAGCTTATTTTTACGCGGGTCCGTTGCGATTGACATTTGGAATTCCTCTCATTTGCGTCTAGTTGGTTGCTTGGTTCACTGTCGAAGGAAGTCTAGCGAGTGCAACTATTTCCAGAGTGAACGGCATGTAGGCCTTGTGTAATAGTTGTGTAAAACGCCATAACTCCCTTGCAGGGAATGGCTTGCGCCTGGGATAGCGCGTCGCTGCGCATGAAAAAAAGTCATGCATGCTAGCGCGGATGACTGGACACTTTGGAAAGCGAGAGACTTCTCATTGCTGAACTCGCAAAAGTTTGGTCAGCGTTTCTTGTTGGGGAAGTCGCAAGACTCCGGGGGGCAGCTCTGGAGTCGTAGATGTGGGGGAGAAGTTGCCCAGGCCCGCTGCCGCACTTTGTCCCCGCTCTTCTCACATTGCGTTAGCGGTCCGACCAATAGTCGGGGGATCGAGAGGTAACGGTTTGTGCCGTTCACAATCGCGATGAGTGACGGCACACGCATCACAGTCAGGTATCTTGGACAACGGGGAATATGGTGAAGTCCCCGCATCTTTAGTACTGCGTGGTTTTCCACTGGATCAACTGCGTGCCGCGCTGGCCCGCCGCAACGACGTGAGCCAGACCGTGCTCCTGCAAGAGTTTCGGAAAAGTTTGGAGCAAGAGTAGGGGCGGAACAATGTTGTTTGCGCAACGAATTCTAAGGATTCAG
This sequence comes from Pirellulaceae bacterium, assembly GCA_041741715.1. GTDB lineage: Bacteria > Planctomycetota > Planctomycetia > Pirellulales > Pirellulaceae > Aureliella. Next base: position 9,187 of record JBGSJT010000592.1, on the reverse strand, counting down.
TCGGGCCGTTGGCCCTATCCCGCGGCGTCGCTCCGTTCCTGGGCTTTCAGCCCGAATCTGCGGGTGGCTCAACTCCACTCTTTCTCCACTCCTTCACTACTTGGCGGTTACAAAGGCGGAGACCATGCCGGGCTGCTGTAGGGCGCGGTGTTGTCGTTGCCAGGCGGCTTCGGTGTTGAATAACCAAGCGATGCGCGTGCGGCGATTGTGTTTCGGTGGCTGAGGTGTTGGGGCCAAACCATCTGTAAAGATAATTAGTCCATCGTAGTCGCGATGCTGGTCGAGATAATCCATCACGGGTTGAAAATTGGTTCCGCCGCGACCGGTCACTTCAATCTGACGTCGCGCGCGCTTGATGGTCAACGGCTGCTTGGACTGTATCTGCGTGTCGAACCAAATGACATCGACAGACTCCACGCCGTATTTGAATAATCGATTCACGATGGCCAGAGCATCGCGAATGTCTTGACTGCCTACGGAACCACTGGCGTCAATGGCGAAGAGGAGTGATGTGGTGAAGTCGCGACGGCTACCCATGTATTCAAAACCGTAACGGCGACTGGGCTTCATCCGCGTTAGTCGCCGAGTGGTAGCGAGTACGTTGGCGCGAAAGGCACGAAGCACGCGGCGATAGTCGAGTCGCGGTGCGCGGCTGGCGAGTATCAATTCACGCGCCTTGCCAGCGAGGCTGCCCCAACTCTGGCTAGCTTCGATGTCAGTCACCAGTTCGTTGATTTGCTCACAGAGCAGCGGATCTGCGTCCCAGTGCGCGGCGTTTTGAAATCCAATGGCAGGGTCGCAGTAGGCTTCGAGAGTGTGACTGTTAGTTGGAGTGGGAGGCGTTTCGTTGAGGTTTTCGGAGGGGGGCTTTTCGCCGGCGGGGGGACTAGACTTGACTTGTGTAGCAGCGCAAGTCGCATCCGGTAGGAGCGACTCACTTGGTTCACCTGGTCGATCGTCGGGCGGGAGCGCCCCGCTTGTTTTGCTGAGCAACTGATAGTAGTACTCGAAGAACTTATGATTGTGTTCGTCGGTGCCAAAGACCTCCGACGCGCGCGAGACGGGTATGCTTGTGGGGAGGCATTCGGCGATGGCGATATTGCTGGCTTCCCAGGCGAGCTCGGTGCGCGGTCGACGTCGCTCGTAGGGATGCATGAGGATGATCCGCACGGCTTCGAATTTCATGACTTCCCGCAGCATGGCATCATCGAGAGCATCGACAAACTGCGGATTGACTTCGATCTTGGCATTCCCCACGCGCAGGGTTTGGACTTGGGGATTACTTAATACCTGGTGCGTGGTCCAAGCGGCGAAGAGCAGGGGGTCAGCCAAGAACCATTGTTGTACGATGGCGCTAATGCGTTCCAAGGGTTGACCCCGGATGGACGAGCGGCGACGATCGGTTGACAATGTTCAGGCTCCTACCTTTACCACCAAATTGTTTGCAATTGCAGGTTGATGTTCCCGTGCTCCCCAGTCCCACGATTCGAAAGTTGATTCGCGAAGGTTTTCCCAAGCCCGAGCAAGCTGACATGCTGCAAGTCGCCGAAGCGGAGCAAGCCGTGTGGCTCGTCCGATTGGAGAAAGAGCTAGCCACGATCGACCGCGTTAAAGCTCAGCAGTATAACACACCGTCCAAGCAGGAGCGACCGACGCTTGTCTTCACTGTCTCTGGAAATCAGTCCGAGTGGGAGTATCGTCAGAATTCATTCACCCTAAAGTTTGAAACTCATGAAGAGTTGACAGGGTTGTGGCTATCGGACGAAATCAACTGGCGGCGTCGCGATGAAACGCCACGTGGTGCGGTGCGGCAAGTTGAGCAAGTCAAAACGTTTATCGATGTGGTCAAAGGTCGGCTCGATCGCAAAGCGCTGCAAGAGAAACGCAAGCAGAAGTTGAACGACCTAAAACAAATCGGACTTACCGCGCGACTCAAAGAACTGGGGGCCAAGCATCGCTTCTCGTTCCGCGTCGATCAGTCCACCAATGCGATCAATTTGAGCGTACGCGTGGAAGGGAAAGCGAATGGTTTCAACTTTTCCATCCCCAAGGGGAAATTGGATACGGTAATCGAGCAATTGCCCGAGCTGGTGGCCACACTCAAGAATTTGAGTTCGTTGGGAGTTGCGTTTCGCTCGAGCTTCAAATCGTGGAATCGACTCAGGAATGATTGGATTGATCCACCGACTGAAGAATAGTAGTAGTCGTTCGCGCAATTGTCGCTGACCGCTCCGTCGGTCAGTTGCTTAGGTGTCGTTAATGTTAATGTTACTGTTTAATTGCTCGAGATAACTTGGACCGGCGGTGCGATCCACGACTTTATGGCCATTTTCCACTTACCGTTAACAAGCCTCCATGCCTGCGATCAAGATTGATACGACTGAATTGTCCGAAATTCTGCGACTGACCCCTCCCACTCAGAATGTGATGTTGGTCGGTCGGCACGGAATAGGCAAATCGCAAATCGTGACTGAGTTCTACAGGCAGCAAGGTCAGAATGTCGTCACGTTTTTCCTGGGACAGATGAGCGATCCGGGGGATCTCATCGGCTTGATGCATAAAAATGAACAGTCGGGTCACTCTGAATTTCTACCTCCCTTTTGGTGGCCAACCAACGCGGAGCCGATCGTTCTGTTTCTAGATGAACTAAATCGCGCGCGCCCCGAGATTCTGCAATCGGTAATGGATCTAACACTCAATCGCACGTTGGCTGGCAAGGCATTGCCGCCAGGGAGCCGAGTAGTGGCGGCGGTCAACGAAGGGGAGGAGTATCAACTTACCGATCTGGACCCAGCCCTGGTGTCGCGATTTAATATCTATCAATTCTCCCCGACAGTCGAGGATTGGTTGGTCTGGGCTGGCGAGAAGCAATTGGACGGTCGCGTCATCTCTTTCATTCAACAAAACAGCGAATATCTGGATGGTGATCCCAAATCACAAGTAGACGCTATGCGCGGATTTTCGGCTGAACTGACGCGCACTCCTGATCGTCGGTCTTGGGAACGAGTTGCCCAGTCGATTGTTGGATCCGTGGAGACAAATGAATTGCACATTAAGTTGATTGCAGGGATGGTGGGTGCCACCGCCGCCAATCAGTTTGCCAAGAGCCTGCGCGACTCAGCTATGCTATCCGCCGACGAAGTGCTGCTGCGGTTTGCAAAAGCGAAACCGAAGTTGGAGAGAATGCAGACACATGATTTGGCGGCGCTCAACGAACGATTGATCCTACGCGTGCAACAAGCTGGCTTTGCAGAAGTGGATAAGAAGAAGGTACTAAAGAATTTTCTGGCTTATATTCAGTTGCTCAATGCGCGGCAGCAGTCTGAGTCGTGCGCGCATTTGGCATCATTGCTGGAGCGCCCCAGGTTTGAAAACGCTGCGCACTTTCTCCTGGGGGATTCGCAGATACTGGGACTGTTGGTCGATTTTATCGAGGGTATCTCGATTGATTGAGTGCATGGTTACAACTTAGCAGGGGACAATTCTGATGAAGAATAATACGCAACACGCGACTCGACGGAGATTTATCGGCTCGGCGGCTGGAACGACGGCGGTACTGGGGATGCCGACGATCGTTCCCAGTAGCGCACTGGGCCGCGATGGATCAGTACCTCCCAGTGAGCGAATTCAATTGGGAGGGATCGGTATCAGGCGGCGGGGGACCATTGTGCTGACCGAAATGCTCAAACAGCCCGATGTGCACTTTGTGGCCATCGCGGATACTCGAGCCGATCAGCGACTCGCAGTGAAGGCGTTGGCCGATGCGACCAATGGTGATACCGCTTGCGCGATGTACACTGATTACCGCGAGTTGCTTGATCGATCGGATATCGATGCAGTGGTCATCGCAACCGGTGATCGTTGGCACGCACCGATGTCGATGCTGGCCGCTCAGGCGGGGAAGGACGTGTACTCGGAAAAACCGTGCGCGATTACGATCAGCTTGGCTGGGGCATTGGCGGATGCAATAAAACGGCATGGTCGCATTTTCCAAGCAGGAACACAGCGTCGCACGATCGGCAATTTTCAACATTCGATTCGCTTGGCTCAGAGCGGCGCGCTGGGGAAGCTGCATACCGTACATGCCTCGATCTACGAATTACTCGACCGACATGATTGGTTGCCAGAGCAGCCCGAACCACCTAAGGAAGAAATCGATTGGGACATGTGGCTTGGCCCCGTGGCCTGGCGGCCGTACAATCGCGCTTACGTCGATGGTGGTTGGCGTGGCTTTCATGATTTTGACTCTGGCGCTAAATTGCTCGACTGGGGCGCTCATACACTTGATCTTTGCCAATGGGCCAATTCGGCTGATGGAACAACACCAATCGAGTACGAACCGCGTCCGGATATAACGGACGATAATGTGATCGAAGGTCGTTATGCCAACGGAGTGAAGCTAGTGCTACGGCGAACCGGCTGGCTCGGACTGGGAACTTGTCCTGTGCGTTTTGAGGGAGACGAGGGTTGGGTTGAAACGGGGGATTCGGGGCGGACGTTGGTGTCGCGAGGCGAATTACGCAATGCGATACCACCGCCACGTGAACCGGGGACGATGCCGACGCAACACGTGCGCAACTTTTTCGATTGCGTCAAATCTCGCAGCAAGACGGCGGCTAATGAAGATGTGATGCGTAAATCACATATCGCCTGTCACGCGGCTGCGATCGCATGGATTTTGAAGAGGAAGTTGCGATTTGATCCGGTGGCTGAGCGGTTTTTAGATGACGAGGAAGCCAATCGCATGTGCTCGCGAGCGATGCGCGAGCCGTGGTGCGTGTGAGTGGCGGTGGGGAGTGGAGTGGTTGCGAGCGGCTCGAACAAGAGTCGGTTTTCGGGGAATCGATCGGGCCGTTGGCCCTGTGGCGCGCTGGCAGATCCTTCCACTCGACCTTCAGCCGGGGCTAGGCAATCTGCTGGGCTTTCAGCCCGAATGCACTGCGATACTGACTTACCGAATGCACTGCGGCACTGATTGGAGTACTCATTGTCCGCGTAAGGTGGCGAGATAGGCGACGACATCGGCTAGCTCTGACGGAGTTAGCGCCTCGTCCAAACCGTTGGGCATGATCGATACGGAGCTGGGACTGAGTTCTTCAATCTCATCGCGTGCTATCGCCATGGGTTCGCCAGTTGCGGGTTGCAAATACAATGTCTCGGCAGTCTCTCGCGCCAAAGTGCCGTTGAGAACTCGACCATCGCTGGTCAATACAGTGATTGGTTCATAATCGCGTACGATGGTCGCTGAGGGGAGGACGATCGATTCCAGTAGATCTCGCTGGGCGCGATTGGCTCCGATGGTGCTTAGGTCGGGACCGATCGAGCTGCCGGCTGGCCCCACGCGATGACAACTGGCGCATTTGGCTTTGTCGGAGGCGAAGAGTTGCTGACCTCGTTCCGCACTGCCGTGTCGCAGTAGTGCTGTCAACGAATCGAGTTTGTCGAGTCGCGTTTGTTCGTGCTCGCGCATGGTTAACAAGATTGCATTGGCGCGCGGCAACAACACAGGAGGATAGCGCTTGATCACTTCCGACAATTGTACGGGAGAAAGTGAGGCTATTTCCTTGGAGCGCTCCATAGCCGTCAGGAATGCCTCGGCAATTTGTGAATCATTGGAGCGTTGATAGACCCCGAGCAACGGGCTGAGACGCGCGGCGGTGAGTGTGGAAAGGAGCGGAGCCAGTTGCAGCAACTGCGACGAGCTGAGTTGCGATGCTCCGAGAGTAGTAAGCGCGTCCTGGCTGTCGGTCCCTGTTGTCCGCAGGGCGGCCAATAATAAATCGAAGGCGGCGTCTGGGATTTTACCAGGCTGTTTGGACAACGCTTGCAGAACCGCAACGCGAATCATCAGCGGCTGCGATTCAGCCTGAGAGAGTTCAGTTAAACGTTGGTCGAAGCGGTCGGTTTTCCAAGCCGCGATGACTGGCAGGACGACATTGAGTTGAAGGGGATCGTGTGACTGCAGCAACTGACCAACAGGTTCAATCCAGCTTGCGTGCGGCTCTCCTGCCGCATTCTCACGAATGACCGCGAGCAACATTTGGCGAATGACGGATGATGTGCGTGGATCGCTCAATTGCTCTCCCATCCAAGATGCTACCGACGCGGACTGAATTGAAACTTCTAAGAGCTCACGCGCTGCGGCGAGTTGTTGATTCTCATTCGCCAGCAGGGTTGGCAAGATCTGCACGGCATGTTGCGACCATTCTGGGTGCCGAGTTAGAATCTTCGCCACTGTGGCATGGTCTTCGGGATCGGACGATTGGATGGCGGCTACGATATCAGCCTCGCGCAATTCACCGGAGGGCATTTGATCCAGAGCGATGAGAGCTCCGCGTCGAACAGCAGACGAAGTTGATGCTAGGCCGTGACGCGTAGACTGTTGATCGTTGATTTCGATCAGTGCATAAATAATCGCATGTTCCTCACTGCGATCTAGAGGATGGGCAAGGGCTGACAACAATTCTGGCACGGCGGCACTGTTTCCCATGACCCCCAGCGCAGTTGCGGCCGCGCGGCGTACTGGGGGAGTCGAATCTTCAAGCATGGTCAACAGGCGTGCGTGTGTTGTTCGAGCTTGATCTGTCAAGTTCCCGTGGCGGCCCTGACTTGGGAGAGGCGTCAGGCTGGCGAGAGCTTGACAGGCAATCTGCCGTACACTCGGGTCGGCATCCTCCAAGCCGCTTCGGATCGCGGGATAGACTTTTTCAGCCAGCGCGGGAGTGAAGCCAGCGCAACGAGTCAGTGCCCACAGTGCGTTCTGCTTCATGCGGTTTGTTGAGAACTGGACCACTGCATTCAACAGGACGATGCATTCTTCGCCGCGCGCGGCGCACTCGGCGATAGCTCGTTCACGCACGGCAAATCGAGTGTCGTCCAAGAATGGGACAAGCTCATCTGGGCTCAATGTGCCCCATTTGATTTGCAGGCCTCGCGGGTCAAGCGGTGATTGCATGTCATCGCGACGAATGCGATAGATACCCCCCAACACATCGGGCTTGGCGAATTGTGAGGTTGGACAACCGCGATAGAACCAACCACCGGTGTCGACAACTAACAGACTCCCATCGGCATCTTCGACGATATCAGTGGGATGAAAGTCGTGACTAGAACAGGATAAGAACTCGCGCTGTGTCGCTTCGAACGTTGACCCAGAGGGAGCTAGCTCAACCCGCACGACTTTGCCACTATTAAAAAAAGTAGCGAAGAAATTATCGTGCCAGGGCTGGTCGCTGTCAGCACTGCGATAGCGCATGGTCCCTGAAACAGCCACATGCCCGAAAGCGTGTACTGGTCCCAGGATATCGCCCGTGGTTTTGACTTCGGCCAGCACCTTCTCGCGATGTGGGTATGTTCCGCCATGCAGCCAATGCACGAGCGCATCGACGCGCGGTCGAGTGTACAAAATATTAACGGTCCCGAGCATGTCCCCGGCAGTAGTGAAATCGACTTCGACTGGATTGTCCATGCCGCCGCCGCAATGCATGCGTATGTCGCGACCATCGGGCCAACAGGAAAAGATATATGAGCCTTCACGCTGGCTGGTGATATTTCCATCCGCATCGCGTAATTCATGGCCATGATAGCCATCGCACCATACCAAGCGCCCGTCGGGAGCCAAGACGGGTCCGTGGATACTGGCTGCATTTCCAGTATATCCAAATTTCCCGACTAGCACGTCGCGTTGATCGGCCACGCCATCGCCATCGGTATCAGCCAGTCGCCAAATGTTCGGTGGCGAGGCGACGTACAGCGCCCCCGCGTGCCAAGCACTCCCCATGGGAAAGGTCATCTTGTCCGCAAACAGACTGCTCTTGTCAAAATGACCGTCCCCATCGGTGTCTTCCAACATGCGAATGGAATTCGGGAGTTGCTGCTCAAGTTCCTCGGCGGAGAGATTCACTCCCGCGTTCTCACACACGAACAAACGTCCCGAATCATCGAACGTGGCAAAGGTTGGATGATCCACCAATGGTGCCCCAGCTACACGTTCGACGGTGAAACCATCGGGCACTTTTACGTCAGCGGCATCAGAGTTCATGCAGCAGGCGAAGTGGAGGCAGAGGACCCATAGCCGTCGATCGATTTTCATGCGGAGGATTCCTTAGTCCATTGATAAACCAAATCGCGGAGGCTGGCGAAGTCTTTGAGCAATTTTGAGAGGGGGGCATTGAAATGTTCAAAGCACCAAGGACCACGAAAGCCAGCTCCCCACCCAATTTGGAAACAGCGTTTTAAGTCATAGGGTGGATGTTCGAGGTTGTCGCCGAGAGTCTTAACTTTAAAGTCACAGGTGACGGCGAAGGGAAACGCCTTCGCCAATCCATCGTAACGGACTTCGTCAGTCCAGTTCCCCGTATCGGGGCCTGCCGCCAGTCCAGGTCCAACGGCCTGGATAACGTTGGGGATTGCATCGGCGTCATCTTGTATCCAGCCAAAGTTCTCGATGAGCAGTGATATTTCCTTGGGGGCCGCATACTCGATCAATTGACGATAGCTGTCGACGTAGACTTCCAGCGCTGGTCGCTTGGTGACTGGCAATGGTCTGACCCAGCGACAACCCAGCCGCTGCGCCGCGTCGATGGTCGTTTTGTAGATCTCCAGGGCTTGTTTGCGTTCGTCTGCGAGCTCGCTCCCCATGTCGATCATCGGTTGATTCATCTTCAGATTGGTGATGATGCAATCGTGCTTTTCCGCTTGCTCACGAAAGCTATCGAGCCAAGCGGGTTCCATGGAGGGCATTGTGGCGGTCATCAAGTCGATAACGCGCAGGCCAAGTTCATCGCGCATGATCTTGGGGAGTTCTAGCAGTTGTAGTTTGCCAGCCTCTGGTTGCAGGGTTAGATTTCTCATCAACGAGCCAGTTGTGATTCCCACCAGGTTTCGCAAGTCGACTGGCGATCCAAATTGTGCTCGGAGCGCTGCGCCACCTGCGCCAATGGACAAACCACTCGCAAGCAGCGCGCTGCTGTGCAGCATTTCGCGTCGGTTGATGATCATGCTTGGTGTCCTCTCGGCAAAGGTAATGTCGTTTGGAAAAAGGCGTTGTAATTGGGCAGACAAAAAAATGTGCGGCAAAAAGATGAAGGCGAGAAACGATATACGGATGAAACTGAAGCTAGTGCTTCAACCTCATTTAATTTGGGCGTAGTGGACGAGGTTACGAGTCCGTGCGATTCGGTAAATT
>JBGSJT010000591.1:0-60138 GCA_041741715.1 Pirellulaceae bacterium | reverse complement strand
ATCGCCGGTAAGGCCGGACGTAAGTCACCCTCCCGCCGAAAGTTGCGTCTTTCTGACGCGACTTTCGGAAGGGAGGGTCGGAGCCCCAGCGACGGGGAGGGCAATCCCCCCTCACCGCTCGCCGACCAACTACGTCGGTGCGCGTCGCAACTCTCCCCGAGGGAGAGTTGGGGGGTACCGGCGATCAGCGAGAAGTGTCGATTTGTTCGTTATTTTGACAGGCTTAAGCAATCCAATGCGGTGAACTATTGAGAAAATTGTTCACATTTTTCTCAACTACCACGTTAGCGTGAACGGTTACAATTGTAGCTAGCAAGGGACCAGCAGATGACTTCGATTGTTTCGGCTTCCTCGCAGCGGTAAGATAGCGTTAGGAGCAACTTTAGATTATGCCACTTCGCGATCATTTTCACCCACCGCTGACACGGACCTCGTCATACCAGGAAGTTCACGGGCAGTGGCCTGCTGTTTTGGTTCAGCAACTCGGACGACTACTCCCCAGAAATTATGTCGCTGGACCGCATGTCAACGTAGGTGCTCAAGTGGAAATCGATGTTGCGACTTTTGAGCGGGAGTCATCTTTTGGAGGGGGGACGGTCGGACAGGGGGGAGTTACCACACAGGTCTGGACGGCACCAGAACCGTCACTGGAAATCCAAACCGAGCTCGGAGAGTTCGATGAGTACGAAGTGCGAGTGTACGACGCACTGCGCGAGCGACGATTAGTGGCTGCAATCGAATTGGTCAGTCCAGCCAATAAGGATCGTCCAGAAACCCGCAGCCAGTTTGTCGCCAAGTGCGCTGCACTACTTCGCAGCGGTGTCTGTGTGGTCTTGGTAGACATCGTTACATCGAAGGACTTCAATTTGTACAGCGAACTGTTGTCGTTAGTCGGCGAGCGAGACCCATCGCTTTCAGTGCCACCGCCAGCGACTTATGCAGTTTCTTGTCGCTGGCATCCGCGCGGCGGAGATTATTGGTTAGAAACTTGGAATCACACGCTCCGACTGAATCAACTGTTTCCCGTCTTACCATTGTGGCTGACCGACGATCTCGCAATCTCGCTGGACTTAGAAGCCAGTTACGAGCAAACCTGTGGAGATCTACGAATTGTGTAGCGCGTGAGACAATGGTTCTACTCTGTCTCAATTCCCACGTTTAACATGAACGGTTACTAAAAAATCGGAGAGGTGTCCGCTGCGTGGGCTTTGGCAGGAGGAACCTTCTTGTACACTACAGATGCTACGTGGGTGGGCTAGGTGGTCGCTGCCAATGGGTGCCCATGGGCATTCTGTTGGGAGAGGAAAGTCCGGGCTTCGCAGAGCAGAGCGGTCGGTAACGCCGACCAATCGCAAGGTTAGGGAAAGTGCCGCAGAAAGTATACCGCCGAACGGCTCGCCTTTGGGCGGTGCGTGGTAAGGGTGAAACGGTGAGGTAAGAGCTCACCAGCAGCTTCGGTGACGAGGCTGGCTTGGTAAACCCCGCTCGAAGCAAGGTCAAACAGAGGGGAAGCCCTGCCGCCAGTCGGCGGGGCTGCGAATCGGCTCGGATCGTTATCACTCTCGGGTAGATCGCTCGAGGCCACGAGCAATCGTGGTCCTAGATAAATGACCATCACCGGGCGCTGAATGGCCTAGCGCCGCCAGCGTCCGCGACAGAACCCGGCTTATCGGCCCACCCATGTAGTTTTTTATGATCCGACTGAGTCGTGTGCAGATTGTGCTGGTAGAAGGTGTAACGAAAGAATTGAACGAATGTATTCGATTTTTTCATCTTTTTGCCGCACATCTTTTTGTCGAAAAACTCGAGCCGCAGATGCGGTGTGACGGGAAACCTCAATTCTGCCTCCAAGCGACCAGAACGGAATGCATCCGACAAAAAGATGTGCGGCAAAAAGATGACAGGGAGTAATTTCAAGCAATTTTTATAAGTGCACGACGAACGCAGGTCGTACAAAAATCCCTTTGCAGCGGGTACACTTAGAGCTGCGACTGCGTGTTGCACTGCACAATTGAACTCACCTGCTAACTCCGGAGATCGGTGTATGCGTTTACGAATCAAGATGATGATGTGTGTGTTTGCGATCCATTTATTAGTGCTGGCACTCGCCCCGCAGACCGGAAGGCTGTGGGCACAGGAAGCGGCAGTGGAAACAGAAGCTGCCAAGGCCGGGGGGCAAGCCAAGCTTGACGAAGCGACCACACTGAAACTCAACGCTGCCACTCCAGCCGATCTGGGTAAAGTCATCGAGTTGTGCGAAGAGGCGCTCAAGGCGGGACTCGACGATGGCAACTCGCGGCTAGCCAAGCAGCTCATCGCCGCTTCCGCATTTCAGCGGGCTAGCATCATGATTCAGTCACTCCCAGCAGTGGCCGGCAATCCTAACGCATTGCGGACACTGCGCCGCAAGACCATGGACGAACTGAAGAAGGCAGTCGACAACAATCCTAAGTTGGCCGAAGCGTATATCTTGATGGCCAAGCTGGAAGCACTCTCCGGTGGTGATCGCGATGCGGCCATGGAGTATCTCAATAAGGCCATTGAGAACCTCCAGGATAAGCCTGTTGATCAATCGGTAGCCTATTTCCTTCGGGCTCAATTGCAGGTTGGAACTGATGAACGCTTGGCCGACCTCCGCAAGGCGATCAAGGCTGATTCGACCAATAGCGACGCCTGGCAGTTGCTGATCGGCGTTCAATTGGGTTTAGGGAAATTTCAAGAAGCCGTCGAAGACGCCAAGAAACTGCTTGAAAAAGATGAAGGTAATGAGATTGCATTATTGGCCGCCGTCGAAGCACTACTCGGTCTGCAAAAAGCCGATGAGGCAATCGAATTGCTCGATTCGCGTATCGAGAAGAATGACAAGAATGGCATGTACTTTCGTGTACGGGCACTTGCCTTTCGCCAGAAATCATATGCCGATGGGATCTCCGAAGCGGACAGGACGGCCGCCAACCAGCGTGCGATGGACGATTTGAACAAGGCCTTGGAGCTTGATAAACGCGACGCCGAAGCGCTCGTCATGCGCGGCACGCTCTATTACGAGTTGAAAGAGTTTGAAAAGGCTAATCGCGATATCAGCGATTCGTTGCTCATTCAACCCAATTCGTATCGTGGTGTCATTATGCGAAGCATGGTCGCCGCGCAGGAAGGGCGCTATGCCGATGCCATCGCCGATATGGAGATGCTTGTGCGGGCCGATCCCAGCAATCTGGACTGGATCCGCCAGTTGGCCTCCTACTATCAAATGGACAAACGACCCAGGTTGGCAATCCAGTTGCTCGATCAATTGGTCGAAGCTGACAATGAAGATTGGGCCGCTCTCCGATTGCGTGGGGATGCGAAGCTGAGCGTCAGCCTGCATCAAGAGGCTATGAAAGACTACGATTTGGCCATCTCTAAACTGGAAGCCAAACGGAGCACGCTCGATGAAGAAGAGTTCAAGGAAGACTACAGTGGGCTACTGAACAATTTGGCTTGGGTCTTAGCCACATCCCCCAAGGACGAGTTGCGCGACGGAAAGCGCTCGGTGGAATTGGGACTCAAGGCATCCGAAGCGACCGATTACAAGGCGGCTCACATTCTCAGTACGCTCGCGGCTGGCTATGCCGAGATAGGCGACTTCGAGAACGCGCGTAAGTGGTCAGCCAAGTCAGTGGAGCTGGGCAAGGAAGAAGGGCACGCGCAAACCGAGCAACTCGAGAAGGAACTGGAGAGCTACAAGGCAGACAAGCCCTGGCGCGAAGTGCAGGAGACAGAGGAAAACGAAAAGCCCCTGACCGCTCCCTCCGATACGATTGATACATAGCTCGCTAGCGCCGCTCTCGGCCCCAATATCAGCGCGACGCGCCGGCGAGTGGGTCATGAATTGGCTGGGGACACTGTGAATTAGCTGGGGACACTGCGCTTTTCCGGGTGAGAAACGATCCACCCGGAAAAGTGCTGTGTCCCCGTACCTTTCCACTCAGTTTTTTCAGGTGGTTTGCGCGCCCCGTGACAAAATACTGTTTCCCCCGGCCTTTCTCATCACGGGCGTGTCTGTTTTCCGACAAAAAAATGTGCGGCAAAAAGATAAAAGACTCAGAAGAGATCTCAAAAAAACCATCAACTTTCCACACTTATTGGTGAACACCACGGATAGATTTTGAAGGTGGCGGAAGGGCAGACGGGGACACTCAGTTTTCTCAGGTGGTTTGCGCGCCCCGTGACAAAATACTGTTTCACCCAGCCTTTCTCATCACGGCCGTGCCTGTTTTCCGACAAAAAAATGTGCGGCAAAAAGATAAAAGACTCAGAAGAGATCTCAAAAAAACCATCGACTTTCCACACTTATTGGTGAACACCACGGATTGATTTTGAAGGTGGCGCAAAGTAAGCCTAGAAACTCTGCTGTTCACTGCGTCTCGGCGACCTCTGCGTTAAAACCGGCGACCCACTCGCTGGCGCGTCGAGCAGATATTTTCAGCGGGCTGAGCCACCGACGCTGGATGCGGTGCGAATGCGGCTGGATGCGGAATTGCTCTGGCTGGATTTGGTTTGCGCTGACATCGTTTGCGCCGATGTGGGCTGTAGAAAGCTCTGACCGCGTTCGTAGAGGGCTAGCCGCTGCGACAATTCGCGTTTGTCCTCTTTGTCCGCCAGACGCACCGCTTCCTGTTGAAGCCCCACCGCTTCGCGATGATTCCCTACCGCGGCGGTGGCGGCGGCCAGAGTATCCAGCGTCTGAGGCGTACGTTCGCCGGTTAGTTCAATTACCTTCTTGGCAGCCGACAAAGCCAAGTCGACGTTGCGGTATTTTGGATCTGGACAGGTTGCCATCAGCCAAGCTGCGTTCTGATAGGCACGCGGATACTTGCTATTGATCGCCACCGCTTCGCGATAGGCCTTAGCCGCTTCCTCCCAACGTCCGAGGAATTGATAGGCGTCAGCCAGATCTGTGCTATACACCGCGCTATCTCCCCCTAATTCTGTGGCGCGAACGTAGTCGGCCAACGCATCGTCGTATTGCTCCAACATAAACCGACAGTGACCACGACTATTGAAATACTGGGGATCATCTTGACCTAAGGAAATGGCTTGCGTGTAGCCCTCCATAGCTTGAGGATATTGAGACAATTCAAAGTACAGTTCAGCCCGATTAAAATGACTGTTGGGATAATCGTCCTTCAAGTCGATGGCAGCGGAAAACTCCTTGATGGCGCGAACGTAATCCCCTTTCATGGCCAACGAAATGCCAAAATTGTGGTGCGTGCGCCAGTTGCCAGGGTTGTATTGAATTGCCGTTTCGAAGTCCTTGGCAGCTTGCAGATCCAGGCTCGTGGCCTGATCGACTTGGCCCTGTTCGACCAACAGAGCGGCTTGTTCATTGCGTATTTCGCCACGACGATTCAGCGCCCATGAAAACAAGTTAGCTGCATACTCTCGATCGACTCGTGACCGCGCAGTATCGGGAATAACTTTCGCACAGGCCCGCGCGATCGAAGTGATCTCTGACTCTTGCTTGGCCGTCTGCGTCTGTTGGTAAATAGCTAGCAGATCAGCAGAAACGGCGTCACTGCCAGTACCACTCTTGATAGCCTTAGTGCCAGTTCGCGTGGGGGACTGCGCGGTTGCGCGCGATTGGAATTGAATGCTTGATTGTGCGCAAAGCGTGGCTGAGGCGATCGAGCCAATGCCAATTACGCATGCTAACCAGAGAACAGGGAGTTTCACTGGACGCTTCCTAGCTGTTGTGAGGTGGATGCAGTGAATATGAGGTGCCGGAAATAGTACGCAGACCCCTCAGGAAATACTTACATCCTCTATAGCGGGAAGCGAGCGTTCAAGGGAAGAGAGAAATGGAGTAGTAGCCGAATGGGCTCAGGCCAATACTTGCTGCACGACCTGACCATGCACGTCAGTCAGTCGGAAATCGCGGCCGGCGTGATGATAAGTCAGGCGTTCGTGGTCAAAACCTAGACAATGCATGATGGTGGCTTGCAGATCATGGACATGAACTGGAGCCTCGGTAACGTGAAAGCCGAAATCATCGGTTTGTCCCAGCGTCATTCCGGGTTTAATGCCACCACCGGCCATCCACATTGTGAAGGCTTGGGGGTGGTGATCGCGGCCCAAAGAACGCCCCAAGGCAGGGTTGGATTCAACCATGGGGGTCCGTCCGAACTCCCCACCCCAGATAACTAGTGTTTCATCCAATAGGCCGTGTTGCTTAAGATCCGCCACCAGTGCCGCGCTCGCTTGATCTGTCGCCTGACAATTCTTCTCAACATTACCACGGACATTGGAATGCGCGTCCCAACCGCTGTGGAAAATATTGATAAAACGCACACCTCGTTCCACCATCCGTCGCGCTAGGAGGCACGCGCGAGCAAAGGAGGGTTTGTCTGGCTCGCAGCCATAGAGATCCAGTGTCGACTGCGATTCACTCTGTAAATTCATCAGTTCCGGAGCGGAGCTTTGCAGCCTCGCCGCCATTTCGAAACTGGCGATGCGCGTTGCAATCTCTGGATCGCCAAGTTGCTGTAAGCGGCGGCGGTTGAGCGCGGTGATGAGCTCAAACGTGTCGCTCTGCAGTTGGCTCGATACGCCGGCGGGACTGTTGACGTTGAGGATCGGATCGCCTTGACTGCGAAACTGCACGCCGGTGTAACCCGTTGGCAGAAAACCACTTGTCCACAACGCGCTGCCGCCACTGATCCCATCGCCGGTACTCATCACCACGAATGCGGGCAAGTTTCGAGTCTCGGCACCTAGTCCATACACGACCCATGAACCGATGCTGGGGCGACCAGGTTGCGAGAAGCCAGAATTTAGAAACAGTTGCCCCGGTGCATGATTGAACTGATCGGTATGCAGCGACTTGATAAAACACAGATCGTCTGCGACGCGCGCTAGGTGCGGCATGGCCTCCGATATCTCGGCCCCAGATTGTCCATGTCGAGCGAATTTGAACTGTGGTCCGAGCACGGCCGCATCGGGTTGAATGAACGCATAGCGTTGATCGCCAATTATCGACTTGGGGAGCGACTGCCCCTCGAACTTGGTCAACATTGGCTTTTCGGTGAACAATTCAAGCTGGCTGGGTGCTCCAGCCATAAACAAATGAATTACCGCTTTGGCTTGGCCAGGGAAGTGGGGGGAGCGCGCCGCTAAATCTGCGGCAGGAACGGTCAGGCCAGCCCGCTCGGCCGACAACACCGACCTACCACTGCGAGTTTCGGACAGCAACTCCGCCAATGCGACAGCCCCCAGTCCCACTCCGCACTGAGATAGAAACCAGCGACGACTTTCTGAAAGTGATTGAGCTTCAAGCATGGTGTCAGTCTCAAATCGTGGCTTGGCTAGGCGGAGCGCACCTTAGCATCGTACTGAAAAAAGCTGTCGTAGCTACGTTCGCCAGAACGTAGACTCCCTGCGGTCTGGCGACCGCAGCTACGCTTAAGCGCGACAGTTAGCCACGACCGACGAAGGGCATGTGGGTGGCCATCACCGTTAAATGCAAGACATTGGCATCGAGCGGCAAATTGGCCATGTGTAAAACAGTGCTGGCCACATGCGTTAGATCCATCGTCGGTTCCACTTGCGTTGACAAGTCGGCTTGCAAAACTCCCTGCTTCATTTTGGCGACCATCTGCGTATCGGCATTGCCAATGTCGATTTGGCCACAGGCTATATTATACTTGCGACCATCCAGCGCGGTGGCTTTAGTCAAACCACTGATGGCATGTTTGGTAGCCGTATAAGGAGCCGAGTTGGGGCGTGGTGTGGTGGCGGAGATGGAACCATTGTTGATGATCCGGCCACCCATCGGTGATTGCGACTTCATCGCGCGAAAGGCCTCGCGGGTACACAGGAATGGCCCGGTCAAATTGGTGGCGACCACTTGCTCCCATTGCTGGAAGCTTAAATCTTCTAACGGAATGGCCGGCGCATTGACCCCCGCGTTATTGAACAATACATCCACTCTGCCAAAACGCTGTAGAGCTTGTTCGAAAAGATTGCGCACGTCCGCTTCTGTTGTCACATCGGTTGCAACACATAGCGCGTGGGGTTCGTGCGCTGGTACCAGTGCAACTGTTTCCAGTAGCGCCACGTGGCGGCGTCCAGCCAAGACAACTTGATAGCCAGCCCGCAGGAACTCACACGCTACCGCTCTTCCAATCCCCGAGCCAGCTCCTGTGACAATCGCCGTCTGCATGTGGTTGGTCAACATCAACTAGTCGCCTGTTTCAGTACTTCTTCCGAGACGAAAATAGGTAACGCTGGTTTGAACGTTACCGCGATGGCAATGGCATCGCTGGGGCGGGCATCGACTTCAATCAATTCTTCGCCCCGTTTAAGCTGGAGTTTAGCAAAGTAGGTGTGCTCGTGCAGCTCGCTGATCATGACCCCCACCACAGTTGCCCCCAAACTTTGGGCCACGGAGACGATCAGATCATGGGTCAATGGTCTGGGAGGAGTGTATTTTTCCTTCACACGACGATCGATACTCGTAGCTTCGAAAATGCCGATCAAGATCGGAAACTGTCGCTCACCATCGATCTCTTGCAAGTAGATAACTTGGTTGTCGCTAATTTCACTGATGATGATGCGGGCAAGCTGCATGGGGACCGTCATGAACCAGATTCCTCATCGGAAAAAACGCCTGAGAAAAGAGAATTATACCTCCGCAGGCAAACTTCGCGTAGCAGTCAATCCGACTGTCCGATCTTAAAAGTAGCTGCGGTCGCCAGACCGCAGGGAATCGACGTTCTGGCGAACGTAGCTACGACAGTTATTTACCGCACGATGCTAACTAGGGTAGATTTCCGGGGGCTTCAGGATTTTGCAGTAGGGGGGGCTTGCCCGATCGCAGCTTGGCTGCCACAGGAGCTGGACAGACGACGCCGCAACTGACGATGAACTGCACTGCTTGATCGATGGTTAACTCCAATTCGATCGTATCTCGTTTTCGCGCGTTGATCGTAAAGCCGGTCATGGGCATGGGAGAGGTAGGGACAAACACGCTGACAATATCTTCGTTCAAGGCTGCTCTTAAAGGGGGCAGACTATCGCTGGTAACAAAACCCAGAGACCAAATTCCAACCCGTGGATACTCGATGGCCACAACCCTAGTGAATTCAATTTCACGCTCGGTAAGCACGAAATCGGTCACTTGTTTCACCGAAGAGTAGAGATTGCGGACGATCGGAAGTTGATTGAGAATGCGTTCAAAACCTGTCACAAAGAAGCGTCCCACCCCCGCCGCCAGAAATCTTCCGACGAAGTACAGCACACTCAACAGAATTAGTAGCAGCAACGGAATGGTGAGCCATCGCGACATGTACCTCAGCCGCACATAGGCTTGATAGTAATTCGTCGCTGACAAGGGATTCTGCATATCGCGCGGCAGCAGATCGAGACGCGCATCAACCCAGCCCACAACATATGCGGGTAGAAACTTTCCACCCAGCGGTGCCCGGACGTACGTCAGTCCTTCATAGTTGAAGCCGCGACTCTCATCCTCCTCGTCAATCAAATCCGCCGATGGCGGTGGGGCGGAGAAAACATCCTGTGAAAACCATACCAGGACTGAACGGCCGGCCATCTCAAGTGGAAACAGGACATATTGCTCGACCGCGCTGGCGATCCAAATCAAGAGCAACAGCGTTACCAGGGGGGGAGCGATGATACTTGTCCCACGCCAGATCGCTCGCCGCAGAGGAGATGAAGTGGATTTCTTGGGGAGATCAGGCTCGGGGTGAAGGTCCATACGGTTTTTCTAAGGGTGATGTTTGTCGTGAACCTCAGGCGCTAGCCGTGGGGGGCCAAATTGTGGTGCCGCCCACGGCTAGTATTAGAAACCTTAAGTTCCGTCTGGTTCGGAGCGCGCTTCAGAGCATCGTAATCCGGATTCTGCATGAGCACGTACATCAGCAGCCAGGAACCCTCCCGCTGACGGGAGGGTCGCGAGTAATGCGAGCGGGGAGGGCTTGGCGGCCCCCCCTCCGCTCGATTTACTCGCGACTCCCCCTCAGGGGAGTACCTGAATAATGCGGTGTTGACAGGACGGAGTTAAGGTTTCTAGCACTAGCGTCTGAGGTTCACTTAAGCCGAAACAGTAACGAGTAACAAGGTTCTTAGTTTCGCAAACTTAGGGCACTTCGGCTACTCCATAGCAGGGGATTCTCGTACGCCTGTAGCCCGTGCGGCCACGACCACGCTGACAGATGCTGCGCCGGCGGCGAGCAAGATCCGCGACAACTCGGCGGCGGTGGCCCCACTGGTCAACACATCGTCCACCAACAACACCTGTCGCTCCAGGAGCAATTCCGTCGCGTTGACGACGAAGGCTTTGCGCACGTTGGCCTTGCGCTCATTCCAACTCATCACCCCTTGCTTGGCCGTTTTCCGCACCCGACGAACCGCTCCACGGACAACGGGCCATCGTGTACGTTCGGCAATTCCGAATGCCAACAATTCAGCCGTATCGGCCGCGCTAGAAAAACCATGAGACCAATGATAGGGGACCGGAACCAACAGCGGTGGTAAATGAGTGCCAGTGCCATCGTTCAAAATTCCTGAGGTCCCCTTCAGCGGAAGAGTCGGTCGATCGATCGACAAAGCACTAGGGAAAGTCGCCCACAATTTTTCTCCCAATAAATCGGCGATCGCGCGCCGCAGCGGTTCATGATGTTTGCGTTTCATCATGATCACGGCCCTTCGCATGTCACCGCGATAGGGGGCCAAAGTGATCACGCTGGTGAATCGCCATTTGCCCGTTCGGCAACGGACACAATCGGCGTTAGGAAGCACGCGCGGGAGGGGCGCGGCACATTTCTGGCAACGGTAATACTCGCTGACCAGGCGCCCGCGACACGCTTGACACAAGCGCTGATCGATTCCCGCTGGCACATGGCACCAAGCGCATTGTGGAGGGAAGAGCAGGTCGACGGTACTCTCGACAATACCACCGACACCGTCAACAAAACCACCCACGAGTCGTGTGGCCACGGCGGCGGCACCGGTCATGACGTCAGCGCTAGTTTCTCTTCAGCTTGTTGTCGGTAAAAATCGATGGTTTGACGCAGTCCATCTTCCAGCCGAGTTCGCGGTTCAAACCCCAGCAGTTTGCGAGCTTGTGAGATATCGGCCATGCTCTCGCGCACGTCTCCCGCGCGCGGCGGTTCGAATTTTGGTTTAACCGGCTTACCCAACAACTCAGAGAGTAGATTCAGCAGTTGCAGAAGGCTCGTCTGTCGTCCCTCGCCCAAGTTAAAGATTTTGCCTGGCGCGTCCTGGGCTTCGGCTGCCAACAAATTTCCCTGCACCACGTTACCCACGTAAATGAAATCTCGCGATTGATGCCCATCGCCAAAAATCATTGGAGGCCGGCCGCTCAGAATTGCAGTGACAAAGATTGGAATCACCGCCGAATAGGGGCTGGCGGGATCCTGTCGCGGGCCGAACACATTGAAGTACCGCAGGCCGACCGTCTCGAGTCCATAACTGTGATAGAAGGCTTCACAATACAACTCTCCCGCCAACTTGGCCGCCGCGTAGGGGCTGAGCACTTGTGTTGGATCCGTTTCGCGCTTGGCCACAAAGGGGCGATCGCCATAGGCACTGCTGCTGGCCGCATATACCAAACGTTTGACCCCTGCCTTGACTGCTTGATTGAGAACATTCAGCGTTCCCGTTACACAGCTATGATGCGTAGACAACGGTCGTTCGATGCTTAATTGCACCGAAGCCAATGCGGCTTGATGAAACACTAACTCGACTCCCTGCATCGCTTTGGCGACTACTTGTTCATCGCTGACGTCTCCCTCGATGAACTCGATATCATCGGCGATGTGTGCCAAGTTGTGTCGGAAACCGGTGCACAGATTGTCGAGCACTCGCACTTGATCGCCACGTGCGACCAAGGCGGTGGCGATGTGCGACGCGATAAAACCAGCTCCGCCGGTAACCAATACTTTTTTCATACAAACAGTCCGTGATTGAGTGCGAGGGTTCCGTTTTCAAGCATGTGCACTAGTCAAACAACCTGGAATGACCGCGCCCGATTCAAAGTTTATCAAGCAATCGCAGGTCCAGCAACGATCTACTTTTCGTAGCGTTTTAGCTTTCGATCGAGCGTGGAGCGCTCGATACCAAGTTGTTGCGAAGCCTTTGTCTTGTTGTTGTCGCAAAAGTTGAGCATCGCCAAAATGTGGCGTCGCTCCAGCTCAAACAACGGAAGCGGTTCGAAAGTGCCCAGCACCTCTGCCGTTTGGGAATGGACGGCGGCGGAATCAGCCGTGATGGGTATCCCCCCCAGAGTCGATATTCGTAAATCCGCAACGCCAATAGTGGTGCCGCTGCCCAGGACGATTGCTCGCTCCAGCACATTCCGCAGCTCGCGAATGTTGCCGGGCCAAGAATGCCGAGCGAGCAATTCCAGCGCTGCGGGCTCGATGCCTTTGAGGCGACGGCCAGCGTGGGGCCGCAATTTTTCGATAAAATATTCGACCAGCGGTGGTACGTCGTCGAGTCGCTCGCGGAGCGGTGGAACATGAATCTCAATCACGCGCAATCGATAATACAGGTCCGCGCGAAACTCCTTGGCTGTGACCGCCTCTTCCAAATCGCGATTGGTGGCGGCGATCACGCGTACATCGGTGTGGATCGGTTTGTTTCCACCCAAGCGTTCGAACGGCTGCCCCTCCAGGACTCGCAAGAACTTGGCCTGCAGTTCCGTTGGCATTTCGCCGATCTCGTCGAGCAGGAGTGTTCCGCCATGGGCCGCCTCGAATTTGCCAATTTTACGGTCAGTGGCTCCAGTAAACGCACCTTTCTCGTGACCAAATAGTTCACTTTCCAAAAGTGTGGGTGCCAGTGCGGCGCAGTTCAAACAGACCAGCGGTCCATCGCGGCGCGAGCTATGGTGGTGCATCGCGCGGGCCACCAACTCTTTCCCAACACCACTTTCTCCGCGAACCAATACCGTCGCGGTCGTTGGCGCGGCGCGCAGGATCTCCTGGCGAACACGTTGGATACTGGTACTGCGACCGACCATTTCCAGCGACTGATCAAGCTGCTCCTGCAATGCGTCGATCTTGCGTCGGCTATTGGCCAGTGATTGACTAAGTTGCTGCGTGGTTGCTTGCCGTGACAGTGCGATGGCCAAGTTGTCGGCCACTCCTACCGTCAAATCCAAATCTCCCTCCGTCAACATCCGCTCTTCGCCCGCCGAATAGACGTGCAACAATCCGATCACAGATTCGCTCTTTCCATCACGAACTCGCAACGGCGCGCAAATAATACTAACCACATCGCGTTGGGCCGACTGACGCGCGAGCGACAAATTGGAATCGTCCATGATATTCCGCGCCAGAATGGCTTGCCGCTCGCTGACAATCGTGCGGACTAGAAAATCGCTGACGCGATGGTAGCTTTCTCCATCGGGTTGTCGCGTGGCGAGTACTGCCAGCGGAGGCAAAGGGAGGCTGGCAAACTTCTCTACCGGGAGGGTCTCGGAAAGTTCTGTGGGGCCTACGCGGCTTGCTCCTACAGACTCGATCGATACAACTCCTCCTGAGGCGATCCCTAGTTGCTCGAGGAGTTTTTCCAGGGCGACTTGAGCGGCTTGCTCTGGAGAGTCACTCCCCACTAATTCAAAGACCAGACGGTAGAAGAAATTCGAACGGTCGTTATTCCGTAATGCAGCTCCTGGTGCATGCGCGGTGGCAGACCACTGCGAATGCGAACGCCGATGGACGATAGCTGGTATTCCTTCCAGCTCCGCCGTCACTTGTCCCAAAGAGTTTTCTCCATGGGAGGACGCATCCGAATTCCTGGCCATTTGTCGACTGGCCGAAAAGCCCGCAGATAAGCTGTAGGAGAAGGTCATGCGGCAGCCACCCACCCCAACAGTCTCTCCGTCGCTAAGTACGTGGTCCCCCTGGATCGTCGTGCCGTCGATCTGAGTTCCATTGCGTGAACCGAGATCGCGGACAGACCAACCACCCGCAAGAGGTATGACCTGCGCGTGGTTGCGGCTGACCCGTTCGTCGCGAACCACAACCTGGTTTTCAGACGATCGACCGACCGAAACCGGGTGATTTTGAAGTCGTAGGACGTCGGTCCAGCGGTTGCCAAGTTGAATGATTAAATAAGCTGGTGGCGCAGTTTGTTGCATTAGTGGCGGTCGGCAAGTATTCTAGAGGGAGTCTTGTCTCAATCCAATCTCTGTTCCGAGAGCGTCAGCCTAGCAAATTGGGCTGTGTTGCGCCGGGCATTCGTGGTGGACAAAGCATTGAATCAGCAGAATTGTAAGCTCAAATCAAAATCTTCTCCGGAGTTCGAGAATGATTAACGGACAGATCCTATGCAACCTTGCGCGGCGATGCTTGATGGCCGTGGCCGTTGTCGCCAGCTTGACATCGAATGCTCAAGCCCAATTTGGTTTTGGTGGTATTGGTCGAGTGGGCGTTGTCGGCGGTGTCAGTGTTGATGCCGAGGGGGCGTTGAAGAATAGCACCTTGCAAGAACGCGATGGAAGGTTGCGTGCTATGCGTGATGCGATCAACGAACCATCTGGAGCGCTGGCCGACCAAACCGAATTAAGAATGATCTCGCTCAGTCAATTGCAAAGCGAAATCGCCCGCGCTATAGCCGCCGATCAGCCGCTAAGCGACGAAGTGCTTTATCTCGCGGGGCTGCAACGTGTCGAGTACGTGTTTGTCTATCCTGAGCAACACGATATTGTCTTAGCCGGTCCTGCCGAGGGCTGGGTTGTACGCGACGATGCCACCGTAGTGGGACGCACATCGGGGCGACCCGTGTTGCAATTGGAAGACTTGCTGACCGCCCTGCGTTCCACTGAGGCTTCGCGTGAGCAAGCCATTTCCGTTTCGATTGATCCCACCCCCGAAGGTGAAGTTCGCCTGAATCGTTTGTTATCACAAGTTCGCGTCGGCGGTGCTGGTTTCGATCCGAGCTCGCTGGAATATGCGATGCGTGAAGCCTTCGGACCACAGCAAGTAAAACTGACGACGGTAGCCAGCGATTCACGGATGGCTCAAACCTTGGTCGCGGCCGATTATCGCATGAAGCGGCTGGCCATGAATTTGGATCAGTCCCCTGTGGTTGGATTAACCAGCTATATGGAAATGATTCGCGATGGTGGAGCGGCCGCCGGAACGCAACCTCGATGGTGGATGTCGTGTGATTACGACGCGATTTTGCATAGCGAAGACATGTTGGCTTGGAAGCTAACCGGGCGTGGCATCAAGGCCTTGACCGAGGACGAATTGGTTGACAACCAGGGGGCTCGCTCTGCGACTGGTCGCGCCAACAAATTGGCTCAGCGTTGGGCCAATCAATTCACGGAAAAGTTCGATCAATTATGTGTGCACAACGCAGCTTTCGGCGATCTTCGCAATGTCATGGACCTGAGCATCGTTGCTACGGTGATCAGCGGACATGAGCTTGAAAAGATCGCCGGCTGCGACTTCGGCTTGTTGAAGGGGGAAGCAGGTCAGCTTCCTACTCCGAGCTGGAAGACCCCGCAGACGATTGCTCCCGAGTGCAGTTTTGTAAAGGGTCGTGGCGGCTGGACCGTCTCAGCCAGCGGCGGTGTGGAGCTGAACCCCTGGAAAGTAGTCAGCCAGCAGGCTAAAGTCGACCCAGGCGTCAAAGTCGTCCACACTCAAGCGGCGGCTCGAGGGGACAAGTGGTGGTGGTAAACCACCCCAGTCAACCAAGCTTCTCCAAGCCGCAGCCTAAACCCTGCGGCTTTTTTCGTTCTTTGGTGTAAAAGTCAGGCAGGAAAGCCTGACGTACGCGAAAGTCAGGCAAGAAAGCCTGACGTATGAGTGGGTCAGGCTGGAAAGCCTGACGTACTGCTTGAGCGATTTGGGGTGGGCTAGTATCATTTCGATTCCGTTTTCGTTAGGCGATCAGTTCGGCTGGGCTCACCACGCAGTCTGCTCCCCCATTTGCGTCTGCGAAACCATTGTAAGCCAATTTGTAGGAACTATAGAATGCGGCACCTCCTTTCGGCATTAGTTCAGAACGTTCCAGGCGTTCTGTCGCACATTTCAGGCATGCTCGCCTCGCGGGGCTACAACATCGATTCCCTGGCGGTGGGCGAGACCGAGAATCCACAGCTGTCGCGGATGACCTTTGTGGTCGTAGGCGATGACCGCGTATTGGACCAAGTTCGAAAGCAACTTGAAAAAGTGGTCACTGTGGTCGAAGTCGAGGATATCAGTTCGCAAGATTTCGTCGAACGCGATCTGGTGCTGGTGCGACTCAAGGCGACCAAGGGAGCGACTCGCAGCGAGATCTTTGAGCTGGTCGAAATCTTCCGTGCGAAAGTAGTAGATGTCGGTCCCGATGAAGTAATGGTCGAGCTGTCCGGACGCGAAAGTAAGATCGAGGCCTTTATCGATCGGCTGCGTCCGTACGGGATCAATCAATTGGTGCGGACGGGACGCATCGCTTTGGTCCGCGGTGGACAATCGGCGACCAAACCTGTTGGAAATCCTGTTGCCGTCGAAGCCCACTCCTAACAAATCACGTTTGCAAAACAATTCGCTACACACTTTTTTTAACTCGCGAGAATCCATTTAATGACTGCCAAGATTTATTACGACAACGATGCTGACCTCTCCCACTTGAAAGACAAAACGGTAGCCATTCTGGGTTACGGTTCCCAGGGGCACGCTCAAGCTCAAAATTTGCGCGATAGCGGCTGCAAGGTCATCATTGGTCAGCGCGAGGGGAGCGCCAACTATGATTTGGCCGTCAGTCACAATTTCAAACCGACGCCAGTGGCCGAAGCAGTGAAGGCGTCCGATGTCGTCAACATCTTGCTCCCCGACGAAGTGCAAGGGGATATTTTTCGCGAGCACATTCGTCCCAATTTAAAGCCGGGCAATGTGTTAATGTGCTCGCACGGTTTCAATATTCACTTTGGCCAAGTCGAACCCCCCAAGGGAGTCGACGTGTTGTTGGTTGCCCCTAAGGGTCCCGGACACCTGGTGCGCAGTGAGTTTGTCAAAGGTGGTGGTGTCCCCTGCTTGATCGCCTTAGGCGAAGGGGCCAGCGACAAAACGCGACAGATCGGACTGGCCTACGCCAAGGGGATCGGTGGCACGCGAGGTGGCGTGATCGAGACCACCATCGCTGAAGAAACCGAGACCGATTTGTTTGGTGAGCAAGTCGTGTTGTGTGGCGGCGTGAGTGAATTGGTCAAGGCGGCCTTCGAGACGCTGGTCGATGCGGGCTATCAACCAGAAATGGCCTACTTCGAGTGCATGCACGAATTGAAGCTAATCGTCGACTTGTTCTATCAAGGTGGCTTGAGCTACATGCGTTATAGCGTGAGCAACACTGCCGAGTATGGCGACTACACTCGTGGCCCACGCATCATCACCGATGAAACACGGAAAGTGATGAAACAAATCTTGAGCGAGATCCAAAGCGGACAATTCGCTCGCGAATGGATTCTGGAAAACAAAGCGGGTGCCCCCGGCTTCAAAGCCACGCGTCGTCGCGACCGCAATTTGGAAATTGAAACTGTTGGGCGTCGTCTTCGCAAACTGATGAGCTGGATTGATTCGAAAGAAGTCTAAGCCCCAGGGCGAACTGCCAGTCGCCGCATCGCCGGTGGCCAAACAAGTGATCTCACTCCGTGGTGTTCGCGTCCACAATTTAAAAAATGTGGACGTGGACATCCCCCGCGGAGCTCTCGTCGCCATCTGTGGCGTGAGTGGTTCAGGCAAGACGTCACTGGCCATCGATACGCTATACGCCGAAGGTCAACGGCGTTACATCGAAAGTTTCTCCGCCTATACGCGGCAGTTTCTCGAGCGGCTCGACAAACCCGATTACGATCGCATTGATGGTCTCCCCCCGGCGCTAGCTGTCACTCGCGGGAGCGCTCCACGCGGCAATCGCAGCACGGTTGGAACCGCCAGCGAGACGCTCGACTATCTGCGATTGCTGTTTGCCAAAGCTGCGGAACCAATCTGCATGGAGTGTGGTGCGCCGGTCGTGCGCTATACTCCGCAAGCCGCCGCGCGATTGATTGAGTCGCTCCCCAACGATGGACGTCTGATGATCGGCTTTCATGTCGGTTGGGAGGATGTCACCGATCGTGCGGGTGTGCTTGCCAATTTACAGGCGGGTGGTTTCGTGCGTCTGCTCGCCGGAGATCAAATTCTCAACCTCGGACAAGACGAACGGGGCGAGTTGGCTGAAGCGCTACCAGTCCAAGGGGACGTGTGGGTTATCGTCGATCGCTTGCGAGGTGGTGATACCGCCGAACGATCGACGGAGAGTTTAGAGACCGCTTTCGCGCACGGACATGGCGAGATTGCATTGTTGTTGGATGCGGCAAACGCGGGCTTGTTAGCCGCTGCCAAATCGGCGGTCGGAGACGCACAACCGATATCGTCTGAGAATAACGGTGACTGGTCGGCATTGCAGTTGTCGCATCAGTTGCGTTGTCCCCAGTGTGGTATCGACTATCCCGAGCCTGAGCCTCGTTTGTTCAGTTTTAACAGTCCGCTTGGGGCGTGCCCCACTTGTGAAGGCTTTGGCGATACCATCGATCTCGACATGGATCTGGTCGTCCCTGACAAAAGTAAAACGCTTCGCGATGGGGCCATTGCGCCCTGGACGACTCCCGCGCACAGTCATCATTTGGATGAATTGTTGGATGTCGCGGACGAGGTCGAGTTGCCGGTCGACGTTCCGTTTGGCAAATTGACTAAGAAGCAAGTCAAGCTGCTCATCGATGGAGATCCCAAACGTGGCGTGGCTGGCTTGAAAGGTTTCTTTGCGGGACTGGAACGCAAAAAATACAAAATGCACGTGCGTGTGTTTTTGTCGCGGTGGCGGAGCTACAACACTTGTCATGACTGCGGTGGCGCGAGGCTCAATCGACTGGCGCTCGCCTTCCGCGTGGCCGGGCGCAATTTTGCCGAACTGTGCGACATTGAAATAGGCGAACTTGTTCAATTTCTATCTGACGTTGAACTGGACACGCGGCGGCAACACATTGTGGCGGGACCGCGCGAGCAGGTGCAATCGCGTTTGGGTTATTTGTTGGACGTTGGTCTCGGTTACCTCACGCTCAATCGAACGCTGCGGACACTCAGTGGTGGTGAAGCGCAGCGCACCGCGCTGACCGCCGCGTTGGGGTCGAGTTTAGTGAACATGTTGTATGTCCTCGATGAGCCTTCGGTCGGCTTGCATCCGCATGATGTGCGACAGTTGGCGACCGCCATCGAAGGCTTGGCCGGGCGTGGCAACACGGTGGTCATGATCGAGCATGAAGAGGAACTTCTTAGACGCGCGCAGTGGCTGATCGAAGTTGGTCCGCATGCCGGGGCGGGTGGAGGCAGTATCGTATTCTCGGGCGACCAAACGGCGCTCGCCAAACAGAAGTCTTTAACGGGAGATTATCTCGCAGGGCGCCGCCAACTTTTCATCCCCACGCAGCGACGAGCATTGAAGAATGACTCGATTCGCTTGCGCGGTTGTAGTGGGCACAATCTTAAGCAGGTCGATGTCGAGTTTCCGTTGGGGGTATTGTGCTTGGTGACCGGTGTGAGTGGGAGTGGCAAGAGCTCGTTGGTGCAAGACACTCTCTACGGAGCGCTCGCCAATCGCCTAACCTCGCAAGTCGTGCCAGCGCTCCCCTACGAGAGCATCGAAGGGAGTGGGCTGATCGACGAGTGCATCTTGGTAGATCAAAGTCCCATCAGTCGTTCGCCGCGCAGTAATCCAGTCACTTATATCAAGGCCTTTGACGAGATTCGCAAGGTTTTCGCCGAGACGATCGATGCCAAGACTCACAATTATTCGGCCAGCCACTTTAGTTTCAATAGTGAACTGGGGCGTTGTCCAACGTGTAGTGGCGACGGCGTGTTGCAAATCGACATGCAGTTTCTAGCCGATGTCAGCATGACCTGTGCTGACTGCAATGGCGACCGTTATCGAAGCGAGGTTCTGGGGGTGCGTTATCGCGATCGCAACATTGCCGACGTGCTGAAGATGACCGTCCGTGAAGCAACGCAATTTTTTCGCGGTGCGACGAAGGTGCAACAGAAATTGAAAGTACTGCTCGATGTGGGGCTCGACTACTTGCAACTCGGCCAAGCGGCCACCACGCTTAGTTCGGGTGAAGCTCAGCGGTTGAAGTTGGCCTTCTACTTGGCCAGCGCTTCGCGGCGCAGGGCCTTGTTTCTATTGGACGAGCCAACCACGGGGCTGCATACTCACGACTTGCTACAGTTGCTCGACTGCTTCGACGCGCTTCTCGCCGCCGGGCATTCGCTGATTGTAGTTGAACACAATTTGCATTTGATGGCCGCCGCCGACTACCTGATTGACATCGGCCCCGGTGCCGCTGCCAGTGGTGGAGCAGTTGTCACGTGTGGAACGCCTGAAGAGGTTGCCAACTGCGAGAACTCTGTGACTGGCAAGCATCTGCGAGAATTCCTGCAACGTCGCGAACCGCTCGATGATTAGTCGGACAACACTGCTTATAGCCCAAAGTATCAGCTCGACGCGCCAGCGAGTGGGGCGCATTTCGATGGGTGCTCGTTTGAAACGCGGAGTAGCGGATTACATGAGTTTCGCGGAGAGAAGGATGCGGAGTGAAGGATATAGAGCCTTTCACTTTTTGTCGTAACAACGAAGGCGTTCGGTAGCCGCAGTGCGGCCAACGCAGTTTTTGTCGCGCACCAAAGTTGCACAGACAAGAGGTCGCGAAATAGCTAGTCAATTCTAACTTTTCATCATTCTACTCCGCGAATCTCGGCTGCTCCGCTACTCCGTGTTTCAAAAGCTGGCCACTAAACACAGGCACAAGATGTCCGTTTTTTTGGTTGGGACGATTGACGTTGCCTGGCTCGCGCCAGACAATACTATGGCATGGCCGAAATAGGGTAAAACCTTGAAGTTTGCAACCTGCGCCGGAGAATTTCCACTTTTTTACGAAAAAGCTCGGTTTCAGGTGTAAGGTTTGCACGTTTTTTTCGTCTATCTTTAGTGCGTCACTTTTGTTGCACGTTTTCGTAGGGTAGTTAACACACAGGTTGAGGAGCCAGCACGATGGGCAAGAATACGCTTGAGTTCACGGATGACAATTTCCAACAAGAAGTTCTCGAATCGTCGCAGGGTGTCTTGGTCGACTTCTGGGCACCCTGGTGCGGTCCGTGCCGACAGATTGCTCCGCTGATCGATCAATTGGCTGAGCAATATTCGGGAACAGTCAAGATAGGCAAGATCAACATTGACGATAATCCGAATATTACCAGCCAATATGGAATTCAGAGCATCCCCACGTTGATGCTCTTCAGGAATGGTGAGATTGCGGAGACCTTCAGAGGCATGCCTCCGCAAGCCAAACTGGAGCAGGCCATCGATAGCATGACTGCGTAAGTAGGCGTAGCAATACCAGCTCGGCGCGCCAGCGAGTGGGTCGGGCTGGTATAATGGGAGATGCCCCACTAGTGCTTCGTCCAGATTAAAAAGTGGGGTTGGCAGCGCTCAGAGTAGAACGATTGTCCCAATCGTTTCTCAAGCGATTGGGACAATCGCTCTACTCTCCCAACCCCAAAATTAAAGTTAGACAAAGCACTAGCTATCGTTTTGAGCTGGTGCGGTGTTTAGGTGCTGCTTTACGCCTCGGAGTATCGCAATGCAGTCCAGTTTTTTGCGTTATTTTCGCGTGCTGTCTGTCGATGCTCCGGCTTTCGTGGGCGATGTGGTCCAATCACCCACGCTATTGCGATGGCTGGCGTATCTTCCCCACCGACGCACTCGCTAGCGCGTCGAGCTGATATTGCAAGGTCGAGCGGATAGTATCACAGGAGAATGGCTGATGAAACGAACCTTGTTTCAAACAATCACAATCACATTGCCTCTGTTTTTATTTCTATTTTGGCCATTCCAGCCCGCATGGTCTCAGTCTGAGTCGACACCTTCATCTCCCACCGTGCAAGGTGGTGGGGGAGGTGGTGGGGGTGGAGCTGATTTTACGGAGTTGATGACGCTGATTCAGCAGACGATTGACCCGGATGCTTGGATCGACAATAGCAGTGTCATGTCTCCGTTTCCCTCGGGAGTCTATATCGATCCATTGGGACAATTGCGGCATGTGAGTTCTAGTACCGTCGCGCTTCCTGCTTCGCACAATCACAGTCCCAAGAGCAATCCTCACCTGTTACGTCAAGCTTGGCGAACCCCCAGCACGCTGCGTATTGTGTCATTGCGTCAGCTTGATAGAGCGCTCAGTAAACTCGCGACTGGCGGCTTACGAGCCACGCAAGAGTTCGAGCAATTGGCAGGCTTGTCGCGGATTGAATTTGTGCAGGTAGATGTTGCCAATGAAGATATCCTGTTGGCAGGGCCAGCCAGTGGAGATCGCGCGAACGCAGCACCCGGATTCCACTTGGTCGATCTCGCATTGCTAGTCGAACTGATTAGCACGCGCTCTTCACCGCTGGGCTGTTCAATCGACCCCACCGACGATGGCATTCGCGCTGCTCAGCAATTGCTCGCTCCCGCTGGCGCGCTGAAGCGACTGGCTATTAATCCGCAAAAGTTTGTGGGGCAGATGCAGGACGCCATTGGTCCGCATCACGTGCGCGTGTTTGGCATGCCCGCTGGTTCCCCCGCCGCGATCGCGCTGATCACCGCCGACGAACATATGAAACAACTCGGCTTCGGAACGGCCCAGACTCCGGTGGCCATCAAGTCCTACTTTGACCATCTCGATCAGCAAGCCGACGTTCCTGCAGAGAGTTTAATTCGTTGGTGGTTCACGTTCGCTGATGAGCCAATTCAAGCGGACCCTAAACAGAACCTGTTTCAACTTCCGCGACACTGTGTAGCGCTACTCAGCGAACAACAGTGGGTCAGCCAACAGGGGCGTAAATCGACGGGCAAACACGACTTGGCCGCCGACGCGTTCGCGGCAGGCATGACCGATAGTCTCGATCAGTTACGACAGGCCCACCCCGACTATGCCAGGATGTGCGCCTTGTTTGAATTGGCATTGTCATTGCAGGTTGCCCTAGAAGCCTCCCAACAGCAGTCGTTACAGGCTTGGTTTCCACAGCTTCGGCAACTAGGGCAACTCGCCGAAGAACCGTTGGCGGAGCCAAAGACCGTGAGTGGATTGTCAGCCTGGCATCGCACCAAGCAAGGGACAGTGGTAGCGGTGGTGAGTGGTGGCGTGCAGATCAATGCTAGACAACTGGCCATTCGCGAACACTGGCAATCCAACTCAATACCAGTCGATCTTCCAACAGCGTCAACCAGCGTCGAGTCCAGCCATGCTCATTGGTGGTGGGATTAAGCCATGTCCCCTGTGAAATCCACCACCGCGAACGCGCCCTCGTCGGAACGCTTCCCCGATCTGTATGAGCTATTGTCGTTGCAGCCGCTAGAGTCGGATCAAGCTGCAATTGAGGGAGCACTGCGTCGTTTGGCCGCCGTGGTCAAGTCGTTACAGTTGGCCGACTCGCGCGATCCCTCTGCGGCGCGAAGTGCCAAAATTTTTGAGCTCGGGAAACGACACTTGCTCTCCGTCGAGCGAAAGCAAGCCTACGATCGAAAGTGGCAACAAGTTTTCCTCGGTAGTGAACTGTTACAGTTGCTCCCAGCCGGAGATCCCGACGAGCCGTTTCGATTGGCAGACTTCGCGGAGAGTTCACTTGTCGATGCCCAGTTTGGCAATGCTCAGGTTGACAATGCCCACGGTGACTACAACGCCGACTTTCAGAAGCTGAAAGCGTTAATCGGTACTGTTCAACCAAGCCTGCCGACAGCCAATGAAAACGCGTTGGTTAAGGCGCAGGTTGACAATGCGGCTCAACCAGTTGCCAGCGCTCCGTCTCTTAGTGTTGACGCATCCCCAGCACCTTTTTTGTCCAAGCCTCCTCTTGCTACTGCGCCACAAAAGTTTTCAGCCGGTAGGCAACAACGCAAGCGGCGAGAGCGTGGAATGTTGTGGGGGACCATCGGCGGACTTGCTGGATTGGGAGGCTTATTGGGGCTATACTTTTGGATGGTTAAGCCTGACGACACTGGCATCGCAAATAGCTTGCAGGCTGTGGCCCCGAAGCAAGCTGTCACCGCTGGAAGTAGTTCGATTTCAGATGGAGAGCAAGTCGAACCAGCGGTGGTGCGGAGAAGCGGTTTGCCGAGCGTTCAAGGGATCACTGCCGAGCAAAACTTGACAGAGAACATTGATGCACTGGTACCGGTTGCTCCTGAACCGCAAAAGTCATTGAACGAAGCGGGCGAATCCGAACCAATGATGCCTGTAACTCCAATGGACGAACCGGCTGCGATGGAGATGGTTGACCCTGAGGCACCGCTATCGGAAGAAGAACAATCGGCTTGGATGGTCGCGATGACCGACGCTAGGCGGTTGATTGGTGAACAGCACTATGCTGAGGCAAACGAAAAGCTGGCGGATAGTGAGCGCTTGGCCAAGAGCTCAGTGCACAAGGCCCAGTTGCAACGCCTGACGAAGGTCAATCAACTGGCAGAAGAGTTATTGCAGGGTATGCGGAGTGCGATCAAGGACTTGGGGGCAGGCGAGGTGATCACCATCGGCAGTTCAACAGCGGTGTCGATTGTCGACTCCGACGAGGATAGTTTGACGATTCGCATGCGTGGCGAGAACCGCACCTTTGCCTTGCCGGACTTACCGATCGGACTCGCCTTTGCTCTCTCTGATTTTTCGCTGGCCGCCGACGCCCCCAATACACAAGCCAGAAAGGCCGCGTTTGCTTTGGTCCATCCTGGTGCGGCCGGCAATGATCTGGTCAGCCAGCGAGCCCAACAAATGCTGGCTGCCGCCGCTGCGGCGGGGGTGGTTGAAGAAGATTTACTGCTTGTCTTTAGCGACGACTATCAAGGGGGGGTAAAGTCCGATTGATCTTGCAATAAGGCTTGGCTAACGGCCAAGTCTCGACAATAATAGTGGTCTTCGGGCATTAGCCACACTTACCTGTGCAACTTTGCTAGCAATAGCTTCCGTGCGGGCTTGTCCCGGCGGGATCACAATTTACGGCCACCATGAACGCTTCATAGACGTTCCTCCACCCCGCTTTTCCCACCAATCGCCTTCAGCGATTGGTGGGAAAAGCGGGGTGGAGGGAATAAATTCGCGTGAGGTAGGGGTAGCTGCCAGTTGGCGCTCCGCCGGGACAAGCCCGTACGGAAGCGAAGAGCTAGCGCCCGAGGTTCAGAGGCCCCACGGCTCGGCGCGCAGCGATAAACTCTCCCCCTTTCCTCCCTCCGCTGTTTGAATAAATCCATGCAGAACTACGCCAGATTAAGCATTTTTGGAATCTTGGCCTTAATCGCTTTACGAGTGGGTATTGGCTGGCACTTTTATATGGAGGGGGTGTCAAAGGTGCGTGGCCATGATTTTTCCTCGGTTGGATTTTTGAATAGTGCCCAAGGACCATTGGCCGACCAGTTTCAACAAATGATTTGGGACAACGACGGGCGTCTGCGACTCAATCAAGAATCGGTCAATCAACTCTTCGCCAACGCGGCAGATCAGTCTGCGGCCCATTTTGGTTTGACCGACGATCAAAAGAAGAATCTCGATCGCGTAAAGAAGCAGTACATTGACAAACTCAACGATGTCTATGCTGAATCCAACGATGAGATTTTCAAATACTCCGAGAGTATTGATCGAGTGGCGACCATGGACGGCTCCAAAATGTGGAACGAGGTCTCTAGTTTGCGAGGCCAGAAAGAGAAGATTGAAAAGGAACGCATGTCAGGTGTGCGCAGCGCGTTAGCCTCAATTGACGCGATTTGGAAACAATACGAAGGGCGACTGAATTCGGTGGCCAACGCCACTCAACTTCAGAACGCTGGATACTTCCATTTTGCAAGGCCGGGCGAGGGATTGGTATCCGCAAGCTTTGTCGACAAAATTGTGCCGATTTTCGACATGTGCGTGGGTATCCTATTAATAGTAGGTTTGTTGACCCCCGTGGCGGCTTGGGCGGCGGCCATATTTTTGGTCAGCGTAGTGCTGTCACAAATGCCCGGCTACCCAGGGACACAGCCGACCTACTTCCAGGCAGTCGAGTGCTTAGCGGCGATTGTACTAGCAACCACCGACGCTGGACGTTACGCGGGACTCGATTTCATCCCCTGGGCATGGTGGAACACAAAGAAGTCGCACAAGTCAACTGCCGCAGCCTAATTACGCTTCATAAAAATTCAGCTCATTAAAATCATTCACGATCAGCGAACCAGGGATAAACTAAGCCATGCAAGCTCTCACAGCCGAACAAAAACAAACGGGTCAAGATAATTACTACGAAGCAGTGGGAGTGACGCGGCGCGATTTCATTAAGGGTGTCGCGGCGGCAGGTGCCGTTTCAGGCGCGGGATTGGGATCCATGTACTTTGGCTACGGCAAAGTCACCGATCCGGTCAGGGTCGGAGTCATCGGCACCGGTGACGAAGGGAACGTGCTCATCGGCGGCTGTACTCCCGACTATGTGCAGGTCACCGCGATCGCTGATATTCGCCCCAGCAGTATTCATCGCGCCTTCCACGGGGACTGGGCCAGCGATGCGGCACTTGCGGCTCGCCCCGGACTGCTCAAACAATACGGCTACAGTTCCGAGGCCGAAGCAAAGAAGAATGTGAAGGTCTACACGCCCGAAAATGGTGGCATGGAAGCACTTTTGGATGACGATGAAATCGAAGCGGTAATCATCGCGCTCCCCCTTTTCCTGCACGCTCCCATCGCGATCCAAGCTCTGAAGCGCGGCAAGCATGTGCTGACTGAAAAACTGATGGCCCATAATGTAGCGCAATGCAAGGCCATGGCCCGTGTCGCGAAAGAGACCGGTTTGCATTTGGCGACTGGTCACCAACGCCACTACAGTGTCCTTTACGACAATGCCGTGCACATGCTCCGTTTCGGTTT
Organism: Pirellulaceae bacterium; assembly: GCA_041741715.1. Lineage (GTDB taxonomy): Bacteria > Planctomycetota > Planctomycetia > Pirellulales > Pirellulaceae > Aureliella. Next base: position 33,179 of record JBGSJT010000591.1, on the reverse strand, counting down.
GCTAGGACAGTTGCACCACATTCGCGCCCAATGGCATCGCGGCAACTTGCCCGGAAATGACAGCTGGCAGATGCCACTCCCAGGTGGTGAAGGGAAGGTCAATAAGATCGCCGACCAACTCAATAGCTTCCGTCGACAACTCGATGCGGCCACCGATCCAATTGCCATCGAACAACTGGCCAAGAAGGTTGCCCAGTGGGACGCTTTGGACGCCGACAAAGAAATCGACGCGGGCAAGCACGGCTACGAACAGTTCAAACTCCCCTCCGGGTACATTTGCTCGGAGCTCGAAGAGTTGGTGCGCTGGCGGTTGTGGGAACGAACTGGCGGAGGACTGATGGCCGAACTCGGAAGTCACCAGCTCGATGCTTCCACCATTTTCTGCTCGGCGCTAAGGCAAGACGGCAAGAAGGCTCATCCGCTAACTGTCCATGCCGTCGGTGGTCGTCACATTTTCCCGCTGGATCGCGACGCCGAGGATCACGTCTACTGCATGTACGAATTTCCTGGGCCTGAGTATGACAAGGATTTCGACGTCGGCTATTACAACAAAGCCCAAGACTATCCGCCGAAGGAGAAGGGGATTCCGAACTATTCGCAAGATCCCAATAAGAAGATTGTCGTTACTTACTCGACTATCAACGGCAATGGTTTTGGAGGCTATGGCGAAGTGGTCATGGGGACCAAGGGGACCATTATCTTGGATCGTGAAAAAGAGATTATGCTCTACAAAGATTCCGACACATCCTCGAAGGTCAGCGTCAAGGGGGACAAGGGTGGTTATAGTTTGGACACTCAAGCGAGCGGAAATTATGCCGCAGCCAGTGTTGCCAAGGCCGCAGCCGGTGAGGATGTCAGCCGCGGGTACACCGAAGAGATCGAGCATTGGGCCTGGTGCATTCGCAATCCAGATCCCGAAAACAAACCCAAATGCTATCCAGAAGTTGCTATGGCGGATGCGGTCATTGCGCTCACCACCAATGTCGCCATGGCCAAGGGAGCTCGCGGTGAAGCTGGGTATGTCAAGTTCGAAGACAGTTGGTTCGAACGCGATTCCGATGAAACACCCGACGGAAGCGACGTGAAGAAAGAGATGGAGCAGCTCGCCAATTGGAAGATCGTATAGATCAACGCGTTACTTCGTCCCCAGTCGAATAGTTGCTCTATAGCGCCGAAGGCTGCTCCCACGGCTTCAGCCTCACTAATCTAAACGTTGATGGTAACCGCCAGTTGTGATCCCGCCGGGACAAGTCCGGACGGAAATCATTGCTGGCAATACCGTGTAGTAAATAAGGCCTTCAGCGGGGCTAGATAATCTGCCGGGCCTTCGGCCTTAAATACACACTGGCTTTCGTTCCCCTACTCCATCACTCCATCACTCCCGCGCGATACAAACTCCAATAACTTCTTCAATGGCCAAGTGTTGATGACTTGGTCTCTTCGAATCGACGCGCGGCGGGCTTGGGTCACGCCGTAGTGCATGACTTGCAATCCATCGACGGAATGAGCGTCGGTATTGATGGCGATCGGGATTCCAGCCGTCACGGCCGACATCAGGTTCGGTTCGCTCAAATCGAGTCGCATGGGACTCGAGTTCAGTTCGAGAGCCTTGCCATGTTCGACGGCGGCTTGAATGACTGCTTCCAGGTCGACGTCGTAGGGGGGACGAGATCCGATCAAGCGACCGGTGGGATGGGCGATGATGTCGACATGTGGATTGGCTAAAGCTCCGACGATGCGATCGGTAATCTGCTGACGTGATTGCTTCTGTCCATAGTGGACACTCCCGATCACCCAGTCGGCTTGGGCGAGTACTTCATCGGCTAAGTCCATGGGGCCCGCTTCGAGGATATCGCATTCGATCCCTTTGAGCACGCGGAAGCCGTCGTCGCGGCGCGCGTTGAAATCGTCAACTGCCTTCCATTGTTCGAGCAGTCGTGAGGCGTCGAGTCCCCGAGCCATGCTCACGCGTTGGGAATGGTCAGTAATCGCAATATGCTTTAGGCCACGCTGCTGCGCGGCAGCGGCCATCTCAGCGATGGAATTGTTTCCGTCGCTGGCAGTGGTATGCATGTGCAAATCAGCGATAATATCCCCCAGCTCAATCAAAGGTGGAAGCCTTCCACCTTGCTCGGCCCACTCGATCTCATGTCGACCCTCGCGCAGCTCAGGGGAAATCCACCGCAAGCCTAACGCGTCGTAGAGCGATTCTTCACTCTCGCCGGAAAAAACTACGTCGGGAGTCTCTATTTTCGCGACACCGTATTCATTGACAGTCATCCCCAGCTTGCGCGCTCTACTGCGGATGGCCACGTTGTGCTCTTTGGAGCCGGTGAAATACTGAAGTGCGGCACCGAATGACGCTGCTGCCACGACGCGCAGATCCACTTGAAAATGATCATCCACGCGAATCGACATTTTGGTATCACCCCGCGCGGTTGTACTAACGATTCCTGGGAATGTTTGCAAGGTATCCATGACTCCTGGCGCATTAATACTGACGACTAGAATGTCGATATCACCGACCGTCTCCTTACCACGCCGATAGCTGCCGGCGAACTCTAGCTGTTCGATATCTGGCGACTGTTGCAAATGTTCCTGTAGGCGTTGCACTAACCGATCGGCTTGATCGATTCTTATTCGCAACGCAGCGGCTTCGGCGATGTCGAGTCCTTCGAGAATCAATTGTTCCGTCTTAGCCGCGAAGCCTTTGAGTTCGCGAACTTTGTGAGCTTCACAAGCCGCCTTGAGTTCCTCCAACGACTGAATGTTCAAAGCCTGTTGGAGCGCTAATGCCTTCTTGATCCCCAGCCCTGGAATCCGAGTCAACTTGAGAAGTACGGCAGGAGTATCTTTTCGCAACTCTTCCAGTTGCGGCAGGTGACCTGTTTCGACCAGCGTCTTACATTTTTCCGCCAGCGTGGCTCCTATCCCGGCGTAGTCGGTCAGATTGCGATTCGCATCGGCCAGTATTTGACTTACTGGCTCTTGCAACGCCACGATGGTCTGCGCTCCAGTGCGATATGCGCGAACGCGAAACGCGTTCTCACCGCGCAATTCCAGCAGATGAGCCAGTTCATCAAATGCTTCAGCAATATCACGGTTGTTCATAGTCAGATTGTTTTTGGCTGTAGTTGTGTGAACCTCAGGCGCTAGCCGTGGGCTGTTGGTTTTGTGCGTTCCTAGTTCGACACCGTTACGTTCCACTCGTGCAGCATTTCCGCGTGTTGCGACCAATCGATTGGATAGGGCTCGGCCACCGCAAGTTCGGTGTCGGGCAGGCCGAGGGACAGTCGAACCAGTCGCCGATGATCGGCTTGATCATCGACCAGCGGCATGCTCTGCTCGCGTTCCCTACGATTAAACTGCGAGTTCTCTTTCACTGCTACCTGTGCTATACGATGTAGGGCTACCAAGCGAAACCAGTGCCATGGCTTTTCCACCGCAACTTGTGATTTGACCCATTGCCAGTCTGAAAACTTGGCTAGATCATCGGGTTGCAACAGAAAGCAGCGTATGCAGCGGCGACGCACCGCCACTCGGTCCTCGCAGGTCATGCACATCAGCCATACCGACTTGGTATGTGGCGAGGAAGCGAGCGCGCCAGCCACATAGTTGGCCGCATCATTGAGCAATTCAAAGCCCAAGGTCCCCTCGGTCGGCAGGATGGGATCGTTCAGCGTCGTTTGCTCCGTCAACCTGCGGGCCAGATCGCGAGCGGCTGGATTGTCATATAACTGATTGACCGTCAGTTTGGTGGTTACGTTGCGAAAGACCAACTGCACTCGGCCAGCCGGTGCGGTGAGCAAATAGTGGGCTTGGAAAAGGACGTCATCTGAATCGCCAAGCTGAAATTTCTGAAGTTCCTTGATACGTTTGCGAAACAAAAAGTACCAGCTAACGATGAAGCCCGTTAAAAACCCCAAGCCTTTCCCCACCAACTCGGGAATCAACCGCGACCATTCGAATCCTTCCAGCCACAACCTGAGAGCGTTCCAATCCATCATCATATCCCGTAGTTTAGCGGTTGTGATCCCAACGATCGAAGTCCGTTGGCGATCAGCCATTAGTGGTAAGGGTGACAATTATATTCAAATCGGGGACGCAACCATCCCTAAGTCATGTCCCCGAACGTTATCTTTTCCCTGTCGTGAACCTCAGACGCTAGCCTTAGTTATCTACACGAGTTTGCTAGCTTGATTCTTCGCTTCCGTCCGGGCTCGACGCAAGACGGGTCTGTTTAACCGTGCCAGCGCGCTCACTTGGCGGATTGAGGACGAAATGACAACAGAAGCAAACAGAGGTAACGGATCTCCGGCGTCCGAGCCTTTCTCCGTTCACTCCGTATGCTCCTGTTCCAAGTCGACGCATCTTTGAACCACTTGTCAGCCATAATAATAAATACGGATGAGTTGACACCCGAACGGAATTTAAGGTTATTGGCACTAGCGCCTGATGTTCTCCTCGCGTCCCCATGTTGCCATGTTGCCATGTTGCCATGTTGCCATGTTGACGTCGAGGCGGGAGGCGGGAGGCGGAGCCTCCAAGACAGTGCGTTCCCAGGCAGAGCCTGGGAACGAGCGTTCTCGTGGAGGTGATTGGCGAGAAGTATCGGATATGCTCCGATGATTGCTTCGGGTTTCTGGATGGGATATAATAGAAGAACCGGATTGATCGATCCGCCTCACCCCAAACTCCCGCCCGAAACACCACACCTACCTAGTGCTCTGGGCCCTACAGCCTTGATGCAACGTTAATGACCGCCGTAAACGCCTGCGTCAGCGCGTCGCTTGCCCGGTATACTTCCGCTTAAGTAGCGCTCCACAATGTCCACGACCATGTCCACGACCATGTCCATGACGACCATACTGTCAAAGAGACACATACACTTGGTTTTACTCGCATTGTCGATGGGGATTGTCGTAGTGCGAGGCGATCGAGCACAGGGAGTGGAGCCAAGTCGCACTGGGACACCGCGCGACGCTTCGAAGCATTTGAAATTCGAGCTGGACATTCAGCCCATTCTGACGGCGCGTGGTTGCAACGCTGGGCCGTGTCACGGGAAGGCGCGTGGGCAAAATGGATTCGCGCTGTCGTTGCTGGGCTTCGATGCCGACATGGATTACGACGCCATCGTCAAGCAAGCGCGGGGGCGCCGCCTGGCACCCGCCGCACCGGCCTCGAGTTTACTCCTTGCCAAAGCAACTGGGGAAGCACCGCACGGAGGTGGCATCCGCTTTACTGAAGCCGACGAAGACTATCGCCTGTTGATGCAATGGATTCGCGATGGGGTGGGGCGATGTGATGACTCCGACCCAAAACTGACCGCTCTCCATATCGTTCCCGAATCGCATTCCATGGCGGCCGAACAAAGTGAAACACTACAAGTAGTGGCGACGTACAGTGATGGCACGACACGCGATGTCACGCACATGTGTGCTTACCAATCCAATGAGGCGGCGGTGGTGGCGGTCGATCCACTGGGTGGGCTAAGGGCCGGAAAGTTACCGGGGGAAGCTACTGTCATGGCGCGCTACATGGGCAAGATTGCCACTTGGAGCACGGCAGTGCCGCGACCAGAGACAGTCTCACTGGAGAGCTACACTTCGCTCCCCAGAGGTAATTTCATTGACGATTTGGTCTACCAAAAACTGGCTACCCTAAATATCCTTCCAAGCGATCCGTGCAATGAGTCACAGTACTTGCGACGCATTTATCTGGACGGCATCGGACGACTCCCCACCGCATCTGAAGTGCAACAATATTTGGCAGATAGTGAGCCCGAGAAACGTTCGCGGTGGGTGACACGCGTGCTCGAGCAGCCAGAGTATGCTGATTTCTGGGCGAATAAATGGGCCGATCTCCTGCGTCCCAATCCCTATCGCGTGGGGGTCAAGACGACGTATAGTTTCGATGCGTGGTTGCGTGGTGTCTTTCGTCAGAACTTGCCCCATGATCAGTTTGCGCGGCAGTTGGTTACCGCTCAAGGGAGCACTTGGCGGAATGGCGCCGTGACCATCTTTCGCGATCGCCGCGAACCCGAAGAGATCACGTCGATGATCAGCCAATTGTTTTTGGGACTGCGAATGGACTGCGCCAAATGCCATCAGCATCCGTTCGAAGTTTATGGCCAAGCCGACTTTTATGGGATGGCCGCTCATTTCGCGCGGGTGGGGACAAAAGGGACAGGACTCTCCCCTCCCATTTCCGGCAGCGAAGAGATCATTTTTGTCAAAGCGTCAGGGGAGGTGCGTCATCCGCTAACCAAGCAAGTCCTGCTCCCCAAGCCGCTATTTGGAGAAGCTCAACAGATCGCGCCCGGCGATGACCCGCGCGAGCTCTTCGCCCGGTGGATGACCGGGCCGGACAATCCAACGTTCGCCCACGTGGCGGTCAATCGACTGTGGGCCGAACTGATGGGGATTGGAATCGTCGATCCTGTCGATGACTTGCGGGCCAGCAATCCGCCGAGCAATCCCGCACTGCTGGATGCGTTGGCTGAGCATTTTCGAAACGTCGGTTACGATAACAAGCGATTGTTGCATGCGATTATGACCAGTCATACTTATGCGCTGTCATCGCAGCCCAACGCCACCAACGCCGCCGACACGCGTAATTTCTCGCGGCACTATCGCAAGCGTCTACGGGCCGAAGTAGTTTCCGATGCGCTGTCGGATATCACAGGCCAAGCTGAGCGTTTTGACGGCATGCCAGCAGGGACGCGAGCGATGGCACTGTGGACAGTGCGTGGTAAATCAGATTTGCTCGACGCTTTTGGAAGACCAGATCCCAATCAAGATCCACCTTGCGAGCGCGCCACCGCAGCCACGATGACGCAAGCACTGCATTTAATGAACGCTGAGCACATTCAACAGCGGCTCTCCAGCGATGGGGGCCGTTGCCAAATGCTGGCCGAGTCGGACATGGAGCCAGCGGCTGTGGTGGATGAACTTTACCTGATGATCTTTGGTCGACCACCAGAGAGTGACGAGCGGCAGACTTTGATTGCCGAGTTCGCACAGCCCGACGTTAAGCGCCGCGCCTTGATCGAAGACCTAATGTGGTCGATGGTCAACTCGCCAGAGTTTCTCTATCTCGATTAGACGGAGTTGGTCATGTATCGCCGCACCTCATTGCAGCTTGGACTTGCTGGCCTGGCCGGTGGAAGTTTTATCGATTTGTTGGCGCTGCGTAAACTGGCTGCCAACGATGCCCCCTTGGGTAACAAGCCCAAATCGAATTGCATTTTGATTTGGATGGACGGCGGCCCCACTCATTTGGAGACGTTTGATCTGAAGCCAGAAGCCCCACTGGAGATTCGCGGTGAATTTCGTCCGATCGAAACCAACGTGTCAGGGATGCGCATTTGCGAACACATGCCACAGTTGGCCAAGATTGCTAACAAGTACTCAATCATCCGCTCCGTGTGTCACAATCAAGGAAATCATGGCGCGGGGAATCATTACATGATGACAGGCGCTCCACCGCGGATACCGGTCGGCTGCGGAGCCTTTGTCAGTTATCATCCCAGTTTGGGATCGGTGGCTGCGTATGAACGGGCCGCACCGCATGGACTCCCCAGTTACTTTTCGATGCCCAGCATGACTCGCTCCGGAGGGCCGAATTTCTTGGGAGCCAAGGTCGCACCATTTATCGTAGCCAATGATCCAAATCAGGAAAAATTCCAGGTCCGCGATGTGGAATTGCCGCGCGAGTTGCCCGTCGCTCGTTTCCAATCCCGTCGCGACTTGCGATACTTGATCGATCGCTTACCACGCTACGACGATCCACAAGTCAATGATCCGGTAACTGGCTACGATGAGAATGTCGAACAGGGGATTAACTTGGTGACGACCCCCGCCGCCCAAGCAGCCTTTGATATCCAAAGCGAGCCCGACGCGATTCGCGAAGCGTATGGTCGCAATAGTTTTGGTCAACGCGCGCTGTTGGCGCGCCGACTGGTCGAAGCTGGAGTCCCCTTTGTCACGATTGTCGATGGAGGCTGGGATCATCATAGCGACCTATTCAACGCTTTGCGAAAACGTCTACCGACTTGGGATCAAACCGTAGCCACACTGATTAACGACCTCGATAGTCGTGGCCTCTTGGAAACCACCATGGTGATCGCGTTGGGTGAGTTCGGTCGAACACCCAAAATCAGTACGCTATCGGGCCAATCGACTCCAGGCCGCGATCATTGGGCCAACGCCATGTCGATCCTCTTTGCTGGGGGTGGTAGTCCGGGAGGACAAGTCATCGGAGCGACAGATCGCCAAGGTCATGCGGCCATCGAACGCGTCCTCACACCCGAGAATTATGTCTCGACTGTCTACATGAAGCTGGGGATCGATCCCAACAAGATCTATTACACTCCGATTGGCCGTCCAACGCATCTGGTCAGCGATCATACGCCCATCGACGAATTGATGTAGGTAGCATTCTATGTTCGATCCACTTCGAGTGGTGATGTTCGGCGGTTGTCTTGCTTGCGCACTACCGAATTGTGCCGCTGAACCCCCCGCGTTGAAGCTGCTATTTCCAGCCGGCGGTCAGGTAGGGAAGAGCGTCGCTATCGTCGCCACAGGTAAGTTTCCAGCTTGGCCGGTTCAGGTTTGGTCTGATAGCGATGAGATCCAGTGGAGTTGTGACGCGGAAGAGGGCAAGCTTCAATCAAAGATTTCAGAGAAAGCGCATCCAGGTCTACATTGGGTTCGACTCTTCGATTCCAATGGCGCGTCCGAGGTTCGACCCTTTCTGATTGGCACTGCTCCCGAGTTGCTTGAGATCGAGCCCAATGAACGCATTGAACAAGCCACTAAAATTGACAACTTGCCCACGACACTATTTGGCGTGCTCAACAAAACGGCCGATGTCGATCTAGCATGCGTCAAGTTGCAAGCTGACGATTGGTTGGTAGCTACCATCGATTCGGCCAAGTGGTTGCAGAGCCCCGCCGATGTGAGCCTGCAGTTGCTCGACAGCCGTGGATTTGTATTGGCAGAGAATCTAGACCATGTGGGACTCGATCCCTACCTGCAGTACCAAGCTACCGAGGCAGGGGACTATTTCGTGCGCGTCTTTGGTTTTCCCGCGACGCCCAATAGCACAATTGCCTTCAGTGGCGGTAGCGACTGGATTTATCGTCTGAGATTGGAGGGCCAACCGCAACCGCTGGCTAGTGCGCTCGACTTCGAAAATCAAGTAGAACTCTCTAAGCCTACCGATGAAATTGCGATTGGAAAACATGTTACGACGGAGCAAGCCCAGGCGTTGATGTTGCCCGCGCGCGTGGGTGGAGCTATCTCACAACCTCAGGAGGCGAACTACCTGCGGTTCTCGGCGCGCGCGTCGACCAATTATCAAGTGCGCGTCCTTGCGCGACATTTTGGTTCCCCACTGGATCCCGCGCTGGCCATATTGGACACCTCCGGCAAGCAGTTGGTACAGCAAGATGACACCGCGCAGGATCGCGATCCGCGGCTAAACTGGAAAGCGCCTGTCGACGGCGAGTTCGTAATCACGGTAAGCGATTTTCACCGACAGGGTGGCGCGGACTATCGCTATCTGCTGTGGGTTGCGGAGCAGACGCCAGATTTTGCCATCAATGTCCCCAGCGACCTGATCTCAGCCAAGGTGGGTGAAGAAACTGAAGTGGTGGTGAATATTACGCGCGAATTGGGTTTTGCGGAGGAGCTGGCGGTCATGTTTAGTGGTCTACCTGATAGTGTGCAGTGTCCGGTAGTAAACTCAATCGTGGGAACGGAATCGGAAAAGAAGTTGAGTTTAAAACTGAAAGCTGGTCAGGCATTTCAAGGTCCGCTGACGATTCTTGCGCGGTCAGCGGGGGAGTCACCCAAGAGTCGCTCGGCCACGGCGCCCGGGAATAGACCGTTGTGGTTGAGCGCTTTGTAGGAAGGTGCCTACTCGTCAGAGGCTTGCGGGGTACGGTGCTTGACCATGGTAACTTCGTTGCCGCGATCATTGTAGACGACTTGGCTCATCATTTCATTAATGAGCATCACGCCGCGACCGTTAGTGCATTCCAAATGCTCATCGTCGCGTGGATCGGGCAAGTCGGCGGGGCAAAAACCTTCCCCTTGATCCTTGAAACGCATCAGCGCCGTGTCGGGGGAGACTTTAAACTCGACCTCTACGCGTTTGTCTGCGGCGCATTTATTACCATGCGTAACCGCGTTGACCATTGCTTCTTCAGCGGCCATTTGCACATGAAATAGATCGCGACCTTCCCATCCGAATTCGTTCAGCGTCAACATGAGTTGTTCGATCAATCGATGCCCTGCATCGACGTCGCTGGGAATGCTTTCGTGCAGACTCCATGCCCATGCACGCTCGACCATCTTTGGCTCCTGTACTGTGACGGATAGAAAAGGGCGACAGGTTGAGCGCTTAAGAAGGAACGCCAAAAGCCTTAAGGGCTTCGCTTTCGGTCTTGCGAATATCAAACACTCGATTCAGACGAGTGATCGTGAACACTTCCAAGATCTCGGCTCGTAAGTTGCACAATCGCAGGGTCCCCCCGACTTGCTTGACTTTCTTGTCCATTAAGATCAATTTGTTGAGTGCGGCCGATGATAGAAATTCGACACCCTCAAAATTTAGCAATACATGCTTGAGGTGGTCGGTCTCCACGATCGAAAACATCTCCCCCCCCATTTCCTCGATATTACCACTATCGACAATCTTTTTGTCCAAGAAGCGTACCGTAGCTAATTCGCCGATAGTGGTTATCGACAAGCGACGTCGGTCTGTCATGGGGTTCCCTGCTAGCGTTTGAGACAATGGAGCTGTGATCGCTTCGATAACGGTAGGCTACGAAAAACGGTAGGCCTCGAAAACTGTCTTTCTATGCTAAGCAATTAAGGTTACGCTAGCAAGACACTTGCCGCAGAACTAGGGCTCAACTACCAGAAAGGATGCCCGGATGCATACGATCGATCTGTTGGCCGAAGCATTGACCAAGGCCGAGCAGGCTGGATTTGAGGTTCGTAGGGAATATATCGAACAATCGCCGGGGGGGGCCTGTCGGGTGGGCGAAAAATGGTTTTTGTATGTTGACCCGTCACTTCCGGTGGCGGAGCAGTTGGCCCAAGTCGTAACAGCACTCCGTGCACGGCCCAGTTGACCTATCCTCAAGCGGCCAAGCCGTTTAGAATTATTGTCGGAAGCTGCTTAGATTGCTTGGTTTCCACAAACGGATCAGCTTGCATGAACCGTTTCCTCGACCCCTTCCCAATCCCCAACTCAATTGATAGCTATGGAGAAACTCCGCAATGGCGGATGACACCAAACTGAGTCCTGTCGAAGAAATTAAGATCGAAAGCCGATTTCTGCGGGGGACGATTCAAGACGATCTGTCCAACGACAGCGATGAATTCGCTAAGCCGAACACGCAGTTGCTGAAGTTTCACGGGACCTACCAACAAGACAACCGTGATAGTCGCAACACGAAGAGTGGCGAAGGGAAGGGTGCGGGCAAGCAGTTCAGCATGATGACTCGCTCGCGGATCCCCGGTGGACGCTTGACCCCGGAGCAAATGATTGCCCACCTCGATCTGTGCGATGAACTGGGTAGCGCCACGCTGAAATGTACTACGCGGCAAGCACTGCAACTGCATGGTATTTTGAAAGGGGACCTGCGGGAAACGATTCGGCGAATCAACGCCGTGCAGCTCAGTACCCTGGCCGCCTGTGGAGACGTGAATCGCAACGTGATGTGTTGCCCCTCCCCAGTCAAAGATGCCGTGCATGACGAAATGCGCCGCCTTACTGATGCCATCAAGGATCACTTGGCCCCGAAGACCTCCGCCTATTACGAATTATGGCTCAAGGACGACGAGAATGGCGAGGAGACTCTGGTTGGTGGTGGCAAGCCGGAGGAGGTGGAGCCGATCTATGGCCCCACATATTTACCGCGCAAATTTAAAGTAGCCATTGGTCTGCCAGAAGATAACTGCGTTGACATTTACACCAACGATCTCGGTTTTCTAGCCGTCGTCCGAGACGGTCAAGTGATCGGCTACAATGTGCTGGTCGGTGGCGGGATGGGGACTACCCCCAGCGCCAAGAAGACCTTTCCGGCGCTTGCCAAGCGGATGGCTTTCACCACCCCTGATCAAGCTTGTTTGGTGGCCGAAGCAGTGGTGAAAGTCCAACGCGACTTCGGCAATCGCGCCGATCGCAAGGTAGCTCGGCTGAAGTACTTGATCGCTGACAAGGGGATCGAGTGGTTCCGCGCCGAAGTTGAAAAATACTACGGTGCCGAACTGCCTGATTGCACGGAGGACGAAGTGCACGGATTCGACGATCACATGGGTTGGTTCGAGCAGGGAGACGGCCAGTGGTTTTACGGTTGGAACGTGGAGAATGGCCGCCTATACGACGACGCCGATCGACGCTGGAAGTCGGCCATTCGTGAAATCTGTGCTGAGCTGAAACTGAATCTGGTATTAACCCCCCATCAAAGTATTTTGTTTACGGATGTGGACCCCAGTAAAAAAGCCAAGCTGGAATCAATCATCAAGAAACACGGGCTGCCGCTTTCCGAGGAGATTTCAACCGTCCGTCGCTGGTCGATGGCGTGCGTGGCTCTCCCCACTTGTGGTTTGGCCGTCACCGAAAGCGAACGCGTGCTGCCGGAATTGATGGACCAACTGGAAGCCGAATTGGCTCGGCTGGGTTTGGAAAAAGAAGCCTTTACCCTCCGTATGACCGGTTGCCCCAATGGCTGTGCACGTCCCTATAATTCAGACATCGGACTAGTTGGCAAGACAAAAGGGAAATACACGGTCTTCCTCGGCGGGCAGTTGCTCGGCAAGCGGCTCAATACGATTTACAAAGACTTGGTCCCCTTCGAGGAACTGACCAGCACGCTAACTCCGGTTTTCGTAGCCTTCAAACAGCATCGCCAACCTGCGGAGACGTTTGGAGATTTTTGCCATCGCGTTGGCAATGAGCAGCTTTTAAGCTGGGCTGAAGAGTATGCATCGGCGGTATGACGTACTTTAAGGCGATCGGCAGAAAAGAAATTATCCGTCGTAGCCAGGCCGCAAGAGAGTCTATCATGGTGATTGAAGGACAGAAAATGAACAAAACGCTCTTAGCATTTCTTGTCTGTGGTTCGTGTGTCGGTTGTGATGAGTCGCTCTCAACACGAGTTTCACTGAAGCCCGACGTCGCGGTCGTCGATGCGACTCAGTCCTCCAGCGGCGATGGTGCGGCTAGTGCCAGCGTCGACTCTTCAACGAAAACTGATGCTGACCAACCCCAAACTGTTGTCAGCACGCCCAAGGAGAATTTAAAAATGTCCGACACCTACAATCGCTTGACTCCCGAAGAAGCGCGGGTCATCCTTGCCAAAGGTACGGAGTACGCAGGGACTGGTGAGTACGAACATAATAAGCACAAAGGGACTTACCTCTGCCGCCAATGCAATGCGCCGCTCTACACCAGCGAGCACAAGTTCGACAGTGGCTGTGGTTGGCCCAGCTTCGATGATGAGATCAAAGGGGCTGTAACCCGCGTCCCAGACGCCGATGGGTCACGCACCGAAATCGTCTGCAGCAATTGCAAGGGGCACTTGGGACACGTTTTTCTGAAAGAGCAATTGACAGCCAAGAATACGCGACACTGCGTCAATTCTATTTCGATGAAGTTTTTCGCTGAAGGTAAAGAGCTTCCTCCAAAAATCAAACTCGTCGAGAAGCCTGCGAAGTAGAGTAAGCAGGTTTTTCCCGAATCGAATGATGCAAAGAGTCTGATCAAGTGGCGACGTATCGGGCGGTGGCACTGGCTGGGGCCAGTGTCTGTCGAAGGAGTCGAGTTGGCAGCCGCCTGCGATTCCTTAAGCGCTCGCAGTAATGAATTCATTGCACCTCAGTTTTTCCCAACTGAAAGCAGCTTCAGCGAAGTACCGTTCCGGAAATAAGTGTCGGATCTCAAACGTAGCTGCGGTCGCCAAACCGCTGGAAGTCGACGTTCTGTGGTGGCGTATCGGCTGGGTGGCACTGGCTGGAGCCAGTGTTTGTCGAAGGAGTCGAGTTGGCAGCCGCCTGCGATTTCTTAAGCGCTCGCAGTAATGAATTCATTGCACCCCAGTTTCCCCTACTGAAAGCAGCTTCTGCGAAGCGTCGTTCGGGAAATAAGTTTCGGATCTCAAACGTAGCTGCGATTGCCAAACCACGGGGAGTCGACGTTCTGGCGAACGTAGCTACGACAGTGTCGACGTTTTGGCGAAAGTAGCTACGGCAGGAAGCGACTGTTATGCAAAAAAGTTGACTGCATTCTGAAATATCGCGCGACCTTCACCGTGCTCCGGAAGCTGCTTGGAGCGGGTCCAGAAGGGATGATGGGTGGGATCGATATAGCGTTCTGGGTGAGGCATTAAACCAAAGACCCTGCCGCTGGGATCGGAAATCCCCGCCACGTTGTAGGCCGCGCCGTTGGGATTGGTTGGAAACGGCAGTACCTGGTCACTCGTCGCGCCGCTGTTGTCGCAGTAACGCAGCCCCAATTGCCCCTGGGAGATCAGCTTTTCCCCAACGTTGGATTGGCTGATAGCGAACCTTCCCTCGGCGTGTGCGATCGGCAGGAATAGCTGCTCGATACCTTGGAGAAAGACACTATTGGAATTGTGGTTCACCAAGTGGACCCAACGATCCTCGAATCGCGATTGAGCATTGTGAGCTAGTGTGGCTGGCGGTTGTGACTCCTCGTTTGGGAAGAAAATCCCGAGCCGCATCATCACTTGAAAACCATTGCAGATCCCCAATACCAATCTCTGATCACCGCAGAATTGGTCAACCAAGTCTCGCAGGTGGACGTTCAGCCGCTGCGCCAAGATGCGGCCCGCCGCGATATCGTCACCGTAGCTGAACCCTCCCGGTAGGCACAGAATCTGAAAGTCAGCTCCCAGCCGAGGATCGTCGATAAGTCGATTGACATGCACGCTGCACGTCTTGGCCCCCACATGTTCAAAGGCGAAAGCCGTTTCGGCGTCGCAATTCGTACCGGGAGCACGCAAGATGAGTACTCGGGGACTGGCCATCAATGACACCTCTCTGCGAATCGTAAAATCGCGCTGCACGCAGCGAAAAGCATAGCCTAGCGTAGGTCGCATCTCAGGCTAGAGGGGGTTGACTAGAGTTTTGTGGGACTCACTTAGCATCGAGCGGCAAACAAGTGTCGGAGCTTAATCGTAGCTGCGGTCGCCAGACCGCAGGGGGTCTACGTTCTGGCGAACGTAGCCACGACATTTAGTAACCGTCCACGGAATTACCTGAAAGTCGCTGATCGCCTTAGCAGCCTCACCCCACAACTGCCTGCCAAAACTTTTTCCAAAATTCCGGCGGATGGCCCCAATGGTGTTGATTTCTCTATTTACGCCACCCGCTAATCTCTTCACAATGCGTCCCAACTGTCGACATGAATGCTCGACAACGGCTCGCATGGATTGAGAGCCACTGGCCCGGGGCAATCCCCCGTCTGCTTACCACCACACTGTGCAAGGAGTGCCAAAGTGCGCGTTTGGAGCTTAATCGCTACGATTGTCTTAGGAAGTTTCACTGGTTCTGTTGTCGCTCAAGAAGCACAATCATCGGGTGCGGGTCAAGCCGCCGCGCGGCCCCCAGTGGCTGTGATCGATGTCGGCTACCTGTTGAAAAACCACCCCACGATGAAGGCTGAGATCGAGTCTATCGAATCGCGGATGGCGGCGGCCGACAAATCTATGTCGGAAAAGCGCGATGCCATTCTCAAGCAGATGGAACAGTTGCGCGAGAAGTACACGGAGGGGACTCCCGACTACGAACGCGAAGAGAAAGCGATCGCATCCAAAGACACTGAGTTCCGTCTGGAACTAGTTAAAATGCGCAAGGAGTTCGACTCGTCGCGCGCCAACGTACTGGTCAAGGTCTACGGTGAGATCACGCATTGGGTCAAGTACCTGAGTGACAACATGGGTATCCAATTGGTCATGCGGATCACTCGCGAGCAAATGGATCCCGGCAAGCCCGAGACCGTTCAAATGGTCATGAGCCAAGATGTGCTGTATTACAATTCAGCGGTCGACTACACCGATTGGGTGCTCAAAGCCTTGCAGAACGAAGCGACCAAGACAGCTGCAGCGGGTGCGTCGGGCGGAGCTCCCGTACAACGCTAATCAGCGCACAAGCGACCGGGCGACAGAGTCCTTAGTGGGTGATGCAATGCCCGGTGCCTTACGGCCCACGACTCACCACGCGGAGAGAAGCGATCCTCGGACGAGTCAGCGCGAGTTAGCAACTAGAACCACAACCTTGACTTTATTTTTTGGGTGCGCTCAGACAGGGACGTCATGCGAGCGGTAAGAGCACAAACAACATTGGCAGCGCCATGCACCGTCAGCGGTCGTGGTTACTGGACAGGTCAAGTTAACACCTTGACCTTTCGACCTGCCCCCGTTGACACCGGGATTCGCTTTGTGCGGGCTGATCTCGAAGGTCGGCCCAGCCTATCTGCGGTAGCTGAACAGCGGGCTAGTATGCCCTTGCGAACGCGCTTGACTTACGGGCGAGCCGAAGTCGACATGGTCGAACATGTCATGGCCGCACTGCTTGGATTGCGAATCGACAACGTGGTCATTGACTGCACTTCGAGTGAAATGCCTGCCATGGATGGGAGTAGCTTCGCATTTGTCCTGGCGCTGCAGTCCGTAGGCTCGCTGGACTTGGACGCGTCGCGTCAAACACTGACGATTGATCGCCGTCTGCACGTTGGAAACGCACAGCAGTGGATCGTGGCCGAGCCGCTGAGGTCCAACTCCCCGACATTCTCAAACAACAACGTCTCTCAAAATCGATTGGAGCTCGAGTATCAACTCGATTTCGGTTCGCAGTCACCGATAATGAAAGCCAATCGCTCGATTACGCTGACCCCTCAGAGCTTTGTCGAAGAGCTTTCGGCGGCACGCACATTTATCGATGCTGAGACGGCGCGGTTACTACAGTCCCAAGGGCTGGCACGACATGTTACCGAACAAGATCTAATCGTTTTTGACGCGCATGGACCGGTCAACAATCGCTTGCGATTTCCCGACGAATGTGCGCGACATAAATTGCTCGATCTGGTAGGTGATCTAGCATTGACTGGCATGGATGTGGTAGGACGTATCACCGCCAGTCGTGGTGGTCATCAGCTCAACGGTGAAATGGCAGCGGCCCTGCGCCAACTGGCCGTCGAGCAAGCGACTTCACAGACCCGCCATCAAGTTCGCTTGGTTGCCTGAAAAGTCAAATTGAAAACAAGTATTGAAATAAGTGATCCCCTTCCTGAGTCAATTCCTGAAAGCTGGTTAGTATGGCCACCATTATCGCCCATACCGCCGTCGTTGATCCTCGCGCGGAACTCGACGAAGAAGTTCGCGTAGGCCACCATTGTGTCATCGGTCCCCACGTCAAGATTGGTCGTGGGACGCGATTGGAAAATAGTGTGACCCTGACCGGACATTCCACCATCGGTCGCAACAACCACCTCTTTCCAGGAGTAGTGATTGGTGCCGAACCGCAAGACCTGAGCTATCAAGGCTCCCCAACGCAAGTCATCATTGGCGATGGCAACGTATTTCGCGAATCCGTTACCGTGAATCGCGCCACGGAAAAAGAGGACGGAATTACCTCCCTTGGCAGCAACTGTTATTTGATGACCTGTAGCCATGTGGCCCACGATTGCAAAGTTGGTGACCGCGTGATCATGGCCAACAATGTCATGCTCGGTGGTCATGTGCATGTCGCTTCCGACGCGACCCTCTCTGGTGGCTGCGCGGTCCATCACTTCGCCTCTATCGGTGCCTACAGTTTTGTCAGTGGTCTCAGTCGCGTGCTGCACGATGTCCCTCCGTATATGTTGGTCGAAGGCTTTCCAGCGCGACCACGCACGGTCAATGTGGTGGCGCTCAAGCGCAAGAGCTTTTCCAGCGACGCGATCAAAGCCTTGATGGAAGCCTATCGCTTGCTCTACCGATCGCGAGTCGGCATGGAGCACGCCCGCGATATCCTGTCTGGCGGCAAGCCGCTGATCCCTGAACTCCAAGTTCTGTTCGACTTTATTGAAGACTCTCAAGGTGGCCGCCACGGGCGCGGTCGCGATCGAAGGAAGGCAGCATGACCGCGCTTAGATTAGCAATTGTCGGCGGGGGACACTTAGGCAGAATTCACGCAAAATTAGCGCACGCCCAAGAGCAGTTCGAAGTAGTGGCCGTGGCCGATCCCAGCCCTGAATCGCGTCGGCTGGTTGAGGAGCAACTCTCGCTCCCCACCGTGGCCGACTATCACGAGTTACTAGGAAAGATCGATGCGGCCATTGTGGCTGCTCCCACCAGTGCGCATTACGAAGTGACCAGTACGCTACTGCGAGCTGGTGTGCATACATTGGTAGAAAAGCCATTGGCCAGTTCGGCCGATCAAGCGCAGCGGTTGGTACAAATTGCCCGCAGCCATGGTCGCGTGCTGCAGATCGGTCATGTGGAACGATTCAATCCAACTTGGACCGCCGCACAACCTCATTTGGGACGCCCCAAGTTTATCGAAGCGGTCCGCGCTGGAGCTTATAGCGGACGCAGTACCGACATCGGCGTGGTTATGGATCTGATGATTCACGACCTCGATTTGATCCTCTCTCTCGATCGCTCTCCCGTGGAGTCGATTCAGGCTAGTGGCTTAGCGTTGTTAGGAGTCCATGAAGACATGGCGGAAGCGCGACTGCAACTTGCCAGCGGCTGTATCGTAAATCTCCGCGCCTCACGCTTGGCTACCGAGGCGACGCGACGCATGCAGTTGTATACGACGGAATGCTACGCCGACATCAATTTCTCGGCCTCTGTGGTACAAATCGTCAAACCGAGCGAAGACATTTTGGCGCGCAGCGTGGCTTTGGATGAGCTGTCGCAGAGCCAACGCGACGTGGCCAAGGATTCGATTTACGGTACTCTGTTCCATCGTCAGTCGCTGGCCGCTCCTTCGCGCAACGCGATCCTGGACGAGCATCACGATTTCGCTTTGAGCATTCAAACCGGTTGCTCGCCATCGGTGACTGGCGAAGATGGCGCACGGGCCGTGGAAGTGGCTATGCGCATCGTCGCTGCGCTGAAGCAGCACGCCTGGGATGGGGCACACAGCAAAGCTTGGCGAATTGGTCCCCAAGCTGTCGTTGAACCCAACATCCTCGCTTTCCCCGCCGCTTCGCCACCACGCGAAGATCGCCGCCAAGCTGGGTAAGTTCTGGTGAACGTAGCTACGACAGCTATTATTAGAACGATGCTAAGAGTCTGAGCAATTGGCGGCATATCGACTGGGTGGCACTGGCTGGGGCCAGTGTTTGTCGAAGGAGTCGAGTTGGTAGCCAACTGCGATTCCTTGAGCGCTCGCAGTAATGAATTCATTGCACCCCAGTTTTCCCAAACTGAAAGCAGCTTCAGTAAAGTACCGTTCGGGAAATAAGTGCCGGATCTCAAACGTAGCTGCGGTCGCCAGACCGCACGGAGTCTACGTTCTGGCGAACGTAGCTACGATGATTATTTTAGTCACGAACGCGCTGGCATGCCGTGCGCGACTTCGTACTGAGTGATTTTCTCTTCGTTCTCAAGCGTCAGCGCGATATCGTCTAAACCATTGAGCAAACAGTGGCGACGAAACGACTGCACTTCGAATTCCAGCGATAAACCGTGTTCGTCGCTAATCGTGCAAGTCTCTAAATCAACGCTCATTTGATAAGGAGCATGCTCGGTGGCGCGGTCGAATAAATCGTCGATGACCGTTTCCGAGAGCTTGATCGGGAGTACGCCATTCTTAAAACAATTGTTGAAAAAAATGTCGGCGAACGATGGCGCTAGAACCACTCGAAAGCCGTAATCCTCCAAGGCCCAGACCGCATGTTCGCGACTGGAACCCGAACCAAAGTTGCGACGGGCGAGCAGGATCCGGGCACCCTGCGCTGCGGGCTGATTCAATTCGAACTCGGCATTGTCGGAGCCATCGTCGTGGAACCGCCAATCGAAAAACAAATACTGACCAAAGCCAGTTCGTTCGATGCGCTTGAGAAATTGCTTGGGGATGATTTGGTCGGTGTCGACATTGGCCCGATCCATGGGGGCCACAATCCCGGTCAGTTTAGTAAAGGCTTGCATGTTTTTCTATTGTGTTTCTAGGATTTGTAATTCCACTGGCGAATATCGTTGAAATGCCCTTCAATGGCGGCAGCGGCAGCCATGGCTGGGGATACCAAGTGGGTGCGTCCACCCTTGCCTTGTCGGCCTTCGAAATTGCGATTGCTGGTCGAAGCACATCGTTCACCGGGCTCCAGGCGATCGGGATTCATGGCCAGGCACATGCTACACCCCGCCTCGCGCCAATCAAAACCTGCATCCCGAAATACTTGGTCCAACCCCTCCGCTTCAGCTTGTCGCTTGACTTGGCCGCTACCAGGGACCACCATCGCGTTGACTTTGGAGCTGACACGGTAGCCCTTCACCACATTTGCGGCGGCCCGTAGATCTTCAATGCGGGCGTTGGTACACGAGCCGATGAACACGCGATTGATGGCGATTTCTTCGATCGGTGTCCCCGCTTTCAGCCCCATGTACTCAAGCGAAGCCGCTGTTGACTTCTGTTCGGTTTCGTCGCCACAGTCAGCCGGATTGGGAACCTTGGCCGATACGGAACTGACTTGGCCGGGATTGGTCCCCCAGGTCACTTGGGGTTCGATATCAGCCCCTTCGAATTTGCTCACTTTGTCGTAGTGCGCGCCAGAATCGCTGGGGAGCTGCTTCCACTTGAGCACAGTCGCTTCGAAATCTTGTGGTGCGAAGGGGCGTCCTTTCAAATAGTCGAAGGTCGTTTGGTCGGGAGCGATCATGCCAGCGCGAGCCCCCGCTTCGATCGACATATTGCAGACCGTCATCCGTTCTTCCATCGATAGTGCACGAATCGCCGAGCCGGTGTACTCGAGGACATATCCGGTGCCACCATGCGTGCTGATCTGACCGATCAAGTACAAGATCATGTCCTTGGCGGTTACTCCAGGACTCAAGGCACCACTGACGCGCAGTTCGTACGTCTTGGGGAGATACTGCAACAAAGTTTGCGTGGCCAGTACATGCTCTACTTCGCTGGTCCCGATTCCAAACGCGAGCGCCCCAAAGGCTCCGTGCGTGGCGGTATGGCTGTCTCCACAGACGATCGTCATGCCGGGCTGCGTGTAGCCCAGCTCTGGTCCGATGATGTGCACAATCCCTTGATTGACATCGTTCAGATCATAGAGTTTAACTCCAAATTGCAGGCAGTTATTGCGTAGCGTGTCGACTTGCTGCTTGGCGATGGGGTCGGCGATGGGGAGGTTTCGATTGGAAGTGGGGACGTTATGGTCGGGAGTGGCAATCGTCAATTCCGGGCGACGCACGGTGCGACCGGAGAGTCGCAGCCCTTCGAAGGCTTGCGCACTGGTAACTTCGTGTACTAATTGAAGATCGACGTACAGTATCGTTTGCTTGCCATTCTCAGCGAAAACGACGTGCTCGTCCCAAATTTTCTGAAACATGGTTCGCGGAGAACCACCATTATTACTCATGCCGAAACCCAATATGCCCTAAAGTGGGGGTGCGCAAACTGAAAACGGTCGCCTGGCTGCGTTGGCCGGATGCTCAAAGATCGTTGGAAAGGGGTAAACTGTCAAGCGTTGTTTAAGTGCGTCCCACTGAATATCAGCTCGACGCGCCAGCGCGTGGGTTGCCGAATATCAGCTCGACGCGCGAGCCGATATGTCCATTTTTTGGCAGACCCTTTTTTGTTCCCCTTCATGCCCTTCGCTTTTCTACAGCCAGCCTGGCAACCTTTCGCAAGCGGACCGCTCTCGGGAGCACTGGTGATAGGTGCGATATGGGTTGGAATGTGTGGCTGCGATCGCGCGCCTCCACCCCAACGGTTTGAGGTCGCCTCATCGTCGATGGCACCGACGCTTCTCGGTCCGTCGCAAACGGCGACCTGTTCCCATTGCGGCCACAGTTTTCCAGTCGCAGCAGAGACGGTTCGCCCCAGCCTGCCCACGCGATGCAGTCAGTGCGGAGGAGAGTGCCGTGTCGATCCGGAGTTAATAGCGGGCACACAAGTTCAACTCGAACCTATCGCTGTAACCCAGCCACCACAACGTTTCGAATTGATTGCGTTTACCGATTCTACCAGCGGACTACCGCATGTTAAGCGAGTGTGGGGACTGCCGGAGGAACAAGTGATATTGCGCGGCGGAGAAGTTTACCTATCCACCGCTGGCGATCCCTCCCCACGGTTCCTGCAAAAGTCGCTGGATCAGTTGAAACAACTCTGCATCCCGGTCGCCAATTTCCCAAGTGACATCATCAGTCATTGGTGCGTTGTCAGCCGCGATGGGGCAGGCATTGAAACGTGCCAACCGCTCCAAGTTCTTAAGCCGACCACAGCAGACATACAGCCAGTGCAGTTGGTGGCTGATACAATTTTGCAGTGGCGCCACCAACGCCCCGCCCCCGTTCACCCCGATGAGGTCCCGAGTGATCAGTGGCTGATGCCCAGTCCCTTAATGGACGACTATACGGTTAACCAAGGTGTCTCCTGTCAGTTACATGTAGTTGATGATTATCTATTCTCGCTAAAATTGCATACGCCAGTTCACGGAAAATTGATTGTGTCGTGTCGTTGCGGGACCTCTTTGGCCACTGTCGAATTGGATTTTGGTCCAGCCGAATTGGATACAACCCAACTGAAAACCGCGCGCCGCATCGACATCGCGTGGTGCGATCAACGTCTGTTAGTGCAAACCGATCTGAAATCGCTTGTCGTCGAAGGTGAACAGCTACAAAACTTGATTTCAGCCACGTTTCATGAGTCGAGGATCAATGAGGGAGTATTGATTCAGTTGAAGTGCAGTGTTCCAATTCAATTAACGGAATTGGTCGTCGCTCGCGATCACTACTTTGACGACTGGGAGGCTTCGTCCACGACGACCAGTGGGTATTTTGTGCTGGGGGACAATCTGCCAGTTTCTATCGACAGTCGTAGCGGATTGAGACGCATTCAATTGGAACAGATAGTGGGTCGAGTTGTTCGGCGGCGTTAGTTTCCAACCACTGATCTTGCATCGCTGGAGGGGTGATTGGTTGGCTACTCACATGATCCCACCGATGCAAGATCGGTGGTAATCGGGTACAAAATGTTATGTTTTCCCCTGCGGCCACAATACCAGTTTTTCATCACCCTAGCCGCACGGTTTTTCCGACAAAAAAATGTGCGGCAAAAAGATGAGACGACCGACGGTGATGATAGAGGTTGCGATATTAGACGAATGCCACAGGCCTTAACCTCGCGCCGTTCAGTAGTGGATTGTCCAGTTCCCCAACCTGCCCAAGCCAAGGTCAAACAAATATGCCGACCACGCAAGTGCGACGAAAAGTAAGCGAAGTATCCATCGGACAGTACTTGATCAATCGCCTGCAAGACTATGGGATTGCCGATGTCTTTGGCATCCCAGGCGATTACGTGTTGTCGTTCTATAGCATGCTTGAACAAAGCCCGCTGAATGTTGTGGGTTGCACTCGCGAAGATAGCGCGGGATTTGCGGCAGATGCTTATGCTCGACTCAATGGCATGGGGGCCTTGTGCGTCACGTACTGCGTTGGTGGCTTAAGCGTCTGCAATAGTGTGGCGGGTGCCTTTGCCGAAAAATCACCAGTGATTGTTATCAGCGGAGCGCCGGGACTCGATGAACGGCGCAACAATCCTCTACTGCATCACAAGGTACGCGAGTTTCGGACGCAGATGGAGGTTTTTGAAAAACTGTGTATTGCCGCCACGGAACTGATTGACCCGCTGACGGCCTTTGCTGAAATTGAACGCGTACTCGACGCGGCCGATCGTTTTAAACGTCCTGTCTACATCGAGATCCCGCGCGACATGGTGCATGTTGTCCCTCCCACTGCGCATGGTTTTCGTAGACCACAAACCGAACCAGCCCCCGAAGCGTTGGCCGAAGCGATTCGCGAAGCTACAGCGCGGATCAACGCCGCCGAAAAGCCGATCATAATCGCGGGGGTGGAGATTCATCGCTTCGGACTGCAAGACGAAGTGATCAAATTGGCCGAACAAGCCCGGATTCCAATGGCGGCAACGCTGCTGGGGAAAAGCGTGGTTCGAGAAACTCATCCACTCTACGTTGGCGTTTACGAAGGGGCGATGGGGAGGGCTGGTGTGACGCAATTCGTCGAAGAGAGCGACTGTATCGTGCTGCTGGGAACCTTCATGACGGATATCAATCTTGGGATCTATACCGCCAATCTCGATTTGACCAAATGCATCTATGCAACCAGTGAGCAATTGCAAATTTCACATCATTTCTATCACTCTTTGTCGTTAGCCGAGTTCCTGCAAGGCTTGATCGCGAGACAACCTAAACCCGTCGAGCGAATTATCCCAGACGAACTGCGTCCACAACCTCGGCCCGCGCAGCCAATCGATCCCGACCAGCCGTTGCGGGTCAGTCGCATGATGCCCATCCTCAATGAATTACTCGATAAGGATAACATCGTGATCGCGGACATCGGCGATTCGCTGTTCGGGGCAACCGAGTTGGTGGTACATGAAGGGGCTGACTTTTTAAGTCCCGCCTATTACACGTCGATGGGCTTCGCGATTCCAGCCACCGTGGGGGCGTGCGTGGCGAAGCCCGATCAGCGTGTGATCACGATTTGTGGCGACGGTGCGTTTCAGATGACCGGGACGGAGCTGTCAACGATCGTGCGGCACGGCTTCGCCCCAATCCTCATTATTCTGGACAATCACGGCTATGGCACCGAGCGATTCTTGCACGCTGGCGAATGGAAATACAACGAGATTCACCCATGGAATTATCACCGGTTGCCAGAGATCTACGGTGGCGGTCGCGGCTATCTGGTGCGCACCGAAGGTGAGTTCGCCGAAGCGCTCAACTCAGCTTGGAAGGATCGTAGTTGCGTGCAGATCATCCAAGCCAAGTTGGCTGAGGGAGATGCCAGCACCACCCTGCTGCGACTAGCCGAACGCATGAGCGAAAATGTGTGACGCACAGGAAGCTGGTCGCTTACCATTTCAACCGCAGGCTGATGTGCATGTCGTCGCCACTGACTTGCATGCTCCGGCCATAAGAGACAGGGCCTTCGCTCAAACGCGACAATCCAAGACCCGCCAGTGGACTTGGCGCGTGGGTGCCACCGATCACTTTGGGAGCGATAAATACTTCGCATTGATCGAGCTGCTTCAAATCGAATAGACTTCCAAGCAATTCCCCTCCCCCTTCGACCAACAAATTGGTAACGCAATACTCCCCCGCTAAAATTTTCAGCAATTCGTCCAACCGTTGCTGGCGATCACTGTTCTGAAACTGATGCACATGACAACCAAGGTTTTGCAATTGTTCAATCTTGTGTAGTGAGGCCAGTGGCCCACAGGCCAACAGCACGGGAGTCTCCCGGGCGGTAGCGGCCAACTGACTTTCCAGCGGCAGTTGCAGGCTTGAATCGACAACCACGCGTAGCGCAGTGCGCGGAGGGGGTATAGGGGTTCTGGCGGTCAATCGCGGATTGTCGACCAGTGCTGTGCGGCTACCCACTAGAATTGCATCAACGCGGCCGCGCAATGATTGTACCTGTGCGCGACTGACCTCGCTGGATATCCATTGGCTATCACCGCTGCGCGTCGCCAGCTTGCCATCTAGACTCATCGCCCACTTGCCGATCACCCAGGGGCGACGTTGATGCAAGCGTTTGATGTAAGGGGTATTCAACTTTTCAGCGGCTGCTTGCTCTACACCCACTTCAATTTCTATTCCGGCGGCCTGGAGCTCGGCAATTCCGCGACCGCTCACCTGATCAAACGGATCGAGCTGTGCGGCCACGACACGCGCGATGCCGGCTTCAATCAAGGCGATAGTACAGGGCGGAGTTTTACCATGATGACAACACGGTTCGAGGGTCACATAGGCAGTAGCACCAGCCAATTTGTCTGCATGTCCGTTCTGCCGAGCGTTTTCCAGAGCCACGCGCTCGGCATGCGCCGCACCAAACCGTTGGTGAAAACCTTCCCCCAGCAGTAAGCCGCGATGTTGATCGCCAGCGACCAGCACGCACCCGACCATTGGATTCGGTTCGACGCACCCTTCACCGCGCGCCGCCAACGACAGGGCACGCTGCATCCACTGCGAATCTGAAAGTTGTGTTGCCATCTACGATCCGGGCAACCACAACTTGCTCTCCCCTTGAGGAGCAGAGGCATCTTGGCCTGGGAGGACCAAACCGCTACTGGCTTCCGCACTGGCCGCGCGCTGCGACATGCGACTAGCCAGGTCAGCACCGGCTCCCATTCCCGCCCCTCGCTCCTGTTGCATGACGTGCTGCATAAAGCTCATCAAGTACGGGTCATTGGGATTGGCGGTTAGAGTTGCTTTCAACATCTCTTGCGCCTCGTCGTTGCGTCCCAAAGCGTGGAGCATGCTCAGCAGTTCAATTGCAACTTTGCCAACGGGGGCTTTCAGTGCTGTGAGCAGTTCCAGTAACGCGTGGCTATGCTCGATTTTCTCTTCGAAGCTGCTGGCCATCATCCGCAACACGGACCGAGCCATGAGTTGCGTTTGAGCATTGTTAGCCAAGCCTTCTCGACCGAGCGCAGCCACTGCACAGTGATAAATGACGCGGGAAGCGCCCAAGCTCATCGCCCGCATCAGCACCCCCTGCAAGTGTTCATCGCTGAGCGTGTTGATATCAAGGCGATCGAGGTCTAGGATGTTGGTGACGCTCAATTTGCCAGCCACAGTTCCGATTTTCGGCGCGGGCCGCTCAAGCCCCAGACGTCGATAGAGTTCTCCGATCGTTGTCGCAGGAACAATGATGTTTTGTTCCCCCTCCAAGTGACACAACAATCCTAACAAGTCTCCACGAAAACGCTCCTCGCCAGCGACTTGTAACGGAGTTGCACCGTCAAACAGTTGAAAGGGAAGATTCAGGAAATCTTCGATCAGCGATTGGCCAGCCTCATCGAGGGAGGGAGGTTCGCGACGACCCACCACCACTTTGGCTCGTTGTAAAAACTCCGCATAGGTCCGCGTCAGAGGATCAGTTCCGGTTTCGACATCAGCCCCCAGTTGCAACAGCTCGAGCGTTTCTTCGATTCGCGACTGATAGGGGACAAAGCGAGTTGCAAGTAACAGCGCTCGTGCCGGCTTGTCCGTTTGTTTGCCGAACAAAACCACCGTGGCGACCGATCCAGCGATGCTTCGCTCCTGGGGTTCACTCTCTCCCGAGCCAGACGCAAGGACAATTCCACCATCTGTCATTTTGGGCATGAGCGGCGCGTGATCAAAGATAGTGAACACACGTTTGGCGGGTACCTCATCGCCGACGTAGGCCGCATAGAATTGCTTGACCCGCTCCCCCGACTCATCGTCAATCTCTTGAATGTGATCGACTGCCAAAAAGGCTTCCGCCACTCGGTCCACTGAATCAATTTCACTGTAGCGTGTCACCGCTTCTGGACGCAGCGATTGGTGTTCACTTTCCAGTTCGAGTGCCAAAGCGGAAAAATAAGCCCGGTCATCGACGGGTACTTCTAGGTGCTCAGCTAACTTGCGAGCGGTGGCGTGCGACCCCTGTTGATTGAGCTGCGCCATTTGGGCACGCAATAAATGACTTAGCGGCCCGGGCTGGTCGGGGAAATCTCGCAGGATCGCGCGGAGCTTAGTTTCAGCTTGCGCAAAACTGAAGATGCGCGACAGTGATATCACCTCTGCCAAGCGTTCCTTCCAAGGTGAGGCGGGGGGATCTTCGACCAATCGCGCTGGAACTTTGGCAATCAAGTTCAACGACTCGTCCTGCAACACCGACTCGCCGCTGTTTTGCTGGTCACCCGCCAACATGTGCTGCAGGTCTCCCCAATAGCCCGCTAACGAGAGCTTCCCGGAGTTGGCCAACTGTCGAATTAACAGGTCGATAGCCATGATCGTCATGGCCGGGACCGAGTCACGCGATTCTGCCAGTCCACCCAGTAGATAATTGGCTGAGTTTTCAACCGGTTCCGATGCCAGCGAAGATGCCAGCGACTTCATGATCAGCGCCAGTGGATTGTCGGGCTTGAGCTTCAGGAACCGATTGGCCGTCTCTTTGAATGTCTCCAGCTCTTGCATCCCCAGGGCCAACTCTCCCTTGAGCGCTAGCAACCAAGCGGCGTTGGGAGTCTTGGATAACATCTGATTGATCCGATCCATGGCGGCTAGCTCTTGGCCCCCTTCGATTAGACGCATCAGTTTTTCGTAGTCCTGCGGCTGTTCCACGCACTTGCAGAATTTCAGTTTCTTCCCGCTGCCGCAGGGACAAGGTGAATATTGGTCGAGAGGCATGAATCCATTGCTTTCTGGAGGAGGTCTGCAGATAAGCCAACCAGTCTACCAGACTTTGAAAACCTCGGCGACGGCTGTTACGTCAGGCTTTCTTGCATGACCCACCGTACGTCAGGCTTTCTTGCCTGACCCACCGAAGCTGTGGTATTCGAAATGAGCTCAGCCGTATTGAGTTGACCGAGCGCAGGGAATCATGTTGGAATAATGGAAAATGCAACGGTCAAAGTCAGGCAGGAAAGCCTGACGTACGGGAATGCAAAGTCAGGCAGGAAAGCCTGACGTACTAAATATTCTCGAATTTGCCGGTCGAGTCGCCGAACGATTCGACTCCATCAATTCCCATCCGCTCCAATAGGCTCACATAGAGGTTGCTCATGGGGATACCACCGGCAGTGTGATAGCGACCGCCGCGCAAGGCCCCACCACCCTGCCCCGCGAGGACGACGGGGAGATTGTCGTGAGTGTGGCGATTGCCATCTCCAATTCCGCCACCGTAGACAATCATCGAATTGTGTAGCACGGAATTGCCATCGGGATCTTGGGCGGCTTCAAGCTGCTCTAGGAATCTAGCGAACTGCCCCATGTAGAACTGATCGATCTGTCCCACCTTGGCGTGCTTATCGCTTTCGCGTTGATTGTGGGTCAAGTAGTGGTGCCCCTCTGGAATCCCCAGCTCTGGAAATGAGCGATTGCTTCCATCGGCGGCCATCAACAAAGTGGCAATACGCGTGGCGTCGGTCTGTAGGGCCAGTGCCAGCATGTCAAACATCAACTGCAAATGATCTGCATATTTCTCCGGCACACCACTAGGTAGCTCTGCGTCTGCCGGCTTGTCGGGAATTGGAAACCGAGCTGCTTGAGCAATGCGGCGTTCGATGTCGCGCGTGCTACTCAAGTACTCATCTAATTTGCGACGATCATTGACCGATAAATCGGGGCGCAAGCCACTGGCGTCTTCAATGACAAAGTCGAGCAGACTGCGACGCTCGCTTTCGCTCAAGGCTTGAGCGCGTTGGGCTTCGTCTTGATTGTCCAGTCCAAACAAGCGCTCGAACAGAGCGCGGGGATTGGTTTCGGGTGCCATCGGTTGCGTGGGGGAGCGCCATGACAAATTGTATTGATACGCGCACGAATAGCCCGAGTCGCAACCTCCACTTTTACGCACCGCATCGCATGAAAGCTCCAGCGACGAAAATCGCGTCAGGCCTTCGATGCGCTCAGCCGCCAATTGGTCGATCGAACGTCCAACATGAATGTCAGCCCCCGCTGTTTTGGTGGCGCGAGCACCAGTCAAGAATGTCGCGTTGGCTCGCGCATGATCTCCGGCACCATCTGGACCGGCTGTGGCGTTAATCTGATCGAGTCCACCAATTAACTGAACATGCTGTTTAACCCGGGCCAAAGGTTGAAGTGTGAGACTTAGTTCAAACGATTTCTGATCACCGGTCGGTGAACCTTCTGGAAACCAATTCTGCTGTTGCGCGCCGTTAGGAAAATAGACAAAGGCCATGCGCAGCGGCGCACCGCTAGCTGTGGTGGCCAGCGAGGTGGTAGCACCCCGCGCCGCGCGAATGGACCACGATTCGAACAACGGCAGACACAGACTTACACCCATTCCCCGCAATACATCGCGTCGTTTCATGGTTTCATCGCTCCGATTTTATTGAATGAACATTGGTAACCTGCCCCGGTATGGGGAGTTGATTGCGTGAACCTCAAGCACTAGCAGTGGGTTCCCAGGCCGAGCCTGGGAACCAGAAAGCACACAGGAACATTCCGACGCGGAGCGTCGAGCCACCTTAAG
Source organism: Pirellulaceae bacterium (assembly GCA_041741715.1). GTDB lineage: Bacteria > Planctomycetota > Planctomycetia > Pirellulales > Pirellulaceae > Aureliella. Next base: position 2,938 of record JBGSJT010000591.1, on the reverse strand, counting down.
GTTCACGAAAACTAGCGCGTCAAACTGTTATTTTTGCTTCGCATGCGATCAAAGGGGGGGGAGCGGATCACGCCGAGGACAGCGGCTGAAAACTGCCCACCGCTGGCTTCCATATCACCCACGATTTGGTCAAGCGATAATTCATCATGATACTCTGGCCCGCGCCCCAGTGCATAGGTCATTAGCTTGGTGGCAAAACAGCGATAGAAATCACCCCGCCGCTGATTGACCAAGATCTGCTTGAGTTGTTGCACATTCTCGAAGGTTTCTCCAGTAATGAGCTCTCCCGCCGTGTCGATCGGCATCCCCGCTTCCGTGTCGCGCCACATTCCCAATGCATTGAAATTCTCTAACGCCAAGCCGAGCGGATCGAAGCGCTGGTGGCACGATGCACATAGTGCATCCTCACGATGATGAGCCAGCAACTCGCGCAGCGTGGGTTGCCGATCGGGGAAGGCCGCCGAGGCAGCTTCCAGCGCTGGGACGACGCCAGGTGGTGGCGGCGAAGGGGTCCCCAGAATGTTGTCTAAGATGAACAACCCGCGTTTGACTGGCGAGGTCCGAGTGGGATTGCTAGTCACCATCAAGAATGAGCCTTGACCGAGCAACCCACCGCGTGGACTTCCAGCCGGTAATTTGGTGCGGCGTAAATCCCGCTCGCTCAGTTTGCTTTCGTCCAATTCCGTCAGTCCATAGAACTTTGCCAAGCGTCGATTAAGAAAACTGTAGTTGCTGTCGATCAATTCCAAAAGGCTCTGGTCATGGCTGGCAATGTAGTGAAACATCTCTTCCGTCTCGTGGCGTAAATCGCGCCGCAGTTCGCCAGTCAGCCCGTCCCGCAGTTCACGCAATTCACGATAGCGATCAACTAGAAGTTGAAGCTCCGGAGGATGATCCTTGCGATCGTATTGCTCTCGATCGCGATCGAATTTTTCTCTCAGTTGATCGCGTAGCGCCTCGTATTCAGCACGGGCTCCGACCGCTTCCAGTGGATCGACTGAGATCGTCTCCACGTCGCGCGTCTGCAGCCACTGGCCAACGAAACTTTGGCTGACCGTTCGAAAGCGTTCATCGGCTAACATCCGCTCGACTTCCGTCGCCAGTTCGTCGCGCAATCGCCCCCGCTTGGCCAAGTCCCACAGTCGCTGATCGGGCATAGTTGACCACAAGAAGTACGACAAGCGACTTGCCAACGAGTATTCGTCAATACGGGGAAACGCTTGGTCATGATCGCTGGCAAGTGGCTCTTCGATGCGAAACAGAAAGCGCGGGGAAGCTAGAACAGCGACCATGCCTCGCGCTACCGCTTGTTCAAACGTACGGCTCTGACCAACTCCCTTCTCCGCCGCTAAATCTTTGACGACGATGTTGGTCAGTCGGTCAAGTGTGACATCGTCAACTGGACGGCGAAACGCTCGTGAGGCAAATTGTTGCAACACTTCCCGGGCGTAAATTGCACGCTCGGCGGCTGACTGGGGTGGCTCTGCGCGCGGAAAAAATCGCTCATAACCTTCGGGGCTTACCCACAGCGATCGATCGGTCGGCCCGATGACACGTAATTCGTCAAGCTCAAAACGCACGTCGTTCTGCTTGAGTTTGGCATCGACAAGCGGCTCCAATATAAACCGCAAGAGATGTGCTCCAGCGTCGAGTTGTCGTGTGAAGCGATCGACCTTACTCCCCCGTTCGCCCCAGGCGTTTTCGCGCGACAGTAGTTGTTCGCCATCCAATTGTAAAGTGATACGACAACGACCGGGATCAAAGTCGAAGCTGCTGCGAACTTCCCAATCGAATTCCAAATTGTACTCAGCCCCATGTTCGACTGCGAATTGGGCGGTCAAATCAGCGGGCTGGTAAAACGATATCGGCTGACTAACTGGCTTGCCAGATTCGTCCTTGAAGAGGTCGTTGTCAACGACAATCGTGCGCGGGATGCGCGATCGCATGGGAACCGCTTCGAATACGATCTGTTCGGCCGCTTGTAGGTACTTTTCCATCAGCAGAGGTGAGACACTCATCGCGTCTCCCACGGTATCAAAACCATGCCCCGTATCGTCGGGAGGAAATTCTACTTCGGCGGCAAAGTCGATCCCCATTAGATCGTGAATCGTATGGCGATACTCGCTGCGGTTGAGTCGTCGCAAGGTGACGTGCCCCGGATCGGGAGTAGCCGCGTCGTCCCCCAGAGCTTCGGCCTCGAGCCAGTCTATCAGTTGATCGCGGCTAGCCGCCACCAATTTGGGTTCGCTCTTGGGTGGCATCATTTCCGCGCGAATGTTTTTTAGGACGCTCCACCATGCGCCTCGCGTCGCGTCGCTATCAGCTTGTGCCAGAAGTTCATCGAGCGAGAATTTCCCTTCCGCAGTCCCATCTGAATGACAAGCGAAGCAGTGTTCTTCGAACAGGGCTAAGGCTTGCGATTTCCCTGGCGATGACGGTGGCTCATCGCCATGCACGTGAGCCGACAAGGTGAGTGCCAGGAAGCAAACCAGAGGGCCTAGCAGGGGCGAAATTACTTTCGCAGCGCGATAGTGAAAAAAAGGTTTCATGCGTGAATCGGGTGGGGAGGTAGGATGGGGAGTGCGGCAAGCTCAACTTACTAATATAACTGAAACTATCTGCTTTGGTTGCACGCTAGCCGCCGAGTACCTCCGCAACTCGTAGTTCCCCCCAAGCTTCCCCTGCAACTTCGAGCGGGATTGTCGATTCGGGGCGATAGATGCGTGGTGGGTCATACCGCCGAACGCTCCCTTTGCCTGCAGGGAGTCGGTATACCTCGACTATCTGTTCGGCCAAGTTAGCATCGTGCGTGAAATAACTGTCGCAACAATAGTAACCCGCAGCGTCAGCAAGGAGGGGAAGTCGCTGACTATTGGTCCTTGCTGACGCAGCGGGTTATGATTTCTATGCAACTTGCGACAGTAATTTCCCGCACGAT
>JBGSJT010000590.1:0-7079 GCA_041741715.1 Pirellulaceae bacterium | reverse complement strand
AATTTGCGCCGTGATCTTGATGGTTAGCGGCGGTGGTTCACTCATCGGACCTCTTGCACTTCTTAGTGCAGCGGTCGGATGGTCTGTTTTCTGGAACCCCACCGAGGGGCATTTCCGGTTCCATGCAGACATTGCTGTGTTGGCAGTGCTTGTTGCCGTGCTGACTACGGAAACGGTGATTTTGCTCGATGCTGACCGAACGCTGAGAGCGCTGATGTGCTTGCTCTTGGCATGCGTACCTGCCTGCCTAGCGCTGTATCGATCTACGCTGATCGCCAAATTGAGTTAATTGTTGCGGTTGACAGTTGCACGGTTATCACGGCTCAGCTGACGCGGGCGGTTCAATTCAGGTTGATGCATTTGAATCATCCGCTTTCTGCTAGGCCTTGGGGTGCATCGAGAGGAATTTATGCTATTTGAAGATTTAATTCGTCGAATGAATTTCCGCTGGGTCCTTGCGATAACCGGCGTATCGATACTGACAATTTGGCTGGCAATTTACCTTCTTCCGGTTGAGCTGTACCGTGCTGATCGGACAACTTTAGCCTCGCGCGGAACTTTTTCGGGGTTCTTTGGTAAACGCCAGTTATTTGATACTGATTTGATTGAAGACGAAGCTGTGGGGATTCGAACGAAGAAGGCGGCTCGTATGCTCCAGGAGTGCCAACTGGCCCTCGAGAAACTGCTCTTCCAAAAGGAGGAGTGGAGCCGCGTGGCCTTTCCACTTGCAGACAGCGATATTGGCTTTCGATTGACCTCAGACGAAGAAAACCTATTTGATCTACTTAACCTGCTTAATGATGGTCTGGTTACAGACCAGGAGTTCGACGCGTTGCAAGCGGAGTTTCAGGAGCTAGCCGCGCTTATTCAAGATGCGCTAGCCTCCACCCAAGGGAGCGACATCACCGGTGTAACGCTCGAGATCATCCAGGCACTCCACACCCAGATAGAAAACCGCCAGATGCTGGTGAGTGCTGCTTTGAGCGAACTCAACAAACGGATTAACCTAGCCGCAGACCTTCCGAAATCCACGCTCAGTCTGCGGCAGGTGATCGATCGACTTCGAACCCGCTTGGCCGATGAATCGCTAAAGAACCGACTAGAGGCAGAGGCCACAGCCTACAAGGAGCAGAAAGAGAGATTTTTGGCTGCCGAACGAGCCAAGCTGGAGGCTGAAACCGCGTTGAAAGAAACGGAGCTGGCTGCGGAGGCGAAGCGACTGTGGGCGGAAGAGGAGAAGGCTCGGATTGCCGCTGCAAAGCAGCAAGAGATTGACAAGCAAGAACTGGCTGCCTTGCAATTCGACGCAGAATTTGAACGAGATTTGCCCGAGATCCATAGTTTGCTGTCTCCGTTTGTCACTCCTGCGCCCTATCGACTGAATGCGGGCTACGGGCTTCGCGCCAGTGGACATAAAACTGGAGTTTCGCTTTCTGAAGTAACGCGGACTGGAGCCCTCGAACCAAGCGAAGATGGTATGGAGGCTATGGCCAAGTATGGCGAACTGGCACATCGTCCTTTGGGCACTTTCCCAAAATACATCAAAAGCGAATGGAAACGTTCGCAACACGTCAGGACGCGGATCATGCGAGCGCAGGAACTGATGAGGAAATATGGTCAGGCCATGATCGACAGAGGACTGCTGGAGAAATAGAGTTCATTGTGACAGTAGCTGTCAACCGGTGGGTATATGCCTTTTTCCCAATGCGAGTCCCCCGCTGGTCGAGCATTCTGTAAAGGCGATGGAGTCGTGCGAATGTAGCATACTCGAGCTGACTGGATGTGTAGCATATTCGAGCTGATTGGAATCGGGCGGGACAAAGTGATGTGGGGGCGATGGCGGCGGGCTGTGTGCAACTTCACGGCTTTTGCACCGCGCCTAGTTGCTCCGACCAACAACGATTTAACGATGGGCAATGCGCACCTTGGCAACGCAGTGACTCCGCACGTGCTTCCCACCGCGTCGTTTTCGGTTGCACGGTTGGTACGTGAATGGCAGAAGTGGCATGATGAGCGGCATGTTGGATGAATCACGGTGTTGTGCTTAGAGATGCCGGTTGGTGTAGGGTTCCGTATGGAAATTGGCGTCTGTATGGCGGGTATCACGGTGGCATGTGTCAGGTGTAGGTATTTAGTACCAGTTACCATCAAATCGTTGTGGCGATTCCATTCGCTCGAGGCCGAAGTACAAATGCGGGTCACAAATGCCTTGGGAGACTCCCGATGATCTTCGACCAACACCGTCAGGCATCACATTCAGACGTGGGAGGTAGGGCAAATGTGCCCGTTGCGTCCGAACCAACTCATTTCCCGTGGAGGGGAGTGGAGTACAAAATATTGGCTCAGTTGTCGTTGCCCGAGCGGGGGCGATGGCTGGTCCGCGACCCTAGGCCGTATCCGAAGGGGACTGATCGAGTTGCCTTGATCCTCCCCAACAATGCGACAACGGCGCAGATTAAGCGAAGTCTGTTGCGACTGCCAAGTCATGCCAACGGTTTTCCGCATTTGATAGATCATGGTCGTTATGGCAGTAACTACCTACTGCTGGTCGAGTGGATCACCGGCCTTGATGTAGGCGAGTATTTAGGAAGAATACGTAACAACGCAACGGTCCGCCCTAGCTTGCCCCAAGTTGTAGCTCTTGTGCGCGGGCTAGCTCATAATCTCAGATTGCTGCACGATGTCAGCGGTCTTGTCCACGCTGATCTGAAGCCAGCCAACCTAATTATCAAAGTCAAACCACGCTGCCTGCGGTTAATTGATTTTGGCACAAGTTGGCAAATTGAACGCACCCGCAATCGCATGCCGGGTGATGGTTTCGATCCCATCTATGCCGCACCGGAAATGACATTTGGGAATACCCCGCTGATGGGTTCCGTCGACCAGTTCGCAGTTGGAGTTTTGTTCTACCAGTTGCTCACGCTCAAGTTGCCCTACGTGGGCTTGGGGGGGCGAGTTGGATTTCATGACTATGCTGCTGACAGTGATAGCCTATGGGAGGCTCCGAGTCGATTTGTTTCGGATCGTGACAAAATTCCGGCCAGCATATTGAGGCTCACCGATGAGATATGCCATCGCATGCTTAGGCTAAACCCTCGCGATCGCTATGCGAATTCACGGGCCTGGTCAAACGCTTTAGATCACCTTCACGTCCGGATTCAACAGGCGGCTTTTGAGCGAGGGGATCGGCAATCCGTGCTCGACCGATTTTACGAATGGTGGGTGAACTGGACCTTGAAACTGCGCTCGCGGCGCCGTGCATGAATCCGTTAGTTGCCTCTGTTTAACGGTCGCCAGTCAAAGCGATCACCGCAAGTACTATGAACGGATTGGCCCTTGTCATCTTTGACGACCATAGGATGGAGAGTGCGTCCACCCAGCTTGGTTTCCGTTCGCCCTTTCGACAACTTTCTAAGTTTTGCGTACTGGCAGTTAATGCAATGCGTTGGGGGCGGGGGAGGTGGAGGAAGCGACGTATCGCGCACTTTGATTAGGTCGGACCGAAATGCTTCCAGCCGCTGTCGCGTCATCTTCAGCAACTCGCCGGTAATGGGTACAGCTAGAACTCGCATTGTCTTGGGGTTGAGAATTAGTCCCCAAGGGACGCTTTCTACCACCTCTTGCGACAATATGAGTTGGGCATAGGCTCCCAAGCGAACCATGTGATAGGGATGCGGAGTGTTCAATGGCGAGTAGTGCACGACTACGGGACTACGGGTCGCTCGATGCGTTAGTATGTACTTTGGGCTTCCAGACAATCCAATTTCAGCCGCGAAATAAGGTGCATTGGGTTTGGTCAGCGCATTTTCGTCACTACGCATCAGCCCCCACCAGGAAACTTCATGAATGCCATTCGCCGGATCCCCGAGCGTAATAGGCGTGCTGCGGCGCAAACTCCATAGTTGTCCTGTGAGCAGCCACAGGTCTTTGAGTTGCATGACGGCGAAGTACACCAAAAGCAGAGTTCCCAACGACAGCAGCAAAGCTAACGCGGGGTTAACGGCGATGGCCACAACGCCCAATATGAACGCGATGACAGTCAGGGTTATCGATGCCCGCAACAAATTATCGAAAGCCGTCCTGCGACGCTCGAGTAGGACCGCGGCGTCAAATTCTGGGAGATAGTCTAGCCTCGGTGTGAGATTCCACTCATCGGCTGTTTCAGGTTCATCGCTTTCGAGCGCTATAATTCCGGCTCGACGACAGAATTCGTACTTACCCAACGCGTGGGTATTGATCACCGGCTCGGGATGATGCGTATCGCTCGCCACGTTCATTTCCATACCCTCCACTTGTCTAAGGCAACACGAGCCGATGCGGGACGTTGTCGTCTGTCGCACTTGGTGCAATCTGCCAGCAAGCCGGAAGCGGTTTCAGGCAAACTGATTTTTGGATGTTTGTTCAGAACATACAACATGATTTGGCCCCAGCCGTAGAGATCACTCTCCGGGGATACCTCATAGTCGTTGACTTCTGGAGCGAGAAACTGATGAGGTGACCAGGTGCCGGATACGGAAGGAGCGCCTCCACCAAGTTTGGCCAATTCAAACTCGGTGAGAAGAACCAGCTGACACTGTTCGTTGACGAGCACATGATCGGGTGATATTTCCCGCATGATGATCCCGGCAGAATGCAGTGAGTGCAAGCCACACAAAATGCCATCCCCCAAACACCGCAGTTCATCGTCAGTTAGTTGGTTTGGCTCTATCTGGTCCAGATAGTTGCTAAGCGAAATCGTGTCGAGCCACTCATCCATAACCCACCATCCATCGTCGTTATCCAAAGGGATAGTCGCAAAGTGTGTAACGATATGCGGGTCGCGTTTGAACTGGAGACAGACCGCTGCATGGCGAGATAAGAATTCCTTCAGTTCACGACGTTTACTAATGGCAGTGCTTAGCAGGTCATAGAACTTCCCTCGAACATAGTTCGGATATTCGACTGTGGTATTCTCCAGCTTGGCGAGTCGATACTGAAGCCCATTGGATGCCTGCATCCATGGACTAAGTATGTCCACGACTCGCCAGTGCCTCGGCGGCGTCAGACTATAGGAGCCCTCTTGGTCGCTAACCGATGTTACCCCTCGCAGTTGATCTAAGTCGGCGTCGAGTTCTTTCGCAAACTGTGTGAGTGTAGACACCTTCAAATCATCGCCGCGCAGAATCTTATACATGGTGTTGCGACTAAGTCCGGTTATGTTCGACAACCCGGTGACATTTAAGCCGCGCAGCTCCATGAAACGTCTTAGCTGTTGTGGACAAAGCGCGTCTTGACCTGGGGGAGAACCACTCGTTGGCGGTTTCCTCGATTTCCCACCGCGTTGCGGAGTACTCGTCACTCGTGGCACGCGCGTCGACTTTTTGTTCGCCATGGTAGGCGTTCCCTGGCATGAAATAAGACACAAATTGAACAACTTGACACCACATGTGAGCGCGCTCATTTGTTGAAATGGACTTTGTCAATCACCGACCAGCACTTACCCGCCGCGTTTGGTGATCGAGTCCGTCCCTGGTCGCTCCGTCGAGTGTTCAACCTATGACCAAGCCTATTCCTCTGATTATCAATCAACGCGACTACGAGTTGCTCACCACCTTGGGAAGCAAGGTGCGACTACTCTCTGCAGAGCAGGTCCGCGATGCCTTTTTTTCTGGCGACAACTCCAACATGCGAAGGCGGCTCCAGCAACTTTGTAGGCATCAGCTGCTTAGCAGCTTGCGCCCCGTACTCCGCATTATACCTAGGATAAGTTCGCCTTTGTGCTTTTGGGAACCCAGCGAACCAGCCCCGAACTTTCAGCGAATCTCGCATTCACTGATGAAACGCTGGACGTCCGCGTCCCCAATCGCCACGAAGGTCATCCTGCACGGTCCAAGAACGAAACGATGCCTGGGAACCAAGGCAAATGGATGCCTACCTCACATTCTTCAAGCATCACACGATCTAGCCCTCAGCGATGTCTACCTGTGGTATCGGGAGAACCGGACGGTAGAGGCGCAGGGGTGGCAGTCCGAGGACACGGCAGGACGCCTTTGGGGAATGGGAAAGAGACCAGACGCCGTCATCTCCCTGAATCCCGGAGTGATCAATAAAGCAATTGAACTAGGCGGTTTATATAGCCCTGCGCGTCTACTAGGAATCCACCGCGCCTGCGAGCAAAGGAATGTCCCCTATGAAGTCTGGTAAAAACCAAGCCGGTAGCTCCGGTCGACAGGATCGACTGGGAGCTCGCGATCGCCGCATCATCGATGACATTGTGCGCTATCGTTTGACGACCAACGAGTTCATTCAGCGACGGTATTTGCCTCACGCTAACATTAACGCGGCGGTCAAAATATCCGGTCGCTTGGTGCGTCAGGGGTGGTTGAACGCGTATCCACTGTACGACAAGCGTCAATATTTCTCGGTTGGGTTGCGACTTTCCAAACATTTCGGTACTTCCGTTTACCGTACGCGGCCACTTGGTCCCCAAGCATTGGCAACGCATGTGTCCATCGCTCGTTACGTGTTTTGCAGCGCTCGTCAGAACATGCGAGTGGCATTGCCTGATGAGTTAGGTGAGGCACTTCCTTGGCTTGGCAATCTTAAGCTATCAGCCACAAGCATCCTGGAGAAGGGTGAGGGTGTCCCTATTTGGCGGTTGGTACGAGTTGATCTCGGCGGGCGCCCAGACCACATCGTGCGCAAATGTTCTGCTGAAATCGATCGGTTCAAGGACTGCCCAGAGTTTGTAACTATGTTGTCCGCCGGTCAATTCGTCAACGTGGTACTGACCGCCAGTCATCCCAAACAACAATTGATCGAGCGCGCCTTAGCTGATCATCGGTGGCCCTCAGGTATTCGATTTCAGATTGGAATTGTACCGGAACTTTTTCAACTTCTCTCGCAGCCATAACGGAAGAACTACCACGATGCCACTTCAACAAGAATCCATCAAGCCACCCGTTTTTGACAACCCGTTGGACACAACACGGGTTCCGTCACAGGCGACCACGTTCACCCTGCTGGCCAACCTCTCGCAAGGTATGCCGCCTAAACAGTCTATTGCGGTTTTCTATATGTGGACGGTACTGATCGGTGGG
>JBGSJT010000589.1:0-4919 GCA_041741715.1 Pirellulaceae bacterium | reverse complement strand
TCGTTGCTGTCGTGGGGTATTGAAGATCTGGATTTCTTTGATTGCAGGGTGGTTCTATCGCGGCGGTGATGGCCCTGCTGCCGCGTTCTACTATTTTGCGTTGGGCTGCCTTCGGCAAGCGTGTCCGGTAACTTCCACGACCCTGCAAAAATACTTACGGAATGTCCCATTGACGTAAGTTGAAATTTTTTCAACTTACGTCAATGGCAGTTTTCGTAACTCCAATTCTCCTACTTTTTGCGCCTCGACTGGACACTTCGAGACTCCTACCTTTTCAGTGGCGTCAACTCCGCCACGTCGCTTAAAAAGGAAATCTCATGGCCAGAAAAAAGAAACCGACGCTGCCCCAAGCGCGTCGTCCCAAGAAGCTCAGCGATGGACAACGGTCCTATCCAGCCAACGGCATGACGATTGTCACACACCAGGTGGGTGCCTTGCCAATTATCAACAGGTTGCTGGAAAGAATGCGATTGCGGGAGTTGCTCGCGTCGCATCTCCCGCAAGAAGATAAGCGAACCAAGATCGACACCGCACGCGCTGTGTTATTGCTACTCAAGAATCTACTCATCGCCAGAGAGCCCATGTATGGAGTCGCCGAATGGGCCAGAAACTTCGCTCCCGATTTGTTTGATATGGGGTCCGATGACCTCGAACATCTTAACGACGATCGCGTGGGGCGTTGTCTGGACCGAATGTTCCTGGCGCTCGATACGAACTTGATCATGGACGTGGTCACGCATGTCGTGCAAGAGTTTCACGTCCGTCTGGACGAATTGCATAACGACTCGACAACCGTGACGTTTTCCGGCGATCATCGGGACGCTCAGTCAGAACGGATGATCGACGGCCATATGACTCCCGCCATCACCTGGGGCCATAACAAGGACCATCGACCCGATCTCAAACAATTACTGTATATCCTCACCGTCAGCGACGACGGTGGGATTCCGGTCTATTTCCAAGCGGCCAGCGGCAATGTCGCCGACGACCAGACGCATCAAGCGACTTGGAAACTGATGGCTGAACTCGTGCAGCGCCCCGACTTTATCTATGTCGCCGATTGCAAGCTGGCGACGACAGCCAACATGAACGAAATCGCTCGCCTGGGAGGGCGATTCATCACGGTGTTGCCGGCCACTCGCAATGAAGACACTCAATTTCGCACGACGCTACGCGACCAACCCGACGGCATCTCTTGGCGAGAAATCCATCAACTGCTGAACGAGGACGGTTCGATCCGTGATCTGTTTCGCGTCTGCACGAACGATTATCTCAGCAAGGAAGGTTATCGACTGTTCTGGTTTCACAGTCGCTCCAAAGCTGAAAGCGATGCGGCGTCAAGGTCTCGCCGCTTACAACGAGCGATCCAAGAGCTAACCGAGTTTCGCGCAAAACTGGCAAGTCCACGAACTCGATTTCGCCAACGCGAGAAGGTCTCCGAGGCCGTGGAATCGATTCTCCAATCGCGTGCAGTGAGTGACTGGTTGACGGTCGAGCTTCACGAACAGCAGCGCGAGGCATTTCAGCAAACAACACGCGGACGTCCGAACGAGAACACCCAGTACAGTCGCCATCTGGAAAGGCGATTCGACATCACTTGGCAAGTGAACACGCCGCAACTCGAACTCGCGGCGACTGGAGATGGCGTGTTTCCGTTGATCACGAATCTTTCCGACTGGCAAGCCCAAGACGTGTTGCGGGCTTATAAACGACAACCGATCATTGAAAAGCGATTCTCCCAACTCAAGACGGACTTTCAGGTCGCACCGGTTTATCTGCAAAGCGTGAGTCGGATTGTCGGATTGCTGGCGGTGTACTTCCTTGCCTTGATGGTGCAATCCTTGCTGGAACGCGAACTGCGCCGCGCGATGGAGGCAGACAACGTGGATTCCCTGCCGCTGTACCCGGAAGGTCGTCCGTGTTCTCGTCCCACGACTCGCAAGGTGCTGGATGTCTTCGACCCGATCACGCGTCAGACATTAAACACAACGGGCAGCAACGAGTTCGTCACTTTCACGACCGAGCTGGCCCCCATTCACCGCACCCTACTTAAGCTGCTGCACGTCTCACCGAGCGAATACCGCGTCTAGAACCACGAAATTAAATTCCGAGAAATGCGTCCGGAGATGTGCGGAAAGTCAGTTTACTGTATAGCGTCAATTACATTTCCCCAGTTTTAGGGGCCCCGCGACAATTAGAATTCCCCAGTCGCGGGGCCTGAATAATCGAATGCTAGCTTTGGCGAATTCTGCTTCCAACGACAAGTAGAGTTCCCCCATCGCACCGCTTCGTTTTCACTATCGCAAGACCCTTTTTCAGGAGACTTGCGATGAACTCACGGAAGATCATTCGCCTTCGCTGGTTGCGAGGGCTTGGTAACTCTATTTCACGCTGTGCAAGGATGTGTCGGATGGACCGAAAGACTGCCGCTCACTATCTCGATGATGCCGTTCCGCTTCACAAGGACAACCAACCGCGAACCTATCGCACACGCAAAGATCCCATTGAGCCCTTTTGGCCGGAGATCCAAGCGATGCTCGATCAGGACAAAGAGCTCAAGCCGTACGCCATCTTTGAGTACCTCAAGGACAAGCATCAAGGCAGCTTCGATCCGAGCTACAAGCGGACCCTCGAACGTCGCATCGCGCAGTGGCGAATCGACCACCAGATCGAAAAAGAAGTCACCTTTGATCAACTCCATCGCCCGGGCGATGTACTAGCGATCGACTTCACCGACATGAACTCACTGGCCATCACCATCACTGGCGATCGCTTTGAGCACATGGCATTTCATAGTGTGCTGACCTACTCCAACTGGGAGTATGCCCAAGTCTGTTTCTCCGAGTCGTTCGAGGCGGTCGCAGACGGGATTCAAAACTCGTTCCTGGCGATTGGCGGAGTGACTGACCGTGTGCGTTGCGACTCGTTGACCGCCGCCGTCAACAACCTGTCGGTCGACAAACAGTTTCAAGCCAACTTTCGTGCCCTGCTCAATCACTTTGGAACTACAGGACAGCGAATCAATGTTCGTTCGCCCAACGAGAACGGTGATTGCGAATCGCAGCATGGCCACTTCAAGGACTACGTCGATCAGCGACTGCGTTTAAGAGGCAGTCGCGACTTCGATTCGGTCGATCAGTACAAAGTGTTTCTGCAGGAGTGCATCGTTAAGCGAAACGAACCCAGGCGCGAGGCATTCAAGCACGAACAACGCGAATTGGACTCGCTTCCGGCGACCATGTTTCCAACCTATACCGAGGTCGATGTGCGGGTCACAAGTAACTCGATCATCACGGTCAAGCAGAACCGTTATGCAGTGCCAAGTTGTTTCATTGGGATGAAGGTGGCAGTCCGCATTCAGGCCGACACGATCGAACTGTGGTATCTCAGCAAGCAGCAACTTCAAATGCCTCGGTTGATCGGAAAAGGCAAGGAATACATTGATTTTCGCTACGTGATCGATTCCTTGGTGAAGAAGCCGAATGCGTTTGCAGCCTATCGATACCGCGAACACATGTATCCCACGTTAGAGTTCCGCAAAGCCTTTGACTCGCTCGTCAATCGGTTCGCTGAACCGCGTGGGATTCGACTCTATTTGAAGCTCCTTCAGGCCGCCAAACAGCATGGCTTGAGCCCGCTTGAAAACCTGCTTGCAGAGATCAATTCTGACAGCTCATCGCTGACACCTGCGACGATTGCCGCGACGCTCAAGGCGCTTGATTCGACGCGCTCCGGAGCAGTCGAAATCGATGTGCATGTCGAGGCCCCGGAACTCAACGACTACGATGAATTACTCGAACACAAGGAAGTGCTAAATGAACCAGCCAATCAACTCACCAAACCAACCATCCAAGGAATCGACGGCGACTCGAACGATGCCTGTACACAACCCAGCAGAACTGGATTCCCGTTTGAAACGTCTGCGGTTGCCGACGATGCGAGCGGAGGTGCAGAGCCTTGCCGAGCAAGCAGCCAGAGAGCAGTGGAGCCACTTGGCGTTCTTGGACGAGCTGACGATGATGGAGTGCCAGAGGCGAACGGAGAATCGTGTTCGCGCCCATCTGAAACGTTCGCGGTTGGAACCATGCAAGACCTGGGCGCAAATCGACTGGAGTCGAATTCCGCTCTCAATACGTCAACAGATGGACCAGCTGCGGACCGGCGAGTTTCTGAAACGGACGAGCAACGTGCTGCTGTTCGGACGCCCCGGCTCGGGGAAGACGTTGCTTCTGAGGGCCCTCGGCGAAGCACTGATCCGCGATGGCCACACGGTGTGCTTCGCTCCCTGCTCGTCGTTGATTCAACATCTGCTGCTGGCGAAGAAGGAACTACGACTACCGCAGATGCTGAGCAAGCTTGGACGTATCTCGGCGTTGGTGATCGACGACCTTGGTTATGTTCAGCAGACTCGCGAGGAGATGGAAGTGTTGTTTACACTGATTTCGGATCGGTACGAGCGGACAAGTATTTTGCTGAGCAGCAATCTTCCGTTTTCGAAATGGGAGAGCATCTTCAAGGACCCGATGACGACAGCCGCCGCGATCGATCGGCTGGTCCACCGCAGCGTGATTCTGGAGTTGAATGTTCGCAGCTATCGATTGGACGAGGCTCGCAAGGACCAGGCGCAACAATCAACGACTTCCAACAAGAAACTTTCGAGTGGGGAAAACTAATTGTCGCTAAAGTGGAAATCTAATTGACGCCGAACACTCTGGCTTGCCTGAATGGAGCACGTATAAGTCAGACCTGTCTCGCTTTATCGCATTAGTCGAAAGTGATTCAACTCACGCGTCGATATTTAGTGAATATCGAATGGTTCGTGGTGCAGATGATACATGGTATCGCCCATGTTACACATTTCTGGATTCTCCGTATCTTGAAACAGGGTTAGCGGCATTTTTCAATTCGATGTCTGACGA
>JBGSJT010000588.1:0-13900 GCA_041741715.1 Pirellulaceae bacterium | reverse complement strand
AGCCGTCGGTTGGCGCTGCCAATTTCACAAGTTGCGAGGCTGGAAAAGATATCAAGAACGGCGGTTGAGTTCGCCGACCGTCAAGAAGTCGTTCAATATCGAGGAAAAATTCTTCCGCTGATTCGACTGGCTAACTTCCTTGGTCTTGAATGTGGGGAAAGCAACGATGACGAATTGCTTAATGTAGTTGTGTATATTGAAAATGATCGTAGTTTTGGACTTGTGATCGACAAAATCGTTGACATTGTTGAGACGTCGTTGCAAATCAATCACCCCTCCGTTCGCGAGGGCTTATTAGGATCTGCCGTGATTCACGAGCGCGTGACGGACCTCTTGGCTTTGCCCGCAATTATCAGAAACATCGATATCCCTGCCCCAAGTGCTCTTACCTCGCTCGTTTAGCGGAGTTCTGAAAATGCCAATGGCAAGTCAATTATGTACCTTCTATCTTGACAACCAGATGTTTGGGATAGGTGTTCAAACCGTGCAAGAAGTTATCCGCTACCAGCAGATGACGGACATTCCTTTAGCCCCGGATGCAGTTTGTGGGCTGATCAATCTGCGAGGTCAAATAGTGACCGCCATCGATCTTCGGAAGCGACTAGGTTTACCAAGTCGCCCCGAAGGGCAGTTGCCAATGAATGTCGTAGTCCGAAGTGATGATGGTGCTGTCAGCTTGCTCGTCGACCAAATCGGTGACGTTCAAGAGAGTGACCAGGAGAATTTCGAATCGCCCCCAGAAACACTTCGGGGGGGAACTCGACAACTGATCCGCGGAGCTTACAAGATGAAAGATCGACTGCTCCTCATCCTCGATACCGAGCGCGTGATAGACGTGAATTCTATCAACGACTGACTTTAAAAGAAACTGTTCCTTACTCAAGTTCACCAACGTGAACACAAACCATTTTCAACTAAAAAAAAACCTGGGGAAAATTATGTCAACTTCTGCTCGACCATCGAAAACAACTGCCAAGCCATCTGCTGAAAAAGCCGCTCCAGCGAGCAAGCCCGCCAGCAAAAAGACAAGCAATTCAGAACTTGCTTACTACAAGGAACAAGTGGACGTACTCAATGCCGAGAAGTCATTGCTGACCACTGAGAGTGCATTGCTTCATGCGCAAAAAGAAGAGCTCACTGCCGATAAGGCTTCGCTCTCTGCTCAGATCCACGAGCTCTCTGTTCGTGTCGATATCATGAACATGACCAGCATCGTCTCGGAATCCGACCTCAAGGGGGACATCCTCACGATCAATGACAAATTCATTGAGATTTCGAAGTACAGCAAGGAAGAGCTGATCGGACAACCTCACAATACGACTCGCCATCCGGACATGCCCAAAGAAGTTTTTAAAGAATTGTGGTCCACCATCGGACGTGGCAAACCTTTCCGTGGCATCATCAAGAACCGAGCGAAAGATGGCACACCTTACTATGTTGACGCAGTCATCGCACCGGTGATGGGTCCCAATGGCAAGCCGCAAAAATACATAGGTGTTCGTTACGACATTACAGCCGCTGAAATCGCACGACAAAATGCTCAGGGTATTCTAGCCGCGATCGACACGAGCTTTGCCTACATCGAATTCGACACCAAGGGAAATGTAATCTCTGCCAACGCTAACTTCCTGAAGACGCTGGGGTATCACTCCGATGAGATCGTTGGAAAGCATCATCGCATGTTTGTCGAGCAGAGCTTCGCAAACTCGAACGCATACACCCAATTTTGGAGCGAACTGAATGCAGGCAATAACCAAAACGGCATCTTCAAACGCATCACCAAAGAGGGCAAGGAAGTCTGGATTCAAGCGGTATACGCCGCTGTCAAAGACGAAATGGGGAGAGTCTTCAAAGTCGTGAAAATCGCGACCGATGTCACTGCAGAGAAGGTCCGAGCTGTGGATTGTGAAGGCCAATTGGCAGCCATCAGCAAGGCCCAGGCTACGATCGAATTCGGTATGGATGGAACGATTCAAACCGCCAACGAAAACTTCCTCTCCACCATGGGGTACTCGCTCGAAGAAATCAAGGGGCGACATCATGGTACCTTTGCCGAGGAAACCTACCGGCAATCGGCCGAGTATCGAGAATTTTGGGCCAAGCTCAATCGAGGCGAATACCAAGCGGGTGAATTTAAGAGAGTGGGTCGGGGCGGAAAAACTGTTTGGATTCAAGCATCCTACAATCCGATCCTGGATCTGAACGGCAAGCCGTACAAAGTTGTCAAGTATGCTACCGATATCACAGCACAAGTGAATGCTCGGGAGGCATTGAAGAAAATGCTTTCAACCGTCTCCGACAATGCGACGGCTTTGGCTGGGGCATCCGAAGAGCTAACCTCGGTTAGCACGACCATGAGCGCGACGGCTGAGGAAACTTCAGTGCAAGCCAACGTTGTGTCGGCCGCTTCTGAGCAAGTCAGCAAGAATGTTCAAACCGTGGCTTCAGGCGTTGACGAGCTAAATTCAGCCATCAAGGAAATTGCCAAAAGCGCCTCGGAATCTGCCAAGGTCTCACAGCAAGCTGTGACCGTCGCCAATACAACCAACGCAACCATCGCTAAATTGGGTGAAAGCAGCACCGAGATCGGAAAAGTTGTTAAGGTCATTACATCGATCGCTGAACAAACCAATCTCTTGGCTCTCAACGCTACGATTGAAGCCGCCCGTGCCGGTGAAGCAGGAAAAGGTTTTGCAGTCGTTGCGAATGAGGTCAAAGAGCTGGCAAAAGAAACAGCCAAAGCGACCGAAGATATCAGTCAGAAAATCGAGACCATCCAGTCCGATACTCGCGGGGCAGTTGAGGCCATTCGACAGATCAGTGATGTCATCAATCAGATTAACGAAATCTCGGCTTCCATCGCGTGTGCTGTCGAGGAGCAAACCGCTACGGCGAACGAAATGGGAAGAAATGTGTCTGAGGCATCTAAGGGCTCCAGTGAGATCTCGGAGAATATCACGGCCGTTGCAACGGCTGCCCAAAATACGACCGAAGGTGCTAGCAATACGCAACAAGCAGCCAGTGAAATAGCCCGCATGGCTGCAGAACTACAACAGCTTGTTTCGGATTTCAAGTGCTAAGACTGATGTCGAACAGATTCTAGGATGGGCTATCGCCATCGATGGCCCATCCTAGATTGCGGTGAACATGTTCACCCATTCGATACCCGTACCTTACGATGGTACGTTTCTTTTACGAGGTTTGTCGACGGATAATCACGAGCTCCATGCGACAATGCCTCCATCCCAATATCCTTCCTCAGTCCCAATATTCTCAATTAGTGAAGAAACTGCAAATCATGCGAGCTTTAGTTATTGACGATGACCCTGCGATACTCCGAATGATTTCCTCCATTCTAAAGAGCTTGGGATTCGAAGTGAGCCAAGCATGCAACGGCCTCGAAGGGCTGGAGCAATTGGCAAAACTAGGTCCACCGAATGTGGTTTTGGTGGACTGGTATATGCCTGAGATGAGTGGCCTGGAGTTTGTCACGGCAGTAAGGTCCAACTCGGTCTACACCGATCTTCCGATCATCATGGTCACGACTGAACTAGAAATGTCGCAGTTGGCACTGACGTTTGACGCTGGCGTAAACGAGTACATCATGAAACCATTTGACCCCATCATGATTCAAGAAAAACTCCAGATGGTCGGCGTCGGTGCGTTGGCTCACGGACCCTTCTAACATTGGCAGTGACTTCAACTTGGAATGGAGTCAAGTCCGAGATCAACCGAACAACCCTTAAGTTTGTAAGCACTCATGAGTACCATCGCCGCAGCGTTAGATCCTCAATCATTTAGTTTCATCACCAATTTGGTTCGCAACAAGTCGGCGATCGTTTTAGAAAGCGGCAAAGCCTACCTGGTCGAGTCAAGGCTAGCGCCGGTCGCACGAGAACTTGGTCTTCGGAATATTTCCGAACTTGTCTCGGAATTGCAAAAACCCGGCTCTCAAAAACTGACGCAGCGAGTTGTCGAAGCCATGACCACGAATGAAACTAGTTTCTTTCGTGATATCCATCCCTTTACGGCGCTCAAGGAAAAAATCATCCCCAACCTGATTCAGCGTCGAGCCAAAGAGAAATCGCTTTCAATTTGGTCCAACGCCTGTTCCAGCGGTCAAGAGCCTTACACTATCGCGATGCTAGTTGCGGAGCATTTTCCGATGCTCAAGGATTGGAAAGTACGGATCATCAGCAGTGATCTATCCAGCCAAATTTTGGATCGGGCAAGACTAGGTGAATTTAATCAAACGGAAGTCAATCGCGGCTTGCCGATGAATTTTTTACTGAAGTATTTCACTAAGAATGGAAACCAATGGAAGATTCGAGATGACATCCGCAAGATGGTCGAATTTCGTGAATTGAATTTGGTTGAGCCCTTCCCTAGCTTGCTTCCTGCGATGGATATTGTCTTCCTTAGAAACGTGCTTATTTATTTCTCACCAGAGACCAAAAGTGAAATCCTCAAGAAAGTCCACAAGGTAATGCACAAAGATAGTTACTTGTTTCTTGGCGGATCGGAGACGACCATGTATCTCAACGTAAGTTTTGAACGAGAGCAATTTGGAACGGCAGTCGGCTACCGACCAACCTACTGAGTCCAAAAGTCGACTATTAGTCCGAACCACCACATTCAACCACAATGGACATTCCTATGAGAGCATTAGTCATCGACGATTCCCGAGCCGTTCGTCGGATCATCGGCAACATTATGAAGGAGTTAGGCTACGATACCATCGAAGCCGGCAACGGTCTCGAAGGCCTAGCGCAACTGGAAGCCCATGGTCTGCAAGACATTGTCTTGGTCGACTGGAACATGCCTGAGATGAATGGCCTCGAATTCATCAAGGCAGCGCGAGCGATACCCGCGTACGGCGACATGCCCATCATGATGGTAACCACGGAAACCGAGATGGAGAACATCAGTCGGGCGTTTGTGGCTGGCGTCAATGAGTACGTGATGAAGCCATTCGACAAGAACATCATTCTTGAAAAGCTCCAGCTACTTGGTATCGGAGCTTAGTCAGGTATGCGTACAATCCGAGTTCTCATTGTGGATGACTCAACGGTCATCCGCCGACTATTGAGCGATGCGCTCTCCGCCGATCCAGCCATCGAGGTCGCAGGAATTGCCGCAAATGGAAAAATTGCCCTCTCGAAGATACCCCAGCTCAATCCGGATCTCATCACACTGGACATGGAGATGCCTGAGATGGATGGCTTGACCACGCTCGTGGAAATTCGCAAGCTCTATCCCAAGCTACCCGTCATCATGTTCAGCACGCTCACCCAGCGCGGCGCCGAAGCTACCCTGGAAGCGCTGTTTAAAGGTGCGAACGATTACGTAACAAAGCCAGCGAATGTCGGAAGCGTCACTGCTGCGATTGCCAACGTAAGGAACGAACTGGTTCCGAAGATTAAGCAATTTTGCAACTGGACAACCCCACCCGCAAGCAAAAGCAACCTAGATGCAGGTGAGATCCATGCTGGTACCGGGAATCCATCAGCAAATTCACACCCCAGTAAAGTTAGCCGCGTCGATATCGTTGTCATCGGAGTTTCGACCGGAGGCCCGAACGCCTTATCAGCCATGCTTCCAAAAATTCCGGCCAGTTTCCCAGTTCCGATCCTCATCGTTCAACACATGCCACCGGTCTTCACGAAGCATCTTGCGGACCGCTTAAATAAATTTTCCAACCTACACGTTCACGAAGCCACCGATGGCGATCTCCTGGTGCCCGGCGGTGCTTGGCTCGCTCCTGGTAATTTTCACATGAAGCTTGGCCGCCGAGGGACACAACTCAACGCGGTATTGAATCAAGAGCCGCCCGAAAGTTCTTGCCGTCCCGCGGTGGATGTCCTCTTTCGCTCCGCAGTCGAGTTCTTTGGAGCCAACGTGCTAGCAGTTGTGATGACCGGCATGGGCCAGGATGGACTACGAGGTTGTGGCGCCATTCGCCAAGCCGGCGGACGCGTCTTTGTTCAGGACGAAGCGACCTCCGTCGTGTGGGGAATGCCAGGCGCGGTTGCGCACGCTGGACATGCTCACAAGATCATTCCGCTGGAACAGATTGCTGACGAAATTATCGCTCAAACGCAATCGAGCAGGATACCTCGGAAGCCAGAATACATAAGGAACTGATTTGGCATCACAACGCACGCCGATAAAACACCCCTGCCTTCGGTGTTCTTTAATTGGATGCTAAGTGAAATCGAAGTACTTATTATCGGAGCTAGCGCTGCGGCTCATCGAGCACCGTTTTAAACCACCGTTCGATCAGTAACCTTTTTATCAAACCACCAGAACCTGGAGACGACCATGATTTCAAACGAAGACATTTTAACTATCGTACAGAGTATCCTCTCGACCATGCTCGAACTGGATGCGATCCCTTGTGAGTTATTGCCTACGGTTAAACGATCCGATCAAGTTACCGGCTGCGTTCAAATTAGTGGTCAGTGGCAGGGAGCAGTTGTGATTCAAGGCTCCGAAGACTTGGCTCGAGTCTTTGCAAGTCGTCTCTTTGGTGAAGATGGCGACAGTCTTACCGAGGACGATCTTCGAGATGCATTTGCCGAAGCGACCAATATGATCGGCGGCAACGTCAAAGGCCAGGTTCCTAGTCCGTCCTTTCTATCGATCCCATCGGTGACGACAGGGCAGGATTTTGATTTCCGTCTTTCGAATGCGACTGCAATTCGCGATCTGACTGTCGCCTGCAATGGTGAGACACTTCGGATCATGATGTTTGAAGAGGATCGTTCGCAGCCAACACGATTCGAACAACGCAAACTAAATGCAATTGAGATCTAAGAAAAAAAATCGTACCCTAGCGCACTGTCCGAATGAGAGACTGGAGCACAACGGGCTTCCAAGTCCGTCGAAGAGCAGCGAATCGAAGCAATGGCATGTCCACCGAACGACTTCCACTGAACCTAAAATCCAAACTCGACAGAGCAATTGGGATATTCCTAAGTGCCATTCGGCTGGCCATTTGCTTTGCACGGCGGGCGAGAGGTGGCAAGCAGAAAGCCGGTTTAAGTGGCGACACCCTCTTGGGGAGCTCTCCCAGATTCGTGAAGGTGGCGGTTGCAGCGATCCTTTTGATCGGTTTGACGTTCACCATACTCGCGACCATCAATAGCCTGCGCGAGGTCCGGTACGTTGCAAGGATTGGCGAGCCCACCATCTCGGGTTCGATCAGCATCACCAGCATCACCAGCAGCACGCCCAAGTTCGAGGCCTGGATCAACCATTCGATGCTGCTAATTATCTGCCTAGGCGGGACCATGCTCAGCTTGCTTTCGGCGGGGATCATCTGGTCGCTGGGCAGGAGCCGCACCCGGGCGCTACAAACGGTGTCGAGCATGTCGAGCGAGTTGGCAGCGGCCAGACACGTCGCTGAGGCCGCCATGCGCGAGAGCGAAGCATTGCGATATACGCTCGACACCAACAGCATCGTTTCCGTGGCCTGCCCCAAAGGCAAGATCATCGAGGTCAATGACGCCTTTTGCCGCATCAGTGGCTACAGCCGCGAGGAACTGATTGGGCAGACCCACCGTATCATCAATTCCGGAACGCATCCCAAGGCTTTCTGGGTGGAAATTTGGAAGACGATTTCGCGCGGCGTTACTTGGCACGGCGAAGTCTGCAACAGGGCCAAGGACGGCTCGCTCTATTGGGTGGACAGCATCATTGCGCCCTTCAAGGGATCCGACGGTAATATTGAAAAATACGTCTCGATCCGAACGGACGTCACCGAGCGAAAGCGGGCTGAGCAACGGTCCACCGATGCGGCGCAGTTCCTGAGGAACGCTATGGACTCGCTGAATTCGCATACAGTGGTTCTAGGGAGCGACGCTAGGGTAATTTCCTATAACCGGGCCTGGAGCGAGTTTGCCCTCGCCAATGGCGGCGGGGAAAGTGATGTGCTCCAAGGGGCCGATTATTTAGCGGCGTGCCAAAACGCCATGGGCTCCTGCCCCGAGGCGGGCTTAGTCGCAGCTGGCGTGCAATCCGTTCTAGCAGGCGACGTTGAGTTGGCGCCGATCGAATATCCTTGCCATTCTCCGGCCGAGCAGCGATGGTTCCTGTGCTCGATTCGCGGCTTTGAATGCGTGGGAGATCGATTCGCGGTGGTTTCCCACTTGAATATCACCGCAGTGAAGGAGGCCGAGACACGCCTGCTGTCTAGCAACTCAGAACTGAATCGGGCTCGATTCGTCGCCGAGACCGCTAGCAGGGCCAAGAGCGAATTCTTGGCCAACATGAGCCACGAGATCCGGACCCCTTTGACAGCGATCCTGGGATTCGTCGATTTGCTTAAAGAGGACGGGAACACAGCCCTCGCACCTTTGCAACGTGTTCAAACCATTGACACGATCCAAAACGCAGGTACACACCTGCTCTCGGTCATCAACGATATTTTGGACCTTTCTAAGATCGAGGCCGACATGATGACTATCGAGAGTATCGATACACCGCTGTTAACCATACTGCGCGAGGTAGAGAGTCTGATGCGACCCCGGGCGGCCGGCAAGGGGGTTGCGATCAAGACTTTACTTCGGAGTCCCGTGCCCGAACATATCATCAGTGATCCGACTCGCCTGAGACAGATCCTGATGAACCTTGTGGGCAACGCGGCCAAGTTCACCGAAGCGGGCTGCATTACCATCGAGGTGGGCACTGAGAACCGAGACGAGAACGCGAGCCTGGTGGTCGACATCGAGGATACGGGACCGGGCATGACGCCGGACCAAGCCCAGCGGCTATTCGCAGCCTTTGGCCAAGCCGACAGCACTATCACCCGCAAACACGGGGGCACGGGACTGGGGCTGACCATCTGCCGTCGCTTAGCGGGTAAGATGCGAGGGGACGTAACATTGCTACACACCGAATTGGGCAAGGGCTCGTGCTTCCGCCTTGTGCTTCCGCTTGAGGTCGTGGCAGGTAGCGTCATAGTCACCCAGTTGGACGCGATACAGGAGCCCTGTGAGGCCAAGCCGACTACAGCCACGACGAAATTGAGCGGCCGTATCCTCTTGGCCGAGGATGGTCTGGACAACCAGCAGCTCATCGCCTTCCACCTCAAGAAGGCTGGGGCTGAAGTCACCATCGCCGACAACGGACGCATCGCGCTGGGGATGCTCGACCAAGCTACTGCCGAGGGAACGCCTTATGATATGTTGCTGACCGATATGCAGATGCCCGAGATGGATGGGTACACGTTGGCCCGCACGCTCCGCGCTCGTGGTTCGACTCTACCGATTGTTGCCTTGACCGCGCATGCCATGGCCGAGGATCGCGACAAGTGCATCAGCGCGGGCTGCGACGATTACGCCAGCAAGCCGATCGACAAGGCTAAACTTCTGGAAACCTGCGCGGCGGCAATGAGCAAACGAGTCGTTGTTATGGCACCCAGCATAAAAATGTACCAGGGATTGAACTCAGAATGCATTCTAAACGGGCCCGTCTATAGTTAGAACGATATACTCGGGAGCCGTCGTTTCTAAACTTGGCCTCGCGAGATCGCGTCCACGGTTGCACCTTTGTGTGTGACAATTATAACGATCAGCAAAGCTGGAGCAGTGCAATGGTGTGCAATCCTATGCGTAGCCAGACACGGCAGACGGAAAGGCTCTTATGGTTTACCGAAACGAGTCGTTTCGGTCGATTGCCTTGGATGTCGATGAAGTGCGAAGAGAATGGAGTGCGAAAAGAAATTGCTACTAGGAAAAATGAAAAACGTGGTCTCCCCTAGCGATTCGATCTGTACACGAACAATTTCCGGGCCAGCTAACAGACTTCTCATACTAGCGCTCATCATTTCACTCGTTATCGGTTACGTTGTTCTCGGAACCCTAATCAATAAGACAATTGGCGAGATCAAAGTCAACGGACCTTTGTATCTAGAAATCATCCAACAAAAAGATTTAGTCGCAGATATACTTCCTCCGTCGGAATTCATTGTCGAAAGCTATCTGACTGCTTTCGAACTAGCTAGTCCTATACATGAAGCAGATCGCGATCGCCTTGTATTGAAACTCAACGCCTTAATGACGGATTACGAAGCGAGGCAAGCCTATTGGGCCAAAGAGTTGCAGCCGGGTTCGATCAAGGAATTGATGACAGAGGCTTCAAGTAAGCCAGCCCGGCGTTTTTTTCAATTAGTGCGAGATCAATTGATTCCACTGGTGCAAAATCGTGAGTACGACCCACCATGCTGCAGTCAGCACGTCAGTTCGTACGTCCCACGACATAAATAAAAGGCGTTAGCTTGAGCTAATCTCTTCATTACCGCTAATTTTAAGTCGAGCCCGTAAATCTCGTATTACGTTCCACCAATATGACTTTTTTTCTTTGGCACGATCAACAGCGTCCATGACTAAATCCATGTTTTCGATCGGCTTGAAATGGCACTCATCAGCCCCTAGGCGTGTGGCTCGAGTAATGGTTTCGATCGTAACGAGACCAGTCAACGTGATGACTTGGATTCCACCATCGAATTTCTTGATCTCCTGCAGAATGCCTAAGCCATCTGTACCTGGCATCTGGATGTCGAGCAGTACGATTTGTGTGGAATGCTTCGCCAGCCATGGAAGCACAAGGGCTGGTTCGGAAATAGAATGAGCCGTGTATCCCCGCTTGGAAAGTGCTCTACTTACAATCGCCAAAATGGCTAGATCATCGTCAACATGCAGAACGTCCAAAATTCTAGTGCCGGGTATTAGTTTGAGCAGTTTGTTCCTAATCGACTTCCATTCAAAGTCTACTTTGAGCTTCTTGCACGGGCTGCGGAATTATTTGAATGCCTTAGGCAGAAACCAATGTTGCTACAGGCGACGCACATCTTTTCGATAATGTTGAGTTACCCCTTTAGGACTGCGGACCCTTTGTTGGCAATCTCATAGCAAGCATGGTTTCGTAAAGTTCGATGCACACTATAGCCAGTCGCTAAAAAAGCATGCAATCGTGTGCAATCCAAACAGAAACGGGACTGTATTACTGGAACATCTCTTAAGCTTCTACATCCCCAAATGCAGAGACACTTCGACTCGGTTAATTAAAAGGGATCGCACTTGGCTGAGAGGACAAGATGGACGACAACGCGATTTCGGTACCGGTTCGGAACGAGTCCGACACTTCCCCTCGTCCGGTTCCCACTGAGAGAAACGGGCGAGAACCGCGAGCGACTAGCATCGTTTCCGCATCCATCTTGGGCCTTTGGATTGCGATGATTATGTATGGTGTAGTAACGCTATTGATTTACGACGCAAAGCCCGGCGAAGCAGCCAGTGCGCCTCGCAGATTGCCTAAGAGCAACGTCGACCCTCGGAACGACATGCCGTTGATGCTGGTCTTTTTGCACCCACATTGTCCCTGTTCGCGAAATACCGTCGAACAATTGCAGCATCTGCTTGAAAGTCAAGGTGCCTTGGAGTGCCGCGTCCTCTTCGTAATTCCACCCGATACCGAGCGAGGCTGGGAGAATGGGAATCTACTCCGAAGGGTACGTTTGATTCCCGGCTTGAAAATTGAATACGATCGAGGAGGGATGCAAGCCCAACACTTCGCAGCGACAACATCCGGGCAAGTGCTGTTTTATAAACGGGATCGAACGTTGGCATTTTCCGGTGGGATTACACCCTCTCGAGGCCATGCAGGTGACTGCATGGGTTTGCAGGCTATCTCAAGACTGCTTGAAAATGAAAATTGGCCATATCGGCAAACACCAACCTACGGTTGCCCACTACTCAACTCGGAAAGAATCTGCGGAGAAAAATCGCAATGTCAGCAATAGCCGATAGGGAATCCACTAATTACAGGACGGGATTCCTTTCCACTTCGACGCGAGCTGAGTCGCTCCTCCGTCAGTATCACGGTGAAAGCTGTCGGCAAACGGACAAATTGTTTTGCTTATTGATGGTGATGCAATGGATCTTGGGAATTATTGCCGCCATCTTGATTACGCCCTACACCTGGATCGGCACGCAGTACCAAATTCATATCCATCTATTGGCCGCTATTTTTTTGGGTTGTTTAATAGCCTCTCTGCCAATCGTTTTTGCGATTCTCAAGCCAGGTCAGGTTACGACTCGCCACGTCATGGCGATCGGCCAAATGCTTTTTGGAGCAATGTTCATTCACCTGACCGGTGGACGAATTGAAACTCATTTTCACATATTCGGGTCACTTGCGTTCCTTAGTATTTATGGCGATTGGCGTGTTCTCGTTACGGCTTCCATCGTCGTCGTTTTGGACCATTTTATTCGAGGTATTTGGGAGCCACTGTCGATTTTTGGATTGGGGGACACCAGTAATTGGCATTGGCTAGAACATGCCGGATGGGTCGCCTTCATCGACGTTTTCTTGATTGCAGCCTGCCTTCGTGGCATGAGGGAAAAGCGAGCCATCGCACTTCGTCAAGCCGAAGCAGAGTCAACAAATGCCAGAATCGAAACGATTGTCATCGAACGAACAACTCAACTTGAAGCGGCAAGATTTAAAGCGGAAGAAGCCGGGCGAGCCAAAACTGAGTTTCTGGCCAACATGAGCCACGAAATCCGGACACCGATGACCGCAATCCTCGGTTTTGCGGATCTACTTGAAACCGAGTTGGAAGGCGATCCAGCCTTTTGCGAGCAACTGCAGCACGTTCAGACCATTCATCGAAACGGCGAGTACCTTCTGGAGATAATAGACGACATTCTCGATTTATCCAAGATAGAAGCTGGCAAGATGGAGGTCGAACAAATTCGGGTGCAGCCCGCTCAACTCTTAAAGGATGTGATTGCGTTAATGGGCTTGCGCGCAAATGCAAAGGGCCTTCGTTTAGAATCATTTTTCGAAACAGAGTTCCCTGAAACGATTCAGTCGGATCCAACACGCTTGCGTCAAATTCTTGTTAACCTCGTGGGAAACGCGGTCAAGTTCACGGAAATCGGAAGCGTTCGGGTGATTGGTCGATTCGAAGCCGCTACTAGCCGCCTATGCTTTGACGTGTCCGACACCGGGATTGGTATGACACCCAAGCAGTTGGGTAAAGTGTTTGAAGCTTTTGTGCAAGCTGATTCAGCGACCACTCGGAAATTTGGCGGTTCCGGATTGGGTTTGCGCATTTGTAAGCGACTGGCACGGATGCTTGGTGGTGATGTTTTGGTTTCTAGCCAGTTTGGAAAGGGCAGTACCTTTACAGTATCCGTCCCTACGGGGCCGCTTGATGGCGTTTCCATGATTCATTGCGGTGATGTTTCGACCGTGGTAACCGCGTCGCGATCACAACAAGCGGTGGGCTCCCGGATATCTGAGGAGGAGGCACGGTTCAAGCTAAAGGGTATGCGCATTTTGCTAGCCGAAGATGGGCCTGACAATCAGCGTCTGATTTCTCACATACTACGAAAAGTAGGGGCCGATGTTCAAATCGTAGAGAGTGGTCGACTGGCCGTTCAGTCGTTAACCGTCGATGGGTCCTTGCAAGGCGAATTGATTGATCCACCGCCGGTCGACTTGCTACTTTCCGATATGCAGATGCCTGACATGGATGGTTATGAGGCCGCAAGACTTTTGAGGGAAAAAGGATCTTTACTGGCGATTGTTGCGCTGACCGCGAATGCAATGGCCGGCGATGCAGACAAGTGTATTCAAGCAGGTTGCGACGACTATGCGACTAAGCCGATCGACAAGCACGAGCTCATCGCGACATGCATCAAGTGGAAAATCTCGCGGCACGCGTCCGAGCTGGTGCCAGTGGAATAACCTAGTGCCGGAACAGGGAGTTTACGTTTGATGGGAGCGTTATCTTTCCTACTTACACAGTAGCGTTCCGTCGCAGGTCCAGCGGTAGGGTTTTGCCATGGTTTCATTATAATAGTCGATGAATCGAACGATTCGATCTCCC
>JBGSJT010000587.1:0-23875 GCA_041741715.1 Pirellulaceae bacterium | reverse complement strand
CCGCAGTGGCGCTCGCTTGGCTCCTGGCCCAACCTGGGGTCACCGGTGTGGTCGTCGGTGCAAGCGATGCCACGCAGGTTCGCGAGAATGCGCAAGCACTCGAGCTGAGTCTCAATCCCGCCGAGTGTGAGACGCTCGCCCTCTGTTTTAGCACGCTGAAACTTGACGAAGGTCCCTTGTGGCGGCGCGGAGCTCGTGGCCTGAAGCGTCGTGCGGCTACGCTCTGGCGTAGGCTGCTCAGTTGACGTCACCACCCCGCCTCGCATCGGAGCCGGCTAAGGACGCTTCTCGGACATTGCGTCCTTGTCGCCCGTCGCTCACGCTAGCTAAGAAGCAATAGCTCACCGCTGCGGCTTGCCCCAGCGGGAGCATGAATGGAAGCTACCTGCAGAGCCAACCAGAGCTGTGGACGAGCGGGATTAATCAACTTGCCGCTGATCTGGTTCGACTCCACCACATCCCTGTTGGCTGGTCTCACTTGCCCCGGCGGAAGCAGCGAATCGTTACTTCGACCCGGGGAAAGTCATTAATCGGAAAGGGAAAGCGATTGCTTAGGAAATCGGACAACAGCAATAGCTTGACCCGCAAAGTGTTAGCGATTGCGACTGCAACGGCAACGATTACCACAAATCTGGGCGGTAAACCTTCCGTCAGATCGGGGTATTAAAGCTATCGAAGCTACTAGATCTTCGAAAAAAAAACCTGAAAACACCGCGATAGAGTTGAATCGTCAATCGCTTTAATTACACTCTCAGCCGTCGGGTTTTGACCGTTTCTTCGGAGACGGTCGCCGGTAATGACTGAAGCTTTTCTGAATACGATCGACTTTTATCTGGTTTGATGGCAACGATTGGGCAAGCGTAGAGTTATCGGGTTCATTGCTGGAATGAGTGGTTAGGTGCCGTACCGCCGCCAGGCCGGAGTCCGAATTCTGAGTCGCTCCGGCCCACGGTTGGCATTCTTTGGTGGGTCGTGATCAGTGGTGCTTTGATTCACTCAGCATAGCCTTGAGTTTTCCGGCCTTTGGCTGACGTCATTACACCATTCTTCTTCAATAAGGGAGTCGACTTCAATGCTTGATGGTATGCTTAAGGGATTGCGCTTCAACCCGGAACGCCAAGTTGATATAAAGGCAGGCCGTCGCTACCGCCGCCTGCTTGGGGCAATGGAGCGATTAGAAGAACGAAAGTTGCTTACAGCGGGTCTTCAGGGGGAATATTTCAACGACATTGCACTGACGTCGCTAGCCGATACACGGGTCGACTCGATTATCGACTTCAGGGCGGATTGGGGCAACGCTCCTCCGGGTACCGCCGTGACTTCGGATGACACCTACTCGGGGCGTTGGGTCGGCTATGTGCGTCTAGCTGCAGCTGGTGACTGGAGCTTTTATACCACCAGCGACGACGGTGTCAGACTGTGGGTCAACAACCAATTGTTGATTGACAATTGGATTCAGCATCCAGTGACCGAGGACACTGCGACCGTTTCGCTGCAGGCGGGGTGGTACCCGATCCGACTGGAACATTTCCAAAACGGTGGCACTGCGGAGATCACGCTTTCGTTTTCCGGACCGGGGCAGCCTAAGGCCATCATTCCTTCAACGCACCTCTCCACCGTTAGCTTGAACTATCCCAATTTGCAATCACCCCAAGGGCTGGACGATCCGATATTGGCATACGGTCTCAATGGTCTGTCCGACTGGTCAGCCCAGATGCCCTTTATTGATCTCATGAAAACGGGTCGAGCTTGGATTGCTAGCCTGCCTGGGCAGTGGGGCGGCGGTAGTGTGAATGGAGTACTGGACGAAAATGGCTGGCCGACCACCATGCCTGTCGGTGTGGAGAAGTTCCTCACCGCGTGGGACTGGAGTCACGAAGGGGCTCCGTACGACGTCGCCAGCACCCGAGATGGGCGCTACGTCCTGACCTACGATGGCAATGGCGATGTGCGTGTGTGGGGTGCGACACAGGTTGTGAGTACATCCCCCGGCGAGATCATTTTTGATCTTGATGGAGATAATGCTTGGGGTGTTGAAGTGCGGGCAACCGACACCGGTAGCACGGGGGATTACGTGCGTAACTTCACCATCGTGCACGAAGACCATGTGGATCTGCACGCCGCTGGAGCCATCTTTAACCCCGAATGGCTCCGTGTCGTCAAAGATGTACGCCAAGTACGTTTCATGGATTGGATGCACACCAATAACTCGGAGTACTCAACCTGGGAGGAATACCCTGATGCAGATTGGTACACTTATTCAGATGGTGCGCCGGTGGCAGTGATGGTCGCCTTGGCCAACGAGATAGGGGCAGATCCGTGGTTTAACATCCCCTTTGACGCGGATGACAACTATGTCGAACAGTTCGCGCGATACGTGCGTGACCACCTTGATCCAGCTTTACAGGCACACATTGAGCTCTCGAACGAAGTCTGGAACTGGTCCTTACGCCAGGCGCAGGATGCCCGCGACCGTGCCGAAATAGCGTTTGGTGTCACGGGGGGTGCCGGCTGGGTGAATTACTACGCCAAGCGAGCCACTGAGGTGATGGTGATTTGGAGCGATGTGTTTGCGGGGCAACTAGACCGCATCACCCGCGTGGGCGGTATCCAACCAGACTGGCGTGGTCTCGAACAACAGATCCTACTCGCTCCCATGTGGCAGACGGCTGATCCGGCACGCTACGTCGCGCCCCACACCTACTTTGATGCGATTGCCTCGACGTCCTACTTTGGAGGCTCGCACATTACCGACGTAGCTCGCCGCAATGAGCTGCTGGCAGTGCTTGGCAATCCCAGCATCGATCCTGTGGAGTGGCTGTACAACCGCTTAAAGACTAGCTCTGCGCTGGAAGGCGGTACGGTGGCGAGTACCTTGAGTAATCTGCAATACTTCGCTGGTGTGGCCGATTCGTATGGTCTGGACCTGCTGCTGTATGAGGGCGGCTCTCACGTTCACCACAGCGCGTTCATTAACATCCCGGAAGATCAATTAAATCAACTACAGACCTTTATGATTGATTTTACGCGCAGTGAACGCATGGCTGATCTGTATCAGCAACTGTGGGATGGCTGGCGCGGCTTGGGTGACGGCCCCTTCATGCAATTTGTGGACGTGCAAATCCCTAACCGCTATGGCTCTTGGGGTGCTCGAGCCACACTCGCGGATAGTACCCCTCGTTCTCAGTTGCTCGACGCACTTAATCAACGCAATGATGCCTGGTGGGAAAACCGTGGTGGCAGTCGCTTCCAACATGGCTTAATTGTCAACGGCACCAGTGGTGATAACACGCTCCCCGGCACCTCTAAAAACGACTATCTGATTGGTGGTGAGGGTGAGGATGTGTTCTATCCTGGTCCTGGCGATGATGGAATCAACGGTGGCCCAGGGGAAGATGTCGTTATGCTGCGCGGTAATCGATCCCAGTACACGGTCAATTCAGAAGGAGCCGGTTACCGTGTGATTGGTGCAGATGGTTCTAATTACCTGTACGCTGTGGAATTCCTGTACTTCGAGGATGGTACAACCCACGCCTTGAATAGCTCAACTGCCAATCCGGCTTATTTGTCGATCGCAGCCAATAATGCGTCGCAGAATGAGGGCAATTCGGGCACAACGTCCTTCACATTCACCGTCACTCGCACGGGCAACACCACACTCAGTTCGATGGCGGACTGGGTGGTCGCGGGCAGCGGCAGTTCGCCGGCCAGCGGTAGCGACTTTAGCGGCGGTGTCTTGCCGAGTGGCTCCGTTTCGTTTGCAGCCGGTGAATCGACTCGGACGATCACGGTCAGCGTAGCTGGCGATACCAGTGTGGAAAGCGATGAAGGCTTTACTATTACGCTGTCGAATCCGTCCGCGCAGACCCTGATCAATACGGCTTCGGCCAATGGCTTGATCGTCAACGACGATACGGCGTCTAGCTCAGCTCGTCGTACGGCATCTCCGTTTACCGTAAAGCAGATACACAGCGGCCACAGCCTGACTGATTCCTACTTCGCAGGGACGTGGCCTGGTTTGCTACCTAATCTGCTGCAAGCCATTGCGCCTGGTGGCAACACGGGTGCTGTGGCAAGAAGTACTATTCCAGGTTCGCCGATGTCTTGGCGTTGGAACAACCCGCCCTGTTGCCTTCCCGACGCGCGAGCTGACATTGGTCAGTACGAACTCTTGGTGATTACTGAGAATAATCTTATTGCTCCCGAAGCCCTCTTCCCAGGCGGCTGGCAGGCCGACCTGCGCAATGAGCGACGAGCGGACTTCCTGCGGTGGGTGAACCACGCACGCCAAAACGGCAACAACGGCCGAGGGGCTGAGGTAATACTCTATACGAACTGGCCGGCCTTTAGCGACTTTGCACCAGCAGCCAGTTGGCGTGCCCGCTTAGCGGCCAACGAAGTGGAATGGCGGGCAAATGCCGATAACGCTGCCGCTGGAGCTAACACGGATATCTTCATCGTACCCGGAAACGAGCTGATGATGCGTCTCTGGGACGACGCTGAAGCTGGCCGCATTCCTGGCATCAGCAGTGGCAGCCAGTGGCAGAGCAGTGGCCGCTGGTGGTTGGATGATGTCCACCCCGCCAGCCTCGGGAGCTTATCGCTGGCATACCTCATGGCTGGCGTAGTCCACCACGTTGACCCACGAGGACTCCCGCACCATCAGCTTGGACTCGCGATCACCCCCACCGCTGCTGAGGCGAGCTACATCCAAAACCTCGTGTGGGATATCATGAATAACTACGCACGTGCGGGCTACGTGACCAGTAGTACACCCAAGATTGACAGCATAGTGGTCAACAATGGCCATGCCCAGCGATCTAAGCTGAGCAGTATAGCTATTACCTTTGACTCAATCGTTTCGGTCGCGCCAGATGCGTTTACCCTACAGAAACGAAGTGGTGATCCGACAGTTCCGCCAACGAATATTTCCGGGTTCGGCCTATCGATCGCGTTCAATGGCGGGAAGACGATCGCGACATTGACCTTCGGATCGCTGGACGATGGAAACTATCAAGTTATCACCAACCCTGCCAAGGTTTTGGCTGCGGGTTCCGTTCCATTGGCTTCTTCGGCTTCCGATCCGACTGGCGGAGACTTTGTTTTTGGTGACAAAGAAGTTGATAACTTCTTTAATCTCTTCGGTGATGGCGACGGAGATGGGGACGTTGATGCGACGGACCTGTTCTCACTATTCCTTCCATCTTTCGGAAGTTTTACTGGCAATCAGAATTATGTGGCGCATTTTGACTCAGACGGCGATGGGGATATTGACTCTACTGATCTGTTTACCAGAATCCTGCGGAATTTCGGTACCTTTAGGAGCTTCAAATAATCGCTTCCTTGGTTTAGACTATAAGTGACATCTTTTGTGGAGACAGACTATGAGATTCATTGTTTACTGCGTGTTCACGGTTGCTCTGACGCTAGGAAATACAGCACTTGGCGATTTGTTACTGGTGGCAGCGAAAAACGGGGATGCGCCGATTATTGGCCGGAACGAATTTGCGTTTTCGGGTGGTTCGGCAACTATCGACCTATTTCTGGTGGAATCGACAGGGTTGGATTTCTGGGCAGGCTCCACTCAGATCACTGTTGTCAGGCAGAGCGGAACGCCTAGCGGCAATGAGAGTAATCTGCAGCTTGGTCCGGCGCTCAATCCAATTTCGGGTCCGGCGACCACATTCAATTTAGGGCCGCCTCCCAGGCTGACCTTTAATGGCACCGCGTTTTTGCCGAAGATTCGAGCGACTTCTGGTACCGGTATTTCGTATCTAAAGTTGGGCCAGTTTGATGTGACGCCTGTGGTTGGTAGTCCTCTAGTTTACAGCTGGGATGATTTCAACGCCGCCGACAATCTTGTGGTGACAGCTACGGGTGACAGCTCAGACGGTATCAATTTAATAAGGGGCGGAGATGCTTCGGTGATCAGTGCAAGCTCCAATTTTTCTGTAGTTCCTGAGCCCTCCTCTTTTGCCTTGGTTGGCGGCCTGGGAGTTCTACTCGCTTTTCGACAAAGGCGAACTGCTTAAGAATCTGAGACGCGTTAAGTTCAATCGGAATGTGTATTTGTTCAATCGGAATGTGTATTTGTTCAATCGGAATGTGTATTTGTTCAATCGGAATGTGTATTTGTTCAATCGGAACGTGTATTTGTTCAGCGTAATTTGTGAAAACGAGGCTAGCGTTTAGTTTAGTAGCGAAGTGGTCTAAAGTCGTTTTTTTTCTGATGGGGGCCTGCCCTGGGGTGATAAAAGTTGGGGTTGCAGGGACTGTTAGTTTGCGTAAGTTTTGTCCCTCAGGAGAGCATGGGAGGTCTTCGCGGCGCAGGCTATGGACGGCGTCGTCGAAATTATCCTGCGTCCATTGTTTCCAATGTTTGATGCGGCATGTTAGCGATTTGCGAACCAGATCTGTGGTATTCGTCGCCGTTGCAGTCGCAATTGCTATCACTTGGCGGGTCAAGCTATTGCTATTCTCGGATGTCCCAAGCAGTCTCCCTTTCCGATTAATGACTCTAGTAATTCACTGCTGCCAGGCAAACTTATATGGTAACCGATCACGGGAGTTGCCCTTAAACGGTTATTCGTAATCTTAATCTTAATCTTAATCCGAGTGAGCGGAGAGTCGCGGAATCGATTGCCTGCCTCAGTTCAGGAGGCTCGGTGCGGGTGTTCCTGCAAGTTTTGCAGCTATCGACTCTTGCAAGAAAGCAAAAACGCTGCTGCTTTGCTTCTTGCGCGTCGCGATCATCGACCACATCCGCTCACGGGTTGAACGCCGCAAATCGTCCATGACGATAAGCGATTAGCAAACGCTGGTCAAGCAAATTATCCTTTCTTCCTTCCAACCCTCGAATCCAGGAGAACGTTGGGAAAACGCTGCTTTCGGACGATTTTGACACGCCGAACATTTTTTCCAATGTTGAATGGCACTGCAGAGTCGATGGCGCGGGGCGTGCGCGCAGTTTGTCTATGTAGTCTTCGCGACACGAGCCTCACCACCGATCTTGCATCGGTGGGAGGATGACTGAGTGGCTACAGACAATGAGCGAAGATTTCAGCGGGCGAGGGGATTGGGCCGACTCGACCACTGAACTTCTCCGAGCCCCGCAACACCCGGATAGCCAATCAACCGTAATCGAACGGCTTGAGTATTGAAGAAAATTGGAGCTTCTTGGCTCAGTGGAGTTTGCAGAGAAGGCGAACCGGCTGGACTCGGGAGCGAACGAACTCGAAGGGGCTCTAGGAGCGATAGGAACGACGGACGGATGAAAGAGCCAAGCAAGGATGTTGCGGACTCGAAGACGATCAGCGGCTAGTGAAGTCGATTGCTCGTCCACTGATCTTTTACGGTCGAGTATAGTAGCCAGTCGGTCATGCTCTCACCGATGCAAGATCGGTGGTGAGCTGGGAGCGGGGGGAGTGGTTTTCAAAGGGCGTTTCGCCAAGTAGCCGGTCAGTCATGCTTCCACCGATGCAAGATCGGTGGTGAGCGATGGGCGGGCCTCACCACCGAACATTTTTTCCAAAAACTTTTTGGAAGAAAATTGTCGGAGTGTCAAAATCGTTCGCAACCAGCGTTTATCCAACGTTTTGATGGATTCGAGGGTCGATCGGAAGGAAAGAAGGAAGGAAAATTTGCTTGACCAACGTATGATAACCGCTCACTACCAAGAACGATTTAATGCGTTCGTCCCGTGAGATGTACCGGTTAAAGTCAATGGTTGGGCGGGGTATGCCCGCAATCTTTTTTCTCTTTTTTTGCTCGCGAATTTGAGGCTGGTGCGAGTTTCTTTGGGATTTCAATCTCGAGAGTCTTGGCTAAATCCAAGGCTGCTTCGTTTAGCGGTAGCTGACAGTACTCACGCCAGAAGTCCAGGGCGTTTCCCTGTCTCTGGCAGCTTGACTCAAAGCAACGAAATACGTCACGCTTGAAATTCACGGAAAATGATTTCCCCCGCCCGACGCTCTCTTCGTGCAACGGACACTTGCCGCGAAATTGGACCGCCGATGCGTTGAACGGGTATCCGATCTGTATCAAGACGTCGGTCATGCTCACTTGGCTGCGAAGCGCACCATAGTCGATTAACGATCGTTCAATGGGTTGATTGATCAGCGGCCATGATTCATAATGAGGCTTGGCTGGTTGATCGCAAACGGGTTCCAGGGAAGCAGGAGTTTCGGTGACTACTTTTTCAGTCTCTTCGGAGCAGGATTCGTCCTTGTGGCCCGAAGCTTCTGTTTCTTTTTCTGCTTCGCTGTTTGTTTCTTCGACTTCGGCGCGCTGGCTTTGGCGAGCTTCTCGACGTTTCGTTTCATGCTCGGGGTCGAAATCGGTGTCGGTGCTCCAGACACCAGTGCGTCCTATAAAACCACCCGCTCCAGTGACGAATATATTCACGTGTTAACCTTCTAAATATAGCCGTGCAGGTTCGCGGATACCTTTTTCAATAATGGTGTCACGATCGTTAGTCGGTTGCCAGCCAAGATCTTGTTGCGCCTTACTTGTGTCGAAGGCGGCATGTTGCTCGCGGCATCTCCAATCGTGAATAGATGGGCGACGTGCTTTATCTGGATGACGTACTAATAGTTTGACAAGCCACTTCACCGTGTCACCCGTCCAATGAGAGAAGGCGCTAGAGGTGTGAGCAATGATTTTACTACCGAGTTCCTTTTCAACTTCTGCAACGTAATCGCGTGCGGAAATGCAGGGTTCTGCTGACAAATTATAAATATTGCCGTCTATGCCTTCTGCATCAATGGCGGCGACCAAGGCTTTTACAATATCTTCAACCAGTACAAGAGGGAGTGTGTTTTCACCTTGTCCCCAATAGACGCAGCGTCCTATACCAAACCAGTTGGCAACGCCCACGTGATTTACCGGGCCTCCTGCGCCAAGCACAATGGCTGGGCGAACAATGACAACAGGGAATTGTTCAGATTTATGTAAAGCGGTAAGTTTTGCTTCGGTCAGTGCTTTACTGTGAGCGTAATTGTTGCGACGACTTAAATGTTTATCAACGCCATCGGATTCTTTTATTCGCCCTGGTGTGGCAAGATCGAGTGAATCGATAGTACCGGTATAAATGAATCGTTTAATACCGTGCGCCTGACATTGTTTCACAAATTTCATAGTGGGATCTGAATCGGCTTTCATGTAGCCGTCTAAACTGTTTCCATGGGCGACGGCCAAATGAAAAACCGTTTCGATGCCTTTCAGCGCTTTTTGCATCACGCTGTCGTTGCGGAAATCTCCAACCATGACTTCGCAGTTGTCTTCTAATTTTACACCCACGAGTGACGTGGCATTTCTTACAATTGCGCGAACACCGGTTTCTTTGCCTTGTAAAGCAAGTAATAAGCGTTTGCCAATAAAGCCAGATGCGCCGACAATTAAAAGTTTTGCATCAATCTGTGGTTCATTAACGGTTGCTGGAATGCTGGGTAATTCGTCTTCGGGAACCGCAGGTGTTTCTGGCATTTGGTTTTGAATTTTTTCTACTACTTTTGCAATCGAAATCGCATAGCCAATGCTTGATTCGCATCGCTTTGCTTTGCCTTGAATTTCGTCGTAACAGTTGGCAATACCGTTTAGCATACTGGTTTCATAAGGGCCGCCCGTCGCGCTTTTAATAAATTTAGATGCAGCATAGCTACTGTATGTGCGAATGGCTTGTTTTACGCGCGCAATACCTGCTCGCCAGTTAACGCTAAGGCGTTCAATATCGTATTCACGTCCGGTCGGTTGATGAATGGTAAATACATCGTTTTCAATATCGGCAGTTGCAACACCAAATAATCCTTCCACTTCCACAAGGTGTTGTTCGTAACCTTGATCGAAGGCAGTATCAATTTGTATTGCTGTGTTACCGTATTCGCCGCTAATATTCCAGCGACGGTAAAATACAGAACCAGAGGGGAGAGTTTTAGGTAAACGTGCGGCAACACGTGTTATATCGACGTCGTCAACAACGGCAAGCAACTCGGAAATTGAATGTGAGCCGGTTTCGAAAAGAATATTGCCTGGCTCTCTCAGCATCCATAAATCCCATGGACCAAAGTTCATTTGAGGTAGCGACTTTTTCCATACGACGCGAACGGATTTAATTGGGCCAAGTTCGCCTCGATCTAACACTTCATTTAGTTGGTTAAATGGGCGAGAAAAAAGGAAGTTATGGTTAATGCCAATGGATAAACCTTTTGATTTTGCAAGTGCCGATAGTTGTTCTGCTTGCTTCGAATCTACCGTCACAGGTTTTTCTATGATGGCATTGCAGCCAGCTTCGAGCACCATTTTAGCGAGTGTAAAGTGACTGTCGGGCTGAGTTAACACGTGAACGACATCTAGGTTGGCTTTTTCAAGCATGAGGGCCAGGTCGGTATATACTTTTGTACCAGGATATTGGCTCGCTAATTTTTGCGCAGCAGGCTCGTTCATATCACACACCGCTACTAGCTCAGCATTGCGTTGTTTGGCAATGGCGGTGAGGTGAAAGTTCGAAATATAGCCAGCGCCTAAAATACCTGCTCTTAAGGTGTTATTACTCATAATGTTGAAAGTCTGATGGGTAAAGTTTTGCGCTCATCTGACCGTCAGCTTTCTATATTAAGTTGTATCGTATTGGTTCAGCGTAAGTAGTGAAAACGAGGTTAGGGTTTAGTTTAGTAATGAAGTGGCCTAAAGTCGTTTTTTCTGATGGGTGCCTGACCCTAAAACCCCCGGCATTTTGCGCTTGGAGCCATTAACAAACTGGCTGTGGCGGTGGGGATGCGATAGCGGCTGAGTTTGAGGCGATCGCGCTCAGCCCACTACCGATATTTGTCAATGGCAATGCTACGGCGCTCGAGTGGCTCCCGGGCAGAGCTCTATCCCCCGCAGCATCACTGTCAGTATAGCTCGTCTTCGAACGCAATGACGAATTCGAGTTGATTTACGTTTGAAGCGCAAAGCGATGGTACTGTTTAAAGGGGCAGAATGACAGCTGCCGTAATACCGACACGCTTGCAGAAATGCTCGACGGTGCATGATTCCGAGGAAAACTCCTGGAATCGTTTTCGCCAAAGCTGGAGCCGCGACTCAAGTGACCGGCCATTCGAACTCCCGTTGGTACCCATGATTGTCTCCTTGCAAAATGAATTGATGCTCACTACGCAAGAACACTACACCACGAATCCGCCCCGCGCTCGCGAAAGTTCCAATCGTTCCAGTGTACGGTCCCGATCTCGCGCCACAGCACTTGCTCAAATGCTAGCGAACGAAGCAGTCGAATCGAATCCGCTTACGACGCCCAAGCTTGCCGCAACACGGGCAAGGAGCCTTTCGAGGGTAACAGGTTTCTTGTAAGATTCTAGCGTGTGTTTTTTAGCATCCATGCCTGATTCCTTTGTTTCGAGACCTGAGAAAACTGAAATAGGGGCAATCAGGCTTTTTCGTGTCTATACCAATTCAAAAAGTGGTGGCGTCCAGCGAGAAGTCTCAAATAAGACGTTTTATTTGTATTCGATCAATTCATGCTTTCTTGAAAGTAGTTTGTTTTTCCAAAACTGGATAAAGCCTAATAATTCTGGAATTTTCCCGGTAAGAATTAATGCGCCGTATGCGAGAGCCACACGACTGGAGTTGCCCATGCGTTTTCTTCGCACCGCTATCTTTAAAATAAAAAGCAAGTAAACAGCAAGAAGCATACCAGCGGCAATAGGTAAAACAAACAGACTGACGAAAAAGGCAGTAGGGACTAACCCACCCCAAAAAGCTACGCTGCGTAATTCTTTGCGAAAATGTTTGTCTAGACCATTACCGTGAAGGTAGTTAATGTTTGCGTAACCGTGCCCTCCACGTTTAGATCGACGATACCATTGGGGTAGGCACATGATGTTTGCGTCGTGGTGGCTCATCACCGCATCGATCCGATAAATTTTGTAGCCTTCACGCCGTGCGCGTAAACATAGGTCATCGTCTTCGGCGGCGATAATATTTTCTGCAAAGCCGCCAATTTTTTGAAATAGTTCAACTTTTACGCACATGTCACCCAAAACCGCATGTGCTTCTCCAACAGGTGTATTCCATTCAATATCCATTAAAGTATTATAAATAGATGCTTCCGGAAATTTCTCTACACGGCGACCACTCACAATACCTGTTTTGTCATCACTTTTTAATGTGTTAAGTGCTGGCTCTATCCACCCCGCTTGTAATTCGCAATCGCCATCCATGAATTGAACAAATTTTAAATCTGCATGACGGGATAGTATGCGTTCAAACCCAGCGTTTCGTGCTCGAGCCGCAGTAAAAGGAATACTAAGATCGAGTTCCACAACATCGACGTTAACCGATTGTGCAAATGCAACGCTGTCGTCGCTAGAACCTGAGTCGACATAAACCACTGGGGCAGAAGGGCAATGTGTTTGAATGGCACGAATACCGGCTTTTAGGCGGTCGCCTTCGTTTCGGCCAATAATCACGAAACCTGTTTCGGGCGCGCTTTGTTCTGCAGTAGAGGTTTCGGGCGAGCTAGGTGTATACATAGTGTGCAAATATCGATAATTCAAAAGAATTTACAAACTCGGGTGTGAGCTCAATATATTTTTGATGTATTGGTTCAGCGTAAGTTGTGAAAATGAAGTTAGGGTTTGGTATTGCGTCTGATGGAAATGGAATTTTCCCCAGCTTGAGTTAGCATAACTCAATCAGAGGAGACGTTCCATGTCCAAAACACGAAGAAGTTTTAGTGCCGAGCAAAAGGCCGATGTAGCCCGTAGGTACGTCAAAGACAAAGTTGCGATCAGCGACCTAGCGGCGGAGTTTAGCGCTGAGCCCCTTGGCATGCTCGCCCAACAGCGACTGCAAGGCCTCACCAAAATCACCAGTCGATACGCCCTTGAGGTAGAGCCATGGAATCAGCTCTTCGATCTTGTCTGTTCGTCGTTAGTAAGCTGGAAGGACGCTAGAAGAGAAGTCCACTCGTTGACCAGGATCTTTACTCTTGTCGCGCACCCGACCTTGATTGATCTCCACGGGCCCAGCACCAGTCAATATCTCTCGCGCCGGAAGGCTGCCATTCTTGACTATCAAGCGTCGACCTCGTTCATCCACGCGTCCTGAGTGACGTTC
Source organism: Pirellulaceae bacterium (assembly GCA_041741715.1). Lineage (GTDB taxonomy): Bacteria > Planctomycetota > Planctomycetia > Pirellulales > Pirellulaceae > Aureliella. The sequence goes on along the minus strand of JBGSJT010000587.1, from coordinate 10,762 downwards.
GATAAAGGCCTCCACCTCCGAGTCGATCGCTGCCTGAATGATCCGCCTGGCTCCCTCCCGCACCAACTCATCTAGTGGACTCTTGTCGTCAAATTGTCTCCCAAATGCCAGTACTTCAGAATCAATTTCTTGCTCTACTGGCTTTGCTCTTCGTTTTGTCGTACTCTCAATCATGGCGTGTCCTTGTGCTCTCGTTCAGCCGTTGAAGTGTTGTAACATCAACAGGATACGCCGCTTTTATTCATACTTCCAGAACACGACTTTTGATAATACCTCCGCTTCGGTTTCCAGCCAGCAGTTTTGAGTGTTTGGGTCAGGCGGGAAGTGTGGAACTGGGTAGTGCGAATTGTTTAGAGGTGGTTTTAAAGAAATTGGACTGAAAAGTATTTTTTTGAGGGGGCAACCCCCAGGCCCCGGGATTTATCGCATTGGAGTCAAAAGCAAGCAGCCATAGCCTGCGGTACAACAGTTGAAGAGAGTTGGGGATTGTACCTGGATTGATTGGAGAAAATCTGGGCAGTACGGGTGTTAGAAGTGAGGTTAGCAATGAACGATCTCGCCCCAACCGAGAAGCAAGTCAACTTTAGCCGCTCTACGATCTGACTCGAGCGATCACTTACTTAAGCAATAATGCTGCACAGTCACCGAAGCCAAGCGACTCGGCGGTTGGTTCAGCGGGTCGACAACGGCCGTAGATCGCAGCACATAGTGTCCCTCACGTGCGCTTCGCTTAGGTTGAACCAACGCCCCCAATACGACCTGAAAAATGGGTAACGTCATAGCGTTGGGAAGTGTGTCGATGGATGAGATTAAACAACCTAATGCCAGTCCTATTATTGGACCGCTTTTACGGAAATGACGGCTTATCAAATGCCTCGTAGGCGCTATGAGTTGCATTGCATAGAAGGCTGTTACACCCAAAACTCCCTGCGTGCCGAAAATGATAATCCACAAACCGTCGGTAACTGTCAGGTCTTTTCCATATTGGTCGAACACGCGGTTCCGCCCCCACCTTCCCCAGCCCAACCATAGCTGTTGTCGAGCTTTGGCGGCCAGTATATCTTCATTATCGAGACGAAACTGAAGTGACCCGGCTCGATCGGCGTTGATATTATCGCGGACGAAACTGACCAGCGTGTCTAGAGACCCTAGCCCGGATCCGCGTAGTAGCAGATAACCAATCACACACATCGGTAGAAGGAGATACAGCCAACGTAATCTAGTGAACCGGACAAGCTCAAAGAGCGCGATTGCAATCGCTACTAACGCAAGCGCTCCCAATGACTTAAGCAACAGAAAGGTCAAACCTAAACTTAACAAAATCAGGCTTGAGGAATTGGGCCTCGCACTCAGCGGCGTCACTCGCCAAGCAACGTACGAAATCAGCAGGCAGAAGCCCATCCACAAGGCCACCTGCAGTCCATGTTCCATAAAGACAGTAGGACGCCAGCCTCCACTACGCATCGACTGTTCGAAGCTATGCTGGTGAAATCCATAAAAGATGGTGTGCAACTGGGGACTCATGCGGACTTCCCATAGACAAAGCGGTACATACAGCAACCCGCAGCCAACCATGCAGCTTGCCAGAGCTTGAAGGTCGTCGACGCTGCGATAAACCAGCCTTCCAATCAAATAAGGCAGTCCCCAGGTGATAAACTGATCAATAACGGCTGACACGCCGTCCCAGACCCCCAGGCCGTTGTGGAGACTCGATAGGAAGGGACTGCAGCAAAATACGAGCGGTGCAACATCTAACCAGCTTGCTCTATAGTTAAAAAACACATTCGTATGAAAAAAGCTTATCCCAAGCAAGGCTCCCACGCAGGTAGCAAATGTCTTGGTGTAGTCGGGCAAACCTGGCAGAGCATAACTCGCCATCGGCAAGAAACACCAGCCGATTGCAAAGGCCAGTCCGGTCGCCCAACGTACCGGTAAAAGCTTAAACAACAGCAACACCAATGGAATCCAACCCAAAAGTGCAATGGGGACAAGTAGAGTCAAATTAGAGCTTCCTCTTGCGGTTGGTTGTAGCAGTCGAAGTCTACGTCGGAGGACATTTTTAAGCTTCTGTAGCCAGTTGCAATCTTGTCTCGCTTGTTCTATTTTTGCTTCCAGACGCCACGCTAGGGACCAATCTACACAAATGTTCGTTACTCAGACTAAACAGGATGGACGTTATTTGCCTCTTAGTCTTCTGCCTAGTTGATATTTCCATTCCTTGATTTTTCGGCTAGCTTTTTCCATGGGCATGTAGATCCACCTTTTGGTGACTTCATTTGGACGAGCTTTAAAGATCGTGCTGTGTAGCGTTCCATCCCACCCCTCCGGCGCTTCCTTGGTGTAATAATACGCCGCGAACGACTTGCGAGAATTACCCTCTGGGCATTTAACTGCGGAAACGCCGTGGTAACTGATATCACTTGTGGCAAAGACTACGCAGCGATTAAAGATCGGAGAACAAGAATGTTCGCAGACCTTGACTGCTTGGTCCCAAAGTTCAACGTTTCCACCCCACTTAGATTCCCAGTTTTTGTTGAAGTAGATCAAGATGTTGAGTCGGCGATGAAGGTCACGCTCCGAAATATAATTGAAATCTAGATGGACATCTAAATATCCGCGGGGCCCGGTTTGGTGTATCCCGCCGCCGGCAAGTTGGTCGTCGGCAAGGAGATTTGGAATCCCCATAACATAGCTCAACACGTCCAACCAGTCCTGCGATGCCAAAACGGCATTGAGTTGCTGGATTGCTGGGGCAAACGTGGAACTATCCGTCACTTGAACCTTTCCTTTTTCGTTAACCGCCTTAAACGACTTTCCATGCTTGACAGCCGAGTCGTAGGTTGGAAAGCTCGCGTGAACTTGTTCAGCAAAATTGACCTCGAGAAAATTATCCAGCAAGAAGAAGGGAAACGGTTTCGCGTTTGCCACTTTTAGTCGTAGTTGCTCGATGTCGAATGGATTGATGTCCGATGGAATTTTCATACAAGAGTCCCTAGTGAACGAATTTCTGAAAGTTAGAGTTGATATTTAATGCTCGAGGAACAGGGAAATGTGCCGCGCGTAAATTAGTGCCGGCTTGACGGGATTGCGAAATTATTCCGTTTTGGACACTTCTCGCTGATCGCCACCAAATCGTACTCGTACTCATTGAAATGGTACTCGTACTTCCTACTCGGAAACCCCAGGGTTTCGAGTACGAGTACGAGTACCGCCTGTGGCTGAGTACGAGTACGAAAATACAGTCATTTCAGGCTTTTGCCAGTAAACGGGTGGTGGTGATCAGCGAGAAGTGTCCCTTTTTGGATGGTAATGATCATATTGAATCATGAGCGATTGTTTCATATCATCATTATTGTTTCGTTTTTTTCAAAGAAATGGCGGATTGCGTTGGTAGTCCTCTGCCCCATTGAAGTGGTTGGGGAATGTCTCAGCTCAACGACTTTTTCCTGCGTGTCAAAACGCGCACCACAGCAAGCTCGACTAACGTGCCGGACAAAAAGACGTTGGATCGGATTATACTTGGAAATTTTGGAACAGTACTGCTTGTAGTGCGTTGCTCGAATTTCAACTCCGATGGCTGCACTCCGGCGAGGATCTTGGCGATCTGGCAGTGACCAACTCCAGCAAAATCGAGCCATGTTGCAATAGCATCACGTCCTCGGGGCGTTCCCATTTAACCGAGCAGGACGACAAAGCACGCCGGTAGCAACCTGCATAATAGAAATCAAATTTCCTACCAGTCAAATTTTCTATCATTCTGTTATTAGGTAGTCTTATCAGTATAAGTCAGAAAGAGGGACACCGAGAGCCTCAAAAAGCCCAAGCACGGCCTACAATCAATTATCGATCAGCAACTGACTTCGTAAAGCCGCAGTTTACGGGTGTTCCGCCACGCCTGCGCAAGACCGGGCAAAAATGCCACAGAAACGACTACGATCTGCATACCGAACAGCCAATAGTTGTTCCAATCAGCATACTCGCGGAGCCATCTTCCAAAAATAGAAACGCTACCACCTACGACGAGAATGTAAATCGTATAGCTGACATCACGAGCCAAGTCGCGCAGTCCAACTAATCGCGCTAGCGCGATAGCCGTTATTGTCTTCGCTGCGTCACTCAAAAGGACGGCGGCCACTGTCAGGAGGAAGCTACCAGTCGCCTGCGCAACCAGAAAAGACGGAACAAGTACTACTATTTTAGCGAGGTTTGTTAGTACCACCCATTGTGCTCTGCCGGTGGCAAGAAATACGGCACCGTAGATTCCCTCCAGAACGACAAACCACGCTGCAAGCGCAAGTATGGGAATGATGTCAGCCGCCAAGATATAGCGGTCATCATAGGCGATTCTAATGAAGGTATCCGATACGCCGATCATACCGGCCGTCATCAACCCGCCGAGCGCGAGTACGATCGGCTTGGAGAGGCCAAAGACGTGGCTGAGCTGTCCATGGCCAGCGGAAGCGCGCGAATAGAGCGGAAACGCGATCATGAGCTGTAATCGCCCCAGGAGCATGGGAGCGAGGCTGGCAAATGACGCTGCAATGACGTAGACGCCTACGACATCCAAAGAGTATACCGAGGGAAAGAGGAACTTGTCCAGCTGCAGGGCGAGGAACGTCAATAACGTACTAACGAACAGCCATTTCCCGAAATGAAACATATCCCAGAACGCTTGGCGTTCGATGCGAAAGCGCGGCGGACGCCAGTCGAACACCACGTAACTGAGCATTGTCGAGCACAAGGCACCAACTACCGCACCTAGAATTAATGAGTAGACTTCACGCGTCCACCATGCAAGCATCAACATCACAACCGTACCGACGACTTGGGATACCAGCTCCACTACAGTCACGCGCTCGAGCTGAATATGCCTTGCTGCTGTCATGAACGTTGGCGAGGTGAATCCGGAGAAAAGCGTCGACAGCGCAGCCATTGGAAGCAGCCAAAGCAACTGTTCAGTCATCGGATCGGATCTCGAGTAGATGGCTGCGATCGGCCACCCAAGGACGCTAGCAATGACTGCCAATAACACGCCGCGCACAACCTGCAGAGTCCAGGCGGTATCCAGAAAATCACGTTCATCCCCGCGACGATGTTGTACAACGCTGGGACCAATACCCAGATCAGAGAACATCGCTAGCCCCTGAAGCACTGCCATCGTTATCGCCGCCAGGGCGAACGCTTCTTCAAATAAGAGCGCAGCAGCGACTATATTCCCAGCCAGGCGCAAGATCTGGCTGGCACCGAATCCGTACGCGATGACCAGACTGCCGCGCACCGCCGACTTGCCAATTGCAGGACCAGCTTTTACAACCCGCATTCAACTCCCCACTACTTTCGGCTAGCACCCTAGCAACGAGATTTGGACAGAACCGTTATCCGGCTTTTTCTTTTGCATTGGAAGTTTGAGACCAAGTTTGCTTTTTCAGTAGCGATCAATTTTTCCGGGTCGGGCGTCTTCTCAAATTTCATTACAGAACCTTTTGATTGAAATTGAATTTAAACGTTTGAAATTGGAACTTCAAATACAACGAACATCGCTCCTCGTTTAGAACTCCTTTATTTCCCAGGCCAAATAGTATTTCGATACTTCGTCGGCTTACTGCTTGCCTTGCGCTGCTTGACTGGGAAACAGAAGCACTACTTGCGACGAAGCTTGAGCGCGCTTTCCAGAGCCTCTTGTTGCCCACCCCCAATGTACTCCTGATACCTTGGGTGGTAGAACAGATGAACGCAGTAGATCTGATACCGGTAACGAAGGTGGGCTTGGCTGATAAGGTTTTGATTCAAGTGGATCTTTGTCCCATCCCTCGATTCGTTGTAGTCGCCAATGGCCGCCAGCTGCCCGTTACACGGGCCGTACATCTCAAGCTCGGTACCGAGAACATCGTCCATATACACGAATACTCGCGGAAGGAAGCAATCTGGTAAGCGATCTACCGCATCGAAGATGGAAAACGAATGCATTGTGAACGAACAACCGCAACAGCAAGCCACCGATCGAGCTCTGAAACTTCCGCGAAAGCTGCATTTGGCCTTACAGTGATTTCATTACCAATCTATTCCTTGAAAAACTTTGGCATTGCGGACAACGCGTCGAAACTGATGTTCGACTTCTCAAACACCAAGCACCGATTGAACATGGGTTCGACTACGTTACGGAGCCTCCGAACATTTCCTTTAGTTCTTGCGTAAATACCTGACGCTGGCAGCGTACAAAACATTATTCGTGTCGCGCATTAACGCAGCTCAGGCGGCGGCACATCATCATAGAAGCAGCCCCGCAGACTGGGGGTCGCATGCTTTGCAGCATCCGGACTGAGGGCACCCGAATATAGCAGAAGCCATTCTTTAAAATCCAGCGTCAGCCGGTTGTCGATGCTGAAATACCTGCGATCGTCTTCGCGGAGGCTGAATAGCTGATTTTTAATCCAGTAGAAATCGGTCGATGAAAAGTCGACCACGCCGAAGTGGTCCCGAAACGCTGCCCAGCTATCCGAGATCGTCCACTCCAAAGACCGGCCAATGCTCGTCAGGTATTGCGACGCGAAGTAACTTTCGGGCGCTATCAGACGATAATGCTCAACAACCGGAACGGAAACGAATCTCTCTTCCGGATCCGTCGGCCAATCTGCCCGAGGCTGATCTTCACGGTAGGGCGGAGACCAGTAGCGCAACATATCGTCGGCACACCCGAAGACGGTCTGATCCGTCAGGTGGTAGAGTCCATACTTCAATGTACCCATACCGAGACCGAAGATCCTGTATCGCTGCGGCCAGGTGCCCTTTACAGGGAACGCCTTGGCCAACGCGACCAAATACGCAGGAAGATTGGGGGCGAACATTCGCTGATCCGTTCGCGTCTTCACCACCCATGACGCGCCGGCACTGATCGCGTGCCTGATGCCAGCTCGGGCGCTCTCCAGTTGCATGTTAATGTTCAAGATTCCCGGGTACAGTGGCGCACTCGAGAGCACGATTTCAACGCCTTCCCGACGGATCGGCGCGAGTTGACTCTCGGGGGTATCTTCCCAGGTTGAAACGATGAGGGTCGCAGACGGCATCAGTCGTCGATAGATACGCAACGTCTCCAGCGAAAAATCGTACTTCTCATACACTGGCCCCTGCATCACAATGGCGAATCCGTTCACGGCCAATTCTGCGTCCGACCACAACCCAACGTCGGACGCGAACTTTGGCCGCGCGTTAAACGTGTAATAATCGCTCGAGCCCGTATTGAGTCGTTGCAGCAGAAACCGAAAAGCCCTGGATTGTAAACTCATCTTTCCACCCCGCAATTCGCTGTAGCTGACTTGGACAATGGATTGGCTTTGAATTTGTCGAGATCCTCGGGTATGCCCAACCCGTACATCCCAGCATCTTCAGCGCCGATATTGAATACACCGAGGCACTTACCGACTGCAATTAATTCGTTATAAACAGGCGCGACATAGAATTCGTTGTTTACGCGCAGGTTCTTGTCGATCATCTTGTCCGCGCCGCATACAAAATCAGCACCCTGCCGAAAGTTATAGATCCCAACCGTGGCTTCATTTGATACGACCTTTTTTTCGACCACCTCGGTAATGTCTCCGGACTGGTCAAACCGGACATAGGACCATTTCGAGTCACAAGCAGTCATCGTCATGATGAGGCCGTCGAGTGTCTTCACGTTCATTGTCGAAAGGTATTCATCGATATTCGTATCAACCCATTGATCGCAGTTGGCGATCATCAGGGGGACTTCGCTGTCAATCTTGTCGCGTGCGAGCAGTACTGTGCAGGCCGCCCCTTCGGTAATGCCCTCCACATGAGTGATGCTGCACCCCGGTGCCCAGCCTTGCAACGCCTGCGATAGACCATAGGTCGTGTCGTGGGCTCGCTGAATCAGGAAATGGAAACGGTGAGGCGTTGAGGGACGCAGATTGGCAATGATCAGCTCTATCATCGGCACGCCATGCACCGGGATCAGGGGTTTGGGAAGGCTATAACCGGCATCAATAAATCGTTGACCACGCCCTGCCATCGGCACCACAATGTTCAACATTCGTACTTATCTCCTGCCACGCTGGGGGTCTTGACGACAACCGTGGTCACATCGGTCAAGGCTTCAAAGTCTGTATCCTGTCCCGGTGCGATCCTGACGATGTCGCCTGTTTCAAGCACCGTATCATTCATGCGGGCGCGCCCGCTCAAGATCAGTGTCAACTCGGTGGCGATTTTGTGCAAGTGGCGTGGCTCGACCGTCCCTGCCGTATAGGTTTTGACCGCCACTTCGGCTGCATCGCTGTGCATTACCGTGGGCGAGAATGCCCCGAAGAACCACCCCTTGGTCATATCTGCTAGTTTGTAAACCTGCATGGTGCGCCAGTTCATCCCTTTGATTTCAATAGGTTCTCATACTCCTCCACGGATTGCGGCGTCGCGAGGGAGATATAGTTAGACCTGTCAATCCTCTCGACCCCTACTTTCAACTGTGACAGCAACAGTTCGTTCAGACAGGGGCAGACAAAGAAGCCACCATTCACGCTTGCATCCTTGAAAATCATCTCTTGAGCAGCCTTGACAAAGAACCGCCCCTGCCGGAAGTAATAGACCCCCGCTGTGGCATTGCGGCTGATGGGCCGTTTTTCAGCAGCTTCAAGGACCAGATCATTCTCGTCTGTCTTGACGAAGGACCAGCGGGGATGCACGCTATCGAACACCACGGTGCCTGCGTCCAGTGACCGAGCGCGGAACCTCGCGATTACGCTTTCAAGGTCGAAATCAAGGATCTGGTCGCCATTTGCGATCAGAAGCTCCTCGTCATTGTTGATGTGTTCAATGGCTAGCAACGCCGTGCAGGCCGCGCCTGCGGTCACTCCATCGACGCACATTACCTTGGCTCCGGGATTCAGCAGATGCAGCACCTGGCCCAGATAAAAGCGTAGATTGTCTTCTTTGCGAATAACAAAGATTGTGTGCGCATCCGTCAAATGCTTGAAGGGTGCCAATGCATGTTCGATCATAGGACGCCGCGCGATCTCGATCAGGGGCTTGGCATAGACATAGCCGTGTTTGCGAAAGTTTTCGTCGCTGCCACCCATTGGAATCAGGATATTCATGCCATCGTCTCCTCGGCGTGGCGGATTGCTTGAAGCAATCGGTCAAGTTGCACATCAAGGACGTTCTGCACTACCAGCAAATGGCAGCCGGCAGACTCGGCGGCCTTGATACCGTTGAGGTTATCCTCGACCACAAGGCATTTCTCGGGGGAAACGCCAAGTTCCGCTGCAGCCTTGAGGTAGATATCCGGGTGTGGTTTGGGTTTGGTTACATCCTCGTTGCTGACCATCACATCCAGATGCGGCCTGAGATTGCTTTTCGTCATCATCAGTTCGACCGTGGAGCGGATCGAGTTTGAGCCCAGCCCCAACTTGTAGCCCCTTGCCTTAAGACTCGACAGCGCGTATTCATGCACGAACATCGGCTTGCATTTCAGATGTACCTGTTCGACCGTGTATTGTTGTTTCAAGTCATTCAAAAACTCGTGTAGACCGCGTGGCAACCCGCGTTCGGCTGACAGAATCTCGAGTTTCCTGCGGGTGGGCAAACCGTCGAAGGTGGTCACGTGATCGGTGCGAGAGATCGTATATCCAAAATAACCTAAAGCTCGGTTAAGCGCTTCGAAGTGCCATTCTTTGGCGTCGATCAGGACGCCATCCATATCGAACACAATTGCTTCAATGGGCACGATTGAAATATTCCTTTGCAGTCTGCGGATGATCTGTGCAGATCATCAACTCTGATGCATTCAGTAGGTCATCGGCGGCGGCAAGCCGTTCCCAGACTGGCAGATAGGGGCGCTGATGCAATTCGGGAGACACAATGCAGACTCGACGCCCAACATCCAGATGGCGACGGATCGTGTCGGCATCCCACCAGTCGGATCCGAAGGCGTCTAGCCAGATTCCCGCACAGCGCTTGGCCAACAGTGGTTCTGGTTCGATGTCGCTGTGCCGCGTGAAAACTGGCACTCCCGCGTTCAACCAGTGTAGTGTATCCGGAATAGACATGTCGAACACGAAGGCTTCCAACGGCGACAGTGTTTCCAGGAGCGAGCCGACCATTTTCTGAAGTCCATCAGCCTTGATGTTCAGGGCTAATGGTAGCGCGCCGTCATATTCGGCATGCAACCTCAAAAACGCTTCGGCCGTCATGGCCCCGGTTTCCGGTGGATCATGTGCGATGACCAGCCGACCATCCAGATCACGCAAATCGGTTTCTGTTCCAAACCCTGATGCAAACGAACGAATGAACGCATCTGGAGTGTTTTTCTCATCGTCAGAAAGCCAGAAGCCCCTATGACTCAAGATTTTCATGTTTGTATATCTTCAGACTGCTCTATGCTAATGTAAAAGCGCCTGCACCGTTCTCGAAAAGCTGCCTCTGCCAATTATAGAAGTTGACAACACTAATCCCGTGTTTATCGCAAAGATCCGAGACTGCCACCTTTTCGATCAGGTGCTCCCGTATATTCGATATCTTCTGTTCTGGCGCTTAAATCTTACGTGCTGACATGTGGCGATACCTTTTGTGGAACCGCTAAACTCTAGCACACGTTTCGTGTCACTGCTTCAGCTTAGCATCGTGCGTGAAATAACTGTCGCAACAATAGTAACCCGCAGCGTCAGCAAGGAGGGGAAGTCGCTGACTATTGGTCCTTGCTGACGCAGCGGGTTATGATTTCTATGCAACTTGCGACAGTAATTTCCCGCACGAT
>JBGSJT010000586.1:0-4608 GCA_041741715.1 Pirellulaceae bacterium | reverse complement strand
CGGACGCATCGTAATCAAAATCAAGCCTACTGGCGACTATTGTTGCAGCAACATCTACAGGCATACCCAAAACTGGATTACTCGTAACGCTTGCCAGCTTACCCCCTGAGTACGCTGCTTGTAAAGCATTGCCGTATTTATCCAGAACTGCGTCGAGAGTCCCGTCCGTATTAAATCGTCGTGCCAGCCCACCTCTGTCACGATAGACGTACTTCTGAGCTTCAACGTCGAAGTGGAATTCTCCACTCAGTTCTGCAGGAGCGACAAAATCGCTGCCATTCGATTCGAACTTGAAAACATGACCCTGCGAGTCAATCCACTGAAGATTCGGGCCATCGGATATCGGAACGCCAGGAGCGTTATCTGTGTTCTCTAAATAGAGTCGGTCACTGTAGTTGTGCCACCAACCCTGCCCGAGATCCCGTAAGCCACCTTTCTGGTTGTAATAGCTTGCGGTATTGGAGTCATAGTGCCGCTGCAAAGTCAATGAGAGACCGATTGCTGGGATGTTTATATCTTCAAAATCGAGAATTGTCGCACCCGTGACGGTATTCACCGGATCCCCTGCGACTCTATTGTTCAGTGTTGGTGAGGCATTGGCGACGAAGGACGGCGAAACAGTTGAAGAGGTTGCGGAGCCACCGTTGGCGGATTGAGAATCCTGTTGGATCAGAAAGCCATCAACTTCGTCATACCACCCCAATCCAACATAATTGGGGACACTCGGTAAGCCATCTTCAATATTCAGCATAAGGTTCGGAAACCAAATACGAGTGTTGGGATTGCGCGTAAAACCGTAGTCGAGCACCTCGACCATAAATGAAGAAAGCGCGTTCGAAGGACTGGTCTTCCAGGAGTCCCAAGCTGGCTTATCAAAATTGTAGATTGGCACTCCGTTAAGGCGGCCAAGTTGAAACGACTTGATAGTAGAAATTGCGAAGCGGTTGGCCATCGATTCCCATAAGTGGTTTTCTTCCCACGAGCTATTACTTATGCCAAGGAGAAAACTCGCTTTAGTTGGCCGGCTTTGGTCAGGCCAGGAGTAGCTGCCGTAATTTATGAAATTACTTCCGCGCGGCTCCCTAGAAATCGCGTAGGTACTGCCAATCCCTAGATCAAGCAATAATTCTCTTGGTGCCACTGCGAAGTCCAAATTTTCATAGATCTCCGCTATTGTTATGTTAGCCTTCGCGGAAAACATCCCAACCTCGACGCCGTTCGTTACAGTATGAAAAATATCGTCTAGTGATTGATAGGAACGTTCCGATGAGGCGAAATAATTGGCACTTGCAAGCGCGAGATACTGTGCTAGGTCGTCAGTACTAAAGGAGCTGATGACGCCATTGGCTGGGCCGCCTCGCGCTTCAACAACCGCTTCGATCGCCTGGTCAGTTGCGATCGTTCGCATATTAGCAATATCGATTTCAGATCGCTGCCCAGCCCCGAGCCCTATCACCACCACATGATCCCCAGGATACACAGAGGAATCGGACGCATATTGCGATGTACTAAACGGCTGAAAGTATTGGACATTGAGTTTAAAATATTCGTTCTCCGTGACGGTAAAGGGCTGCGCATCAGACCAAACGACTCCATTGACAAGGAGTTGGACATAGTCGGATGAACTTTTGCGCGCGTAAATGTTCGACAAACCAACATTCGAAATACTCAGTGTTAACGGTGACTGCCAAAGCGATCTCTCGATCCATTGAGAAGTCGACTCGTCCCACTCCTCTTTGGTCGCACTCACGACGATACGGTGAGAGTCCTGAATTGTCGGGACGAACGTCTCCGTCAAGTCGCCTGATGCGGCCGGAAAACCACGGATGTCAGTTGAGGAAGGGTTGTATCTCCAGAAAAGCACTTGAGCCGGCCACGCATCTCCAAGGTTGTTGATAGATCTCGGAAGAATTGTTCCTGAGTAGGTTAAGTCGGCTACACTCAGACCTGGCGAATGAACAGCGAGCCAGTCAGAAACGCGTTTCTGATACCATTCCGCGATCGATTCAGCTCTGATTTTTCCGCCTGCAGGGTAGTAGTACGATCTGCCGTCTGCATTTGTTGGATCCAGCAGCGACAGGTTCTCCGAGCCAGGGTTTACGGGTACCTGTGCGACCACCAGATCGGCGAAACTTTCATACGCGAAACCGTATCTGGCGTTTATATCCTCAAGATAATAGGAGGCAACCGACGTCGAATGACTCAGTTTGTACCAAGTGTTAACGGGATACCACTCATTACCTACACTTACCTCCACTTACCTCCAACCAAATTTGGTCAAAGATTACAGCATCTAGTTTATTGTCTAGAGGATGTGCTAACCCATAGGCTGATCCGCCCGACTGTAGCAAATCCAGAACCGACTCGCGCCTCCAATCCGACGCTTCCGTGGTGCCAAGCCATTCCCGAGAGTTTTCCGCTGTCAAATACACGAAATCATTGCCGTTCGTGCGGTTTCCAGCGTAACGCATGTCCTGCGTACTGAGACCTGCGTAGCTCAAAAGCGATCTGGTCAGATTTGACAGATCCCAGTCGTTCCCTTTACCGGTGTGAATCACTGATAACGGACTCTTCTTTTGCCCCGAATACACCTCATATTCGAAATTGTTTACAACGTACTCAATGACATGGAGCGGTAAATTGTGCAACGAATTAGCAATCGAGGCTAGAACTGTCGCCTCATCCGCTCCTTGTTCTGCTGACTGCAAATTAACCGGCGCAATATCCACTCGAAGCCAGGCACCGGCCAGTGCCGACAAGTTTGGCACCGTATCAAAACTCGGGTTACCATATAGCTGTAACTCGGCCAAGCCACCAAAGCCGGAGGCTAATTCGTTTAGAGTAGAAACATTTGATAAATCTAGATTATTGTATCGTAGATCTAGGTGGGTGATCGACTGAAGATCCGACACAAATTCCAAGAAGGAACTATCCAACAAATCTAGGCCCGCGCTTTGTAAATCGATAGACTCAAACTCTGCCACAGAGTCCGGCGACAGTATGGCTCCGAGTGGTCTACTTAAATCAAGCACGTCGTTTTCGCTGCCGCCAATGAGTGTCACGTTCACAACACCTGCTGGCGAGCCTTCGAACCTAAAATTGTCCTCACCAGCGAGACCTAAAACGATGAGATTCTCAGTACCTACCAAATCAGTGCGCCCTGCTCCGCCACGCTGGATACCGTAACCGTCGACGAGAAGGTAATCAGGTCCGGAAGAGCCATTGATTGTTACAGTGTCAACTCCCACACCGGAATCGATCGAGGCACTTTGGATGTTTACCGAGATCGTGTCGTTGGCAGAGCCAGCGTAAATCGCAACAGGAAGTTGCCAATTTCCATAGTCGATATTATCCGTAATGATATCGGCGCCACCGTGTGTTCTAATCGACAATCCCGAGAACGGCAGCGAGTTCCCAACGGTCAACGCGATATTGTTAAACGCAATTATTGGACGACCCAGCGTTGCACCCGCCGAGAGCTCAATGACGTCCGCTAAACTTGAACCGTGGACCTGAACAACTCCATTTGCTAGTTGAAAGGCACCTTCCGAGAAAAGGCTCCGATTGTTTGATTCGTTTGATTCAAAAACACTATTGTCTGTATCAACCTCCAGGAAAAGTAGATAGTCATATTCCAAATCAACGAAGTCTGGGCGCCAGGAGATAACATGGACCCCCTCGGCTAAACCAGCGGGGCTTTCAACTCGCATGGTTGCAAGTAAAGCATCCGGAATTCCTGTTCCAGAGTTGTCAACTGCGATAAGGCCGATCTCGAACGGTTCGCTTACTGCCTCTGAAAGGCCGTAGGATGCATGCAGTCGCCCGTCACCAGAATTATTAGCCAGGATTGAAACCGCTTCTATATCGATGGCAAGTAACGCGCGCTCTTCGAGTTGTTCGATTAAAATTCGGCGAAGTAAGTTACGCTTAGACTTCGGTCTTTGGATCAGCGATACTAAGCGGTTCATCATTTCGCGCACCCTCTATACTTCAGTGAGAACTAACGAACGGAAAGCTTTCAGATACGTACGCATTCGACGTGCGAGGATAACAGTAGACCTCGAATGATTCAACCGTATGGTTTGAGCATTTTTTAAAAGAAGCTCACGTTACGGTCTTTGCCCTAAGCGGAAGAGAAAGAGAACGGGGGTTACGCTGGCCTCGCGTTGTACGCTGGCGATGGTCACATCGCGGTTGGAGCCATAACAGAGGTATATGCAGTCGAGCCATTGAGCTCCGAAATCTCGATTTCCCTGCGTCGACCTCGTCTGTGGCGTGGAAAGAAAACACGCCTTGCCTAGCTAATTCAAACAGCCCGCGTCTTCATGCCGAGCATTGTTAACATGCTGGCTGACTTGTTTAGCATGAAAAAAATCTTCTCTAGCCGGACCCAGTAGACCGAGTGCTGCGCTGGCATCGCACTGCAAATCGAGCCAACTCGCAGCCGCCTCCTCTTCCAGTGGAACGGGCATGCGATCATGAATGCTGGACAGCCTGGCGTTGGCGGCGGTGGTGACAATCGTACAGGTGCGGATGGGCTGGCCGGTGGCCCGCGTGTTGACTTCCCAGAGTCCTGCCAACTGCATAACGCCGCCGGTTGTGGGTGAG
>JBGSJT010000585.1:0-2821 GCA_041741715.1 Pirellulaceae bacterium | reverse complement strand
AACACAGCAATGTCTGCATGGAACCGGAAATGCCCCTCGGTGGGGTTCCAGAAAACAGACCATCCGACCGCTGCACTAAGAAGTGCAAGAGGTCCGATGAGTGAACCACCGCCGCTAACCATCAAGATCACGGCGCAAATTGCAGTAATCGATGAGACCCACTGATTGCCGTACCGTTTGAAGTTTGGGAGGAATGTTTTGTTAGTGTTGTTCCGTGCCGCGTCGACGCTGCTCTTGGCCAAACGTTTTTCTGCCTGAATTTCATCGGGTCCCCATCCAGTCAAAACAAACTGGCCAAGCACAAACGCCGGGTCAGGATAAAAAGCCGGCGTGAGCACCTCCTTCTGAACGATCGTTGCCCCAAACGGGTCAGGCTGTTCATCGACATCGATTTTCGCTTCGCCAATCATCGTCCCTTCAATCATACGCACCATTGGTTTCACCCAAGTGGGACAGGAAGCGTACAATTCTCGCTGAAGCTGGGGAATGTAAATGCTCGCACACTCTGGCCGAATCTCAATGGTATGCATTAGGTGATGGACGCGCCGACAGAGCGTCCGCGTTGCTTCACCTTCGATGACGACACTGGTGATGTCCTTCCAAAACGACATACCAACGTCTCCCCGATTCACATACTCACGCCGATAGTGAGGAGTCTGGCTCGTTATCACCCCATCGAGCTGACGATAGAAAAAGTGATACTCTGTCATATAGTTCGGGAATCGCCGCACCAACCCGCAGACATTCAGATCGACAAGCCGCGACAACTGGTCAATGCAACGCTCAGCAAATGCTTCGCATTTGTTGCGAATGTCTTCCACTAGCTTCGGGAGCACTTTAGAGACGTCCGCAGACATCAATTCACTGGTCACAACAGATCGCAACATGAATGCTCTGAGATCTGGGTCAGAGCAGATTTCCTTTTGCCACTTCTCGGCCTTCGATTTTATGAGGTCGTCGACATGCTTCATCCGTGGCCCATTCTGGACGCAATCGATGCGAACTAGCACACGCACAAACTGGGACCATTCGTCGATAAGCCCCTTCAATCTTCCAAAGCAAAGTCCGTAGCCCTGTACGATTGCTTCACGGGCGGGCATCTCCAGCAATTCTAGCGACTCGAAATCCACTCGCTGATAGATTGCCCGTCGCAGATCGGAGACGAATTTTCGCTGGTGCTTATCCACTGGGATAACCAGAGGTTCGAAAAGTCCCTGGTCACCGATTGCCGTTGCCTGCTTCAACGCAGTTCGGCGAGGAATGAGGGTGTCTCCAAATGACACGATAGCTGCTTCCTTGCGGAGTTCGTTAGTTACTCCGCTCATCGCAATACCCTTTCAATAAAGGCAGAGGTTGCGTAGGCCCTACTCGACCGAGCAGGGCCACATACTTTTTATCGCCGACCGCAGAGCAAAAAGCAATGAAGAACGAAAAGAATTTTTTGGCCATGCTGAGCGACCAACATTTTCGGGCATGAAGGAATGATGAAGATATACCTCTGCGGACTTGCTAAGAGGTCGGTAACGTGCGAAGGCTCGAGCTTTGGCTGTACGCGACGGCTTCGATGATCCAGTCACTAGAAATCCTTGGGATTTTAAACATGCCCTCTCTTAGCACAATCAACTTATCGCGAATAAATACTGGTGCCCAGTCTTCCTGTTAGCTCGCCAATTCTAAAATCTTGAGGGAATTGAGCAGTTTCTGCGCGGGGTGAGCGTGGCATTGCGCACAACCGATGGTGAGGCCAATTGCTCATTTGCGATCGTCGGTTGGACAACTCTCCACCAATGATAAATCCGGTTGCCCACAGGCAACCGGCTGGCAAACCTTCGACAATTGATTGCTAACCAAAACCACCGACAGACTGAGCATTGAAGTCGTACTCGCCAATTCCCGCCCGGCCGATCAATCTCAATCGCTCATCTGTCCCGAACTTTGCAAGGCTGCGGGGGATTTCCTGTTCGGCTGGTAGCCATAGAATTTCCCACAATGACAACATGCATAACGGATACCATGCGGGGAATCGTCTCCCTTCCATGTGCCTCTCAGACGTCCCTGTCCGTCGAATAGCTCCAGTGTATGATCACAAACTGCGAACGACTTTGGCGCACCAATGGTACCACTGGGTTGAACGACACAACTTGCATTCTCTCGCAACGAATTGATCATGGAACGTCTCCTTGGATATCAGGGTGTAGAAACGAAGCGATTGGCTACTTTTCTATTTGGCTAGCTATGGCTACTTAGTCCTGACTATCAAAAAGAGATAGACAGCCTCGAGTACCGGTTGGGCAATTGAAAAGAGCGACAATCTTCCATTGGCTTGGCTAGCATGATTCGACCTAACAAGTCAAATCACAGTCCGCTGGTTTACCGCGGCGGGACCATTGGCAGAAACGTAATGCAATAGGCCTAGTCCAGCCTCGCAATGTATCCCTCGTCTATCAGCCACGGCTCTAGGGCATTTTCCACTAGCTGTTGCTGAGTAAAGACTTCTTCGCCACGAAGCTGCCGTTCTAGGGAAGCGCGTTTGAGCGCACCGGCGATTTCGGGTCGAAGTCGGATGGTTATTGGAATCAGTCCAACGGGATGTAAACGGGATTGCTTTGGCTTGGCTAAAGCCTGGGTAGGATGCATGGGTTTCGCTTCATGCCTGGCGTTCAGGTCGCCTGGGTTGGGTCTGCGTTCCTGGGTAACGAATGCTCGCACTTCCGCTGGATCGGCACCTGCGAAACTATTGACAGCTGCGGCCAGTGGTCTCCTTTCGGCCATGTTGGTTCCTCCTCCGGTAAGTTAACTTCGTAATTTGGTTGTTTCATTT
>JBGSJT010000584.1:0-7773 GCA_041741715.1 Pirellulaceae bacterium | reverse complement strand
AGCGCATGCAGGCGGCTAAAGCCTGGACTCCAGCGCATGCAGGCGGCTAAAGCCTGGACTCCAGCGCATGCAGGCGGCTAAAGCCTGGACTCCAGCGCATGCAGGCGGCTAAAGCCTGGACTCCAGCGCATGCAGGCGGCTAAAGCCTGGACTCCAGCGCATACAGGCGGCTAAAGCCTGGACTCCAGCGTAGAGTGACGCTGTCCAGTTTTATTCGATCATCAACTTGCGGCGGTACACTCGACTGCCGTTGGTGACGTAGAGGGTGTCGTGATTGGCACCCGCCAACGTGCAACTGGTCAGGGGTTGTGATGGGTCAGGTTTAGGCAACACACCGCAGGGTCGTCCGGTGGGATCGAAGACTTGTACCCCTTCACCACTAGTGACGTAAAACCGTCCCGCCTTGTCAACTGCCATCCCATCGCCGCGCGAGGCAGCGAGATACGGTGGCGGTTCATTGAACTTAAATTCGCCGTCTGGATCGATCGACAGTCGCATGGGCATGGTCGCCATCTTGGCATCGAGCACACCCCCTGCGTTGACGCGGAAGGTCCAAGTGTGTTGACCACCTGAATCGGAAACGGCCAATGTCCCACCGTCGTTGGTCAGTGCAATACCGTTCGGACGCGTGATGCCAGTATCTGCCGCAGCCACCTCACCAGTGGCGATATTGATCCGCGTTACGCGTTGATCCTTCGTTTCGGTTATGAAAATAAACCCATCGGAGGAAACGGCCAAATCGTTGGGTGTCACACCCGAGGCGATCTCTTTCACTGTACCCGAAGTGGGATCGATCGATATCACTTTCTTGGTTGCTCCTTGACAGCCATAGAGCAGACCATCGGGACCAAATTTCAAGCCGCTGACCGACTGTTTGGCGATTTCGGTGCGCGTCCCGTCGCTCGCGCTAATTCGGTAAATGGCCGGTGCCTTCATGTCGCAGAAGTAAAAATTGCCAGCCGCATCGCTGCAGGGTGCATCGGCAAAGCCGAGTTGATCTGCCGCGACTTCCCATCCCGAACCGGGAATCAACAGTCGCAAAAGTGTCATGTCACCTTTCAAATCACCGCGAGTGTCCAGCACTGGTGCATGTTTCTCCGTGCGCCACAGCCATTGCATCGCTTCTGGGAAACGCGAACTGCCGTAGTCTGCATTGTGCGCATAACCTTCGGCCCAATCGAAACGCGCGTCGTACCCCATGTAGTTCAGTGAGGAAGATATCTGTTGATTGGCCAATGGCCAATGACCGAACGAATTGTCGAGATCGCCGCTGGTGTCAGACTGGTAGACGCGTAGCGGCTTGGGTTCGGTCTTGCGGATCAGCGACGCATAAGCGTTGCCGCCGCGAATGTTGGCGAAGCTTCCCACGTTGGAGTAGACTTTGCGAAATTGGTCGGGGCGCTCCCAGGCAACGGTAAAAGCGCAGATGGCACCAGAGCTCGAACCGCCAATCCCACGCAGTTCTGGATCCTGGGTGATGCTGTATCGCTTTTCGACTTCGGGGATAATCTCCTCCAGTAGGAAACGCGAGTAGCGATCGCCCAGGTTGTCATACTCATAGCTGCGATTGCTCTGCTTCCCCTTTGGCTGCGGTTTGGAAGGATCGTTGCCTGGGTTAATGAAGATGGCAATCGTGAGGGGCATCTCGCCTCGGGCTATCAAATTGTCGAACACGATAGGAATCCGCCAGCGGCCTTCTATGTCTCGCATCCGCTCTCCATCTTGAAAGACCATCAGTGCAGCCGGATGATCGGATGAATACTGGGCTGGAACGTAAATAGCCCAGTCGCGAACTGTTCCTGGGAAAATTTTTGATTCCCACGGTGGCATCGATTCGACGGTCCCTCGTGGCACGGCATCACTGGCGATGGCATCTGTCGGTGGTTGCCACTCGGGCTTGGATTCGCTGGTGGGAAAGTGAGTTGCTTGTGAATCGTCGGACCACAGCCAGCGCAGCGCACTGGGGAGCTCCACGCCTCCCCACTGGCTGCTGTGTCCCCCGGCTGTCATCACCAATTGGTAGTGGTAGCCAGCATATTGAAGTGCTGCCGCTAGGTCGCGATTGCCCAGTGGCCAATTTCCATGCAGATTGTTGAGGTCGTCTTTCCCCTCTTGCAAGTAGACTTTGATCGGCTTGGGTTGGTCCTTCGTCTTGCGAATAAGTCCCGGGTAAGCCCAGCCGCCGCGAATGTTGGTGTAGCTTCCAATGTGGCTCAGCACTTTGCCGAATTGATCGGGTTTTTCCCACGCTACCGTGAATGCGCAGATACCACCGGACGAGATGCCACATACGGCGCGATGTTGGGGATCGGAGGAGACGTTAAGTCCTGTGAGGGCGACGGGGAGAAACTCTTCAATTAAGAAACGGGCATAGTCGTCACCCAGAGCATCGTACTCGAGCGAACGATTGCTGCGGTCCTTCGCCTTGGGTTGTGTTGCGACGATCGTGCCGGGATTGACGAAGACCGCGATTGTCACTGGAATCGACTTCGAATGGATCAGGTTGTCCAGCACGATTGGCGCGCGAAAGTCTCCCGTTGGTTTGGCATAGTTCGCCCCATCCATGAAGACCATCAAGTTGGCTGGTTGAGCTGGATCGTATTGCGCGGGGACATAGAGACTGTAATCCCGTCGGGTCCCAGGAAAAATCTGGCTGTCGGTGAATTCGCCAGATGAAATGTTTCCCACGGGGACACCCGCATGCACTTGTCGATCGGCATCATCGGCTGGCGCCGGTTGTGCCGCGTAGGCCGCCCGAGCGGAGAAGCTAGACCAAATTAGTATCAAACCAACGACAAACGTGATGAGCGCTCTCATAGTACATCCAATAGCGGATTGAGGAGGGATGAGCGAGGGTTTTGCGTCTCTTGTGAGACAGGCGTGAAGGCAGCCTGGCATTATAGCTCAAACCGCCCAAGATTGGTAATCAAGCAGGGCCTGCGGGCTATGGCGCGGCTGCGTTCAGGGATGGCGTGGCGATCGCTGACGATATGCTTAGAAAAGAGCCAGGTGGCGGCCCACCCGCTTCAACTGATCCAGGCTGGCACAACAACTCCATAATCTCAGTTAACGGTTTGGGTTCCGAGAACAGGAATCCTTGCCCCAAGTCGCAATCGAGATCACGCAGTCGCGACAGTTGCCACTGGGTTTCTATCCCTTCGGCAACCACCGTTGTGTTCAGGTTGTGGGCCAACGTGATAATTGCGTGAATGATTGATTCGTAGTCGTCGTTGGATTCCATGGTCGAGACGAAGGAGCGGTCGATCTTGAGAACATCGATTGGAAAACGATGCAGGCAGCTCAGCGAAGAGTGCCCCGTCCCAAAGTCATCCATGTACAAGCGGATGCCAAGCGCCCGGATTTCGTGCAAGCGATCTACAATGTCTTCCGGATTGTCCATGATGAGCGATTCAGTAATCTCCAGCGTCAGTTGTTTACCGCTGACGCCGTTGGTCGCGAGGATATGTTCAACATCCTTGACGAAGCCTGGATCGACAATCTGCCGTTTGGAGACATTCACGGCCACCGACAACGGGTGCAAGTGCGGCACGGTTTGGTTCAGCATGGCGATGGTGCGGCAAGCCTCCTGGATTACCCAGCGACCGATGCTCACGATCAAGCCCGTTTCCTCAGCCACTGGAATAAACTCCAGTGGGCTGACGTCCCCAAGCGCGTCGTGATTCCAGCGCAACAGAGCTTCAAGGCCGATGGTCCTTCCATCCTTGACATTAAAGATTGGTTGGTAGACCAACCGTAGTCCACCCTCTTTTAACACGGTGGTCAAAGCGGCTTCCAATTCAAGACGCCGCATGACGGCGGCGTGCATCTCACGATCGAACACCGCGATGCGGCTCTTGCCGGTATACTTGGCTCGATACATCGCTAGGTCCGCATTTCGCATCAGCTCGGCTGGAGGAATCGTGCCACACTCGGTATAAGCGATCCCCAAACTAACTCCGATATGCACCACCTGCGTACCAATTTCATAATCGCTACTCAAATGGGTTAGCAACATTTCCGATAGTCCGATGACCTCATCGCGGTGGGGACTATCCAACAGCAAGGCGACAAACTCGTCACCTCCCAAACGGGCCACGAGACTGTGGGGAGCCTCCTTAATCGCGCCTGGTTCCACAATGACATCCGTACGGAACCCGCAGAGGACCGATTGCAGTCGGTGTGCGACTTGAATGAGCAATTCGTCGCCGACGACATGCCCCAGGTTGTCATTGATGGTTTTGAAATTATCCAGGTCGAGAAAGATGATCGCATCGTGCAGATGCTTGGATTTATCCGTGGCTTCGAAACGTTCGGCCAGCACACTTCGCAAGTAGTTTCGATTGGGTAGCTTGGTTAGTTGGTCATGAGTCGCGGCATGTTGCAAGCGATCCTCCGCCGACTTGCGATGGATAATCTCTTGGCACAGCCGACGATTGGAATCTTGCAGTCGCTCGAGTTGCAGACAGTTCTCGATCTCCGCGCGGCGCTTCTGAGTGAGCGCATTGGCCAATTGCAATACTTCTTCATTGGCGAATGGCTTTTTGAGTAGCAGTAGATTATCCCGCAAACCCAAACGCCCGATCACTTCCGACCAACTGTAATCTGAAAAGGCAGTACACATCACGACTTGCAATTGTGGATCGACCTGCCAAAGTCGTTCGATCGTCTCCAAGCCATTGATGCCGGGTGGCATGCGCATATCGACAAAGGCAACTTCGCAGGGCTGCCCCAATTCCAACTCGCGGGCAACCAGTTCGATTGCTTCCAAGCCCTGCATCGTGTGGAGTAAATCGTATTGCCAATCGCTATCTGAGCCAGTCGACGCACTTTGGGACGTATCGTCGCCGAATAGGGCCGCCTCAAGTTCGTCTAGTGCCGTGTCAATCTCCCTATTAACCAGAATGGTGCGGTAAGCGGAGTGTATGGCTTGCTCGTCATCGACGAGTAGAATTCGGGCTGGTAATCGACTCTGCTCTAACATGTTGCACTCACATTCTCGATAGCATGCGTGACCGGTAGCGTTAGAACAAAAGCAGCTCCTTGTCCCGGTCCAGCGCTTCGAACCGCCAACGCGCCCCGCATTTCTTGCGCGGCAGTGGCGCAAAAATGGAGTCCTTGGCCGTGTCCGTCTGGCTTAGTTGTAAATCCACGCGCGAAGATTTTCGTCAGGTTTTCCTGCGATATGCCTACGCCCTGATCGGAAACCTGGATCGAGAATCGCTGGTCGTCCACCGCTTCAATTTGTAGCTTGATATGACGCCTAGCCGTCTCCAATTCCTTGACCGCATCTTTGGCATTGGTCAAAAGATTTACCAGGATTTGAAGCGTTTTTCCACGATCCAGTCTCAGCGCCGGGAGTGGCTCACACGTAACTTCAATCTCCACGCCATGTCGCTGCAACGAAGCGTGCACCATTTCAATTGCGTCACGCGCCAGTCGATCGGCTTGAACCGACTCCACCATGCCCGACCCCTTGGCTAGCTTGCGTTGCGAATCGAGTATCTGATTGACATGATTCAAACTAGCGGACATGGCTTGAAGCTGATCCAGGATCGATTGTTGCTCGAGTTCCAAATGATCGGAAACTTGGCAAATATAGTCGGGGAGCTTCTGGCCGCGTGCGTCATGCACCAGGAAATCTCCCAGTTGTTCTTTATGGGTGCGCAGCATCTGCACCGACTTCTTTAGCCCTGAGAGCTTCGAACTCTGGAGAGACCCAGTCATGGACGAGGCCAACACATTGACATTTGTCATGACGTTGCCGACGTTGTGCAGCACGCCCGAAGCCACATCGGACATCCCGGCCTCGCGCGATAGCACCAGTAGTCTCCCTTGTGCGTCAGCGACATTCTGTACCATCATATCGAAGTGCTTGGCGAGGGCTCCGATTTCGTCGCTGCGCTCCAGGTTGCAGCGCGATGTTAGGTCCCCGGTCTGACTGATGTTGGTGGCGTGCCGCGTAAGGTGTGTCAAGGGTGCAATTACAATACGTTGCAGCAGCAGCAACAGAATGGTTAGTACAACGAATGCCGCGATCACGAGCGACGCCAATGCATATCGCATGGCTACCCTCCCCTCCATGGAAATATCGCGTGGCACGTCGGCTTGGGTAAGTAGAATCGGCTGGCCCAACACGTCACGTAGGACGGATCGCACGCGGAGTTGAGTTTCGTCAATCTCCTCCACCTGCATCTCAGCTTGCGCGTCGCTCGGTTTGAGCAGCGTATTCGACCTGTATTGATCTTGGGCTGACGAACTTCCTGGGAGCGGTAGCAGTGAGAACTGCACGGAGGTTTGTTCCGCGATAGCAGCCACGGCCGCGTCATCCAAGAATCGCCCCATGACTAGAGTCCCATGCATGGGAGGCAAATTGCCACTCCTGATGATTGGCCGCGACACGACTCCCATAGGACCGGCAACGGTCATCACTAAGCCACGCGTCGAGCGCTCGACGAGTGGTTTTTCGGATGTTTCATGTCCCAACAGCGGATGGTTTGCGGGCCAGGCGTCGCGGGGAAAGAGCGGCAGCTCAATCGCGTTTTCCAAGTCACTATCTCTAACCTGTTGATAGACTACTTGTCCATCCAGGCCTACCACCGCAACCAAATTGAGCTTGGTATCCTCAAGCATCGAGG
Organism: Pirellulaceae bacterium; assembly: GCA_041741715.1. Classification (GTDB taxonomy): domain Bacteria; phylum Planctomycetota; class Planctomycetia; order Pirellulales; family Pirellulaceae; genus Aureliella. The sequence continues at coordinate 1,138 of JBGSJT010000584.1, read as the reverse complement.
AGACCAAATTCTCTTGTTCAAACTCGGGATTATGGTCGAGTACATAAGCGCGAACATCGTCCCAGGCTCCCCAGTCGTGAACAACGCGATCAAGATGGTCCAAGTCGCGTTGAATTGCCTGATGACAGCGCTCTAGATCGCGTAGTGCTTCGCGGCGTTCAAGCTGCACGAAGCGCGGGAGGACCAACAAGCGTTGGATGGCGGTATCTGTAACCACATACATCGCGAAAACGCCAATCAACGCAATCACAATCTTCAGTCTTAGGTGCATGTTGGCGGCTGGGGGATACGCTACACAGGTTACCATTTAGAACGCGAGTAACTGTAACTCGCAAAACAGACCGTCGCGTACTGCAACCTCATATTTTGCCCGAACACTTCATCAGCCGTGATGCGTCGCACCGACTTAATCGTTAAAGTCGTTAGGCGAGGGGGCAGAAATAAATTTACGGTTCACGGAATTGCCCGAAAGTCGCTGATCGCCCCGACGATCAGTCGCTTTGGCGTTACCCTGGAGCTTGACGCTACCGATATGCCTTTTGCGAGGAGCACTGATCGGCGGAGCGATCAGCGTCTTTCCCGTGAACGGTTACCAAATAACTTTAGCGTAGCCGCCAGACTTCGGTTCTTGCATTACCCGTAGCTACGGTCGCCACACCGTAGGGAGTCTACGTTCTGGCGAACGTAGCTACGACAGTTATTTCCCGAACGATGCTAAAGCTACCCTTTTTCATCGGCTAGAACTTTCGGAGCTAATAGATAAAAGCTAGCGGCAGGATTCTCATGCTCAACTGTTATCTTCGACCAACATGGGTCGAATGCGTTGACTGACGATTTTGCGGCTGGCTCTTAAAGAACTGACTAGTGCGATTGCGCGCGTGGTACCGCGCCGCCAATTCTGTGGAAGGTTGCGGGGCTGAGTTCGGCAACGTCAGGATATTCACGCTGTTTGAAGAGTAGAACAATCGTCCCCAATCGTTCAGAATGTAGAACAATTGTCCCCAATCGTTCAGAAAATAACAATTGTCGACACTTCTCACTGAACGCCACCACGCACAGGCTCGTTCCCAGGCTCCTGCCTGGGAACGCACTGTCTTGGAGGCTCCGCCTCCCGCGTCCTTGGACCCACCGACACTTC